>JBEINZ010000010.1:0-29820 GCA_040377825.1 Hyphomicrobiales bacterium | reverse complement strand
CGGCTTGGCCTGCTGTTGTGAGCGCGGGAATTTGCACCGATCCGTGTGCGGGCGAAGTTTGCGGATGCCGGGGCTTATTTCGTAGTCCAACGGCGCTGTCTTCCGTGCCTTCGATTGTCAGCTCGACAACAAGCGGATATATAGCGGGTTATATCATGGAGGGTCCTGATGAGCTCCGCGGCACAGAAGAGGGCGATCAAGAGCTATCGTAGCCGGCTGACGCAGCGCGGCATCGCCCGGTTCGAGATTCAGGCGCTCGATACCGATAGAGACCTCATCCGCGCGCTGGCCCGCTGTTTGGCCGATGATGGCCCGGAGGCGACGGAGGCGCGGGCCATGGTCCAGCGAATCGTCATGGGTGAGCCGCCGAAGACCAGTGGCATTCTTCAAGCCTTGCGTCGCTCACCTTTGGTGGGGGCTGGGCTGGACTTCGAGCGTCCGCGTGACGAGGGGCGTAAAGTCGAGTTGTGACGCGCTATCTTCTCGACACGAATATCATCAGCAATATCGTTAAGCCGAAGCCATCGGAATCGCTGCTGGCTTGGTGGGCCTCGCAACGTGACGACAACTTATTCATTGCCTCGCTTACATTAGGAGAAATACGTCGCGGCATTTTAGAGAAGCCTCGTGGCAAGAACCGCGAAATGCTCGACGCGTGGTTCGCCAGCCCGGAAGGACCGCAGGCACTCTTCGCAGGGCGCATTCTGTCGTTTGACGAGAAGGCGGCCCTTACCTGGGCGCGACTGATGGCGGAAGGCAAGGCGGCGGGACGACCGCGCAGCAGCCTCGACATGATCATCGCAGCCGTGGCTGCCGCGAACGATTGTGTGTTGGTGACGGTTAATGAAAGAGATTTCGCCGGGATCCGTTTCGTCAACCCCATGCGCGGGAATTTGCTCGGGCCCGTGTGACGGTGACGGTTGCGGATGCCGAGGCTGATTTCGTTTGCCTGACGGCGACGTCATTAATCTCGGTGCCAAACAGTCATGATCGATGGAATTTTGATCTGAATGACTAAAAGTAAGGCTAGGCTTGGTTCGCCGCGCAATTATCGCGTGTCAACAGGTAATTTTAGCCTCGATCTTGATGTTTCCCGAGACCGATTGTTCGAAATCCGTGCTTCCTGCCGCGTTCGCGCTTGCCTATCATGGTGTTAGCGCGGACCGGCGAATGGCGGGCGGCGTCGGCTGAACGGACACCACGCGAACCAAGAGGCGGGGCAAGACAATGACGACGGTTTCAAGATCCACGAGCACCGCGGTGAAGGCGATTGCTCTTGCGCTGATGGTTCTCCCGGCGGCCACGCTTGCCGCGCCTCAAGCCCTCGCGCAGTCCAAGACGCTGACCATCTCCTGGTGGGGCTTCAACGGCGACAAGCTCAATAAATTCATCATCGAGCCGTTCAAGGCCAAGTGCGGCTGCGAGATCGTGTTCGAGACGGGCAACAACGCGGATCGGCTCAACAAAATCAAGATCCGGGGCGGCGCCGGGGTCGATGTGGCCTATTTCACGGATAGTTTCTCGCAGATCGGCATCAAGGACGGGCTTTTTCAGCCTGTCGATCGCGTCAAGGTGCCCAATCTGGCGGGCGCCCATGAGATCGCGCGGGCACCGCAGGGCGCCTTCGGCCCGGCCTATACGATCGGCCGGGTCGGCATCATCTATGACCGCGCCAAGGTTTCGGCGCCGATCACGGCCTGGAACGACCTCTGGAAGCCGGAGTTCAAGGGCAAGCTCTCGCTGCCCGGCATCACCACGACCGCCGGTCCGATGGTCGTCCTGCTCGCGGGCGCGAAGGCCGGGGTCGACCCCTATGCCAATGCCGACGCGGCGTTCAAGGCGATCACCGAGATCAAGCCGAACGTCGTCAAGAACTACAATACCGGCTCCGAGCTGGTAAACCTGTTTTCAACCGGTGAAATCGTGGCCTCGATTGCCCAGGACTTCACGCTCGCGCAGATCCAAAAAGCCGTGCCGACCGCCGAATGGGCCGCGCTGCCGGACGCCATCGCCACCTTGAACACGATCAATATCCCGAAGGGCGCGGCGAATGTCGAGCTCGCCCATCAGTTCATCAATTTTGTGCTCGATCCGGCGATCCAGCAGACGCTTGCCGAAAACGGCGTCGACGCCCCGGTGGCCACGGCGGTGAAACTGAACCCGGATCAAGCCAAGCAATGGACCTACGGCACCGAAATGATCGCCGGCCTCAAGCGGATTGATTACGACAAGCTCAATGCCGTGAAGGGCGCCTGGATCGAGCGCTGGAACGAAGTCTTTGGCATGTGAGGCCCTTGCCAGTTAAGTCCGGACCGCGAGGGTCGACCATGCTGAAGCGTCATGCCGGTTGGGTCCTCGCCGCGCCCGCAACGGCGTTGGTGCTGGTGTTCCTAATCGTGCCGGTCGCGGCGACAATCGCCACCACATTCACCGAGGGCGCGGGGCCATTCGCGCCCTATCAGGCCTTTTTCGCCAGCGGGTTTCGTCGGGCGGTTTTGTGGCGGACGATGGAAATCGCCCTCGCCACGACCGTCATCTCGCTCGTGCTCGGCTTTCTGGCGGCCACCGTCGTGGCCAGGGCGCCGCGCGGCTGGAAAAGCCTGCTCATCATCGCGGCGGTCTTTCCGCTTTTAACCGGTGTCGTGGTGCGCTCCTTCGCGTGGCTCATCATCCTCGGCAAGAACGGAATTTTGAACGATGCCTTGCGCGGCCTCGGCCTGATCGATCAGCCGCTGACCATGCTCTATACGCAGGGCTCGGTGATCGTTGCCATGGTCTATCTGTTCACGCCGCTGATGATCCTGACGCTGGTCGGCGTGCTCGAAGGCATCCCCGAGGATGTTGTTCAAGCCGCCGCCTCGCTCGGCGCGTCCCCGGCAGCTACGTTCCGACAGATCATTCTGCCGCTTGCGGTGCCCGGCCTCATCGTCGGCGCCGTGCTTGTTTTCACCGGTTCGTTCACGGCCTACGCGACGCCGCAGCTCCTTGGCGGCGAGCGGCAGATGGTGATGGGTACATTGATGTATCAGCGCGCCATGGTCGCCTTCGATTGGGTCGGCGCCTCGACGATCGCGGCGATCATGGTCGTCGTTACCGTCGCCGTCGTGCTTGTCATGAGCCGGATCGCCCGTCGCCTCAATCCGATGGCCACCTGATGAGAGCGCGCGTTCACCCCGCCCTGGTTGCCGTAACCGTCGGCGTCTATCTGTTTTTAACGATTCCGCTTGTGATCATCCTGGGGTCCGCGCTGAGCGACACGACCTACCTGACCTTTCCCCCGCAAGGCCTGACGCTTCGCTGGTTTGTCAACATCTTCGAAATCAGCGCCTTTCGCGCGACGATCCTGACCAGCCTCCAGATCGCCTTTTTCTCCACCGCATTGGCGCTGCTGATCGGGATCCCCGCCGCCTATGCGCTGAACCGGCATCGCATCGCGCTCCCGACCTGGCTTTCGACGCTGTTCGTCCTGCCGATCCTCGTGCCGGAAATCGTGCTTGGATTCTCGTTGCTGAAATCGGTCGCGGTCGGCGCGGGTTGGCCGATCTTTCCGACGCTGCTCGTCGGCCATACGCTGATTGTGCTGCCTTACGCCGTCCGCGTGATCAGCGCGAGCCTCGCCTCGTTCGATTTTTCCATCGCGGAAGCCGCCATTAGTCTCGGCTCGGCGCCCGCCAAGACCTTCTTCACCATTGTGCTGCCGAATGTCCGCTCGGGCGTGATGGCGGCTTTCATCTTGGCCTTCATCACGTCGGTTAACGATGTTTCGACCTCGCTCTTCCTGACCGGACCCGGCATCTCCACGCTGCCGATCCAGATTCTCGCCCATGTCGAGCAGTTCTTCGATCCGACGATCGCCTCTGTGTCCGTGTTGCTGATGCTCTTGACCGTCGTTGTGATGGTGGTCGTGGAGCGCACGCTCGGCCTCACCTTCCTTGCCAAGTGACCCGGCCTCCTTCCAAATGACCCCGCCTCTCGCGACGTGACCTCATGACCCAACCCCTGATCCTCGACCGACTGACCGCGCATTACGGATCGACCATGGTCCTGGAGGATTTATCGCTCTTGGTGCCGGCGGGCGAACTCGTCTCGTTGCTCGGTGCGAGCGGCTGCGGCAAGACGACGACATTGCGGTTGATCGCCGGGTTCCTGCAGCCGACCGCGGGCACCATCCGGCTTGGCGGGAAAGACCTCACGCGACTTGCCGCGCACAAGCGCGATATCGGCCTCGTCTTCCAGAATTACGCGCTCTTTCCGCACCTTTCGGTTCTGGAAAACGTCGCCTTCGGCCTGAAGCAGCGCGGCCTCGCGGCGGGCGAACGGGATCGGCGCGCCGCGGCGATGCTGGAGCGGGTCGAATTGTCAGCTTTCGCCGATCGCCTGCCGTCGGCGCTTTCGGGTGGTCAAAAGCAGCGCGTCGCGCTCGCCCGCGCCCTGGTGATCGAGCCGCCGCTTTTGATGTTCGACGAGCCGCTCTCGAACCTCGATGCCAAGCTCAGGATCGATATGCGCTTGGAAATCCGGCAGCTCCAGCGCGCCAACGAAACGACCTCGGTCTATGTCACGCATGATCAAGAGGAGGCCTTCTCAATCTCCGATCGCGTGGCGATCATGAGTGCCGGGCGGATCATGCAGTTCGATACGCCGGAGCTGCTTTACCAGCGCCCAGCGAGCGCGTTCGTCGCGCGCTTCGTGGGCTTTGAAAATCTGATCGCGATGCGGGTCGCGGCGCGCGAGGGGGCGTTCGTCACCACGCAAGCCGGCGGTGTCGAGCTTAAACTCGATCAGAATGACTTCGGCGACATTCCAGACGCCTTCATGCTCGCAACCCGCGCGGACGGACTGCGGGTCTCGACCGATCCGGCTGCCTCGGGCTTTCCCGCCGAACTCGGGCTGCGCACCTATCTCGGCCGCGCCTATCAATATCAATGCAAAAGCCCGGTCGGCGCGCTCGTTGCGAACGGAGCGCTCGCCGCGCCGCTGGAGCCTGGGACAAAGGCCACATTGGTGCCCGTGCCTGAGCAATGCGCGATCCTGAAGCAGGAGTGACCCAGCCTTGGCCTTGGTGATCGACAACGTCGTGGTGCTGGTCTGCGATCCGACGATGTCGGTGATTGAGCGCGGGCATGTTGTCGTGGAAGGCAACGCGATCCGCGCGGTCGGCTTCGGCCGAGCGCCGGTCATCGATGGAGCGGAGCACATTGATGGTCGCGGCCGGTTGCTCATGCCCGGCATGGTCAACACGCATGCCCATCTTGCGATGACTCTGTTTCGCGGGCTCGGCGAGGATGTCGAGGAGCGGCTCTATCGCTATATCCTGCCGCTCGAGCGGCGCTTCGTCACCCCCGAGATGGTCCGCGTGGGCACGGCGCTCGCGGCTGTCGAGCTGATCCAGGGCGGCGTGACCACCGCCGCCGATATGTACTATTTCGAGGCCGAAGTCGGCAGGGTCTTGGATAAGGCGGGTCTACGCGGCCTCGTCGGGCAGACGCTCGCGGATTTTTCGCCGCCCGATCACCTTGACTTCGACGAAGGGTTCGCATTGGTCGACGACTTGGTGTCGGAATTCTCCGGGCATCCGCGCATCGTCCCGTCGATCGCGCCCCATGCGCCCTATTCGACGGATATCCCGGTCATGGCCCGCGTCGCCCGCTATGCGGAGGCTCATCCGGATGTTCCCGTACAGATCCATTTGGCCGAGATGGATAGCGAACTCGATTGGGCCGAACGCATGCACGGCCTGCGCCCGCTCGGCGTTTTGGAAAAGGCAGGCCTCGCGCGGCGCGGGCTGATCGCCGCGCATTGCCTGAATGTCGATCCCAGCGAAATAGAGCGGATGGCGGCGGCGGGAATAACGGTTGCGCATAATGCGCGTTCCAACGGCAAGGGCGGGCGAGGGATCGCGCCGGTCGAGGCCATGTGCGCCGCAGGCATCCCCGTGGGGCTTGCCTCCGACGGACCGATGAGCGGCAACACGTTGGATCTCTTCGCCCAGTTCGCGCCGGCCAGCATGTTCCAGAAGCTGCTCGGCCGCAGCCGCAAGCCGCTGCCGGCCCGCGAGGTGATCCGCATGGCGACGATCGAGGGCGCGCGCGTGCTCGGGCTCGACGATCGGATCGGGTCGATCGAGGTCGGCAAGCGCGCGGACCTGATCCTGGTCGATCTCTCGGCGCCGCGCCTACAGCCGATCTACGATATCCATGCCGCGCTTGTCTTCGCGGCGACGCCCGGAGACGTGACCGACGTGATGGTCGACGGACGGTTTCTCATGCGCGACCGCGCGGTCCTGTCGATCGAGCCGGCCAAGGCGGTGGCCGACGCGCTCCAGATCGCGCAAAGCTTCAAGACCGAGATGGCTCGGATCGACGCCGCCGCACGATGTTAAGGCGGCTTATCAGTCGATCGGCCAAACGACCGGATGGCTCGCGCCGGTGGCCACGTTGACAAAGCCCTCGGGCACGGCGTCCGTCGGCGCGACCAGAACCCAGCGCCAGGGCGCGCAGGTTAGCGTGGCGAATTGCAGCCGCTCGGGAAAGCCGGGAAACCAGCGCGGCGAGTAGGTCGGCTCATAGAGCCAGTCGATTTTGGCCGCCTCGGTGTAAAGCCGATCCATGTCGGCATCGAGCTGTTCGGCAGGCCGATGGGTCATCAGGCCGCCGACTTCGTAGGCGACATCGGCGACGATCGCCCCGCCGGTCGCCAGCGCCCAGCCGCCTTGGTTCGCCTTGATCCGTTCGACGACCAGCGCCATGGCCGCATCCGATGATCCGACGACCCAGATATTGTGCTGGTCATGCGCGACGGTGCAGCCGACGGCGGTATTCTCCGTCCGCGGTCCGCAACCGAGCCAGAACATGCGCGACACGAGACCGCGACCTGAATAGCGATCGACGATGGCGAATTTCGTGATGTTGCGTTCCGGCGCGCGCTCGACCAGCCCATCGACGACGGGTAGTTCGGTTTGAAGAAAATCATCCGCCCAATGGAATGGTCTGATGAGCGCGGCCTTGGCGGTCGACGCGGCGGCTGGCGCGGCGATTTGAAAGTCCGATGCCTTGATCTCGCGATCGATCTTCACGGTATGCGTTGCCCAGGCCGGCCAATCGATAGCCGGCAGCGGGCCGATGTAGCGCTTTCCGTCCGACGCTTGTCGTCCGTCCGCCCATACTTCGGCTATCGATACCGACGCGACATCGTCGAGGAGGACGATATCGGCGAAGCGGCCCGGCGCGAGGCTTCCGATATAGGGCGTCAGCCGCATGTGGCGCGCCGGATTGATCGTGACGCATTGGATGGCGATTTCGGGCGCAAGACCGCTTTCGATCGCAAGACGCACATTGTGATCCGTCGCGCCGATTCGAAGCGTGTCCGAGGCGCTGCGATCGTCGGTCGCGAAGGCCACTTGGCTCCAGTCGGCAAGGCCGCGCGCCATCAGGCCCTTAAGGATGTCCGGCATCGAATGCGGCCGGATCTCCAGGAAAATGCCAGCCTGCAGCTTGAGCCAGGCCTCGTCCGCCGTCCACGCCTCGTGATCGGATGACAGCCCGGCCGCGGCGAAGGCGCTGATCGAGGCGCGGTCGCGCAAGCCCGCGCCGTGCCCCTCCACCACGCCCCGTTTGGCGAAGGTCGCCTCGATCATGCCCCAGAGGCGGGCATGAGATGGATTCTCCGAGTTCCAGACGGCCGGCCAATCCATGACTTCGTCAAGCCCGGCCACCATCAGGCTCGCATCGAGAAAGCCGGCCTGCTCGTCCTGCCCGAACCAGCCGCCGCCCCACTCATATCCGGTCGGCGGCACGGCGGAGCCGGGCAGCGGGAAGATCTTCATCGGCGAGCCCGCGCGGCGCGCCGTCAGCCAGAAATCTAGATTGTGCGGCCCGTCGACGTTGGAAAATTCATGGCTCGCCTCGCAAGTCCAGGTATTGCCGCGCGGGATCACCAGTGCCGCCTCGTATTCGGGCGTGAGATGCGAACTCTCGATATGCTTGTGCACCTCGCCGAAGCCGGGGACAGCGGAGAAATCAATCCGCTCCACGATCTCCTCGGCCGTACCGGCAAAACTCCCACGCGGGCCGACATGCGCGATGCGCCGCCCGCGGATGACGATTTCGGCATCCTCGATCCAGGTTCGCGTGCCGACGTCCAGCATCCGCGCGACGCGCAGGATCCGGTCCGCGGGTCGCTTGCCGAGGGCGACCAGCACGAGGTCCTGGCGAAGCGCCACCTCGTCGGCGGCGTTGAGGATCAGGTCCTTGGGAAGATCGCTTGTCATCGGGTGGACTTCGGCTTTGAGTGGGGTGGGCGTGCCGGCTCAGATCACACCAGTTTCCGGCCACGCGCCAGAGCATTTCCCGATCAGTGGAATTGCTCCAGGCTTAAGTCTAACCTGCAACGAGGTTCCGCATGCCCGCGCCGCGCGCCATTATCATCGATACGGATCCGGGCATCGACGATGCCGTCGCCATTCTCCATGCGCTCAGCGAGCCGGCCTTCGCGATCAAGGGTCTCACCACAGTCGCCGGCAATATCGGCATCCGCACGACCACGCGAAACGCGCTCGGCTTGCTTGCCCTCATGGGCCGCGCCGACATTCCCGTGATCGCCGGCGCCGCTAAGCCATTGCTGCGGGACGTCTCGCCGAGCGCGGATATCCACGGCCATGACGGCCTCGGCGGCGTCGCGATGCCGGACCCGATGGCCGCGCCGACCGCTGGCGATGCCGTGACTTTCTTGGCCGATACGCTCGATTCGATGCCGGGCGAGGTGGATATCCTGGCGCTCGGCCCGCTCACCAACATCGCTCGGCTGATCACCACGCGGCCCGACTCCGCGCGACGTATCGGGCGCTTGATCGCCATGGGCGGCGCCGTGCGCGAGCCCGGCAATGTCGGTCCGCGCGCGGAATTCAACATCGCGACCGATCCGGAGGCCGCGGCGATCGTGTTTTCCGCCGGACTGCCGACGACGCTGATCCCACTCGACGTGACGCGTAAGGTCCGTGCGACCCGGGACGATACCGCCCGGCTGCGAGAAAGCGGCCGTCCGGCCGCCATTGCGTCGGCCGACCTGATCGAGGCCTATTTCCAGGCAACGGCCGCGCAATCCAAGATCGCCGAAAGCCGGCCGCTGCACGACCCCTGCGTCATGCTGGCGGCGCTCCACCCCGATCTCTTTTCCACCGAACGCCTCGCCTTTGAGGTCGATGCGTCGAGCCCGCCAAACGCGGGCTCCATGACCATCGCGCCGGAGGGACCCGCGATCGAAGTCGCGACCGGGGTAGACGGCCCGGCCGCCCTTCAGGCGCTTATGACGGGTTTGATGCGGGGGTGACCGGCGGACCGAGTTCGGCGCGCACAAGATTGGTCCAATAGGCGATGCCGGTCGCAATCGCGGCGTCGTTGAAATCGTAGCGGCCGTTGTGATGGAGCGCGCCGGCTTCGGCCGGGCCGTTGCCGAGCCACGCATAGCATCCCGGCGCCCGCTCGGCGAAAAAAGCGAAATCGTCGCCGGCGGTGGATGGCGCGAAGGCCGTCAACACGCGATCGAACCCGGTCGCGCCTCGCGCTGCCCGCAGCGCCGTCGCGGTCGCGCGGGGATCATTGATGACCGGCGGAATCTGGCGGAAAAACGCGAAGTCGCAGGCGATGCCGAAAAGCCCCGCCGTTCCCTCGGCAAGCGCGCGCAGTTCGCCCTCCAATTGATCGCGCACGATGGCCGAATAGGCCCTTGCCGTTCCGCCAAGGCGCACGTCGTCGGGGATCACGTTGAGCGCGTTGAAATCGCCGCCCAAAATGGCACAGGCGCTGACCACGGCCGGTTCCAGCGGATCGACGCGTCGCGCGACGATGGTGTGGAGCGATGTCAAGAAGTGGCCGGCCGCCGTTACGGCGTCGCGTCCGAGATGCGGCTTTGCGCCATGCGTGCCGATGCCGCGAAAGGTGACCGTCCATCGGTCGGAGGAGGCGAGCTGCGGGCCTTCCGCGACCGCGATTTGATCGGTCGCCAGCCCCGGCATGTTGTGCAGTGCGTAGACGGCATCGAGCGGATAGCGCTCGAAAAACCCGTCTTCGATCATGGCGCGCGCGCCGCCGCGCCCTTCCTCGGCCGGCTGAAAGATGAAATGCACCATGCCGGAGAAATCACGTGTGCTCGATAAGACCTCGGCCGCGCCGAGCAGCATGACCGTATGCCCATCATGACCGCAGGCATGCATGGCTCCCGGGACGGTCGACCGATAGGCGCGGTTCTCGACGGTTTCGGGCATGGCGAGGGCGTCCATGTCCGCGCGCAGTCCGACGCGGCGGGTGCCATCGCCCGCCCGCAACGTGCCGACCACGCCCGTTTTGCCAAGCCCGACCTGCACATCGAGCCCGAGTTTCAACAATCTATCCGCGACGATCCGGCCAGTGCGGACCTCCTCGAAACCGAGTTCGGGATGGGCATGGAGATCGCGCCTCAGCTGGATCAGATCCTCGAGCCGAGCGGAGCTAAGGGTTGCCTTTGTACTATTATTGTCCGACATGGCTTCGTTCCCCTCCCGTTAATCAGCCGATCCTTGTGTAATAGTTAAATACAGAGAGCAATGCCAATATTTTTCTTTAGTATTTTTCAGATTTTCCTTTTGCCTCTGCGCTGCGTTCATTATTGAACAAAAAATCCAAACATTAGGGAGTTCGACATGTTAGCACGAAAGTCCCAAGACTATTGGCAAACCTTCGACCCTCCGTTCGCCGTTAATCCGCAACCGGCCAATGGGTATGGCGAATTCTAGTGTCCCGCTTGACTCAACGGGCGGAAACTCGCCTTACCGATCCGGGTCCTGCCTGGCGACGGCCAGACGGGGATCGCGTCGTTGATCGTAAACCAAGCGAGTTTCGCGGTCGAAGATGCGCTCGCCGCAGCCCTGACCGACCAAGCCCGAAAGTTTGAGCCTGATGTCATCGTGGGCCTCCCAACGCTTGGCATACCATTCGCGATCAACGTCGCCCGTCGGCTGGGTCATGCCCGCATGGTGCCGTTCGGCACATCGCGCAAGTTTTGGTATGATGATGCGCTGTCGCAACCGCTGAATTCAATCACGAGTGCCGGGCAGGTCAAGCGTCTCTATATCGACCCGCGCATGATCCCATTGCTGACCGTTCGGCACGTCGGCGTGATTGACGACGTGATCAGCACCGGATCGTCGATGACGTCCGCTTTGCGGCCTCTCGAACTCGCCGGCGTACGGTCGATCGCCATGCTTAGCGCCGGCATGCTGCAAGGACAACGATGGCGGCCGACGCTGGCCCAGTTGGATCCGTCGATCGAGTCCAGGGTTGTCGGCGCCATTGCCACGCCGCTCTTGCGACGCCGGTCGGATGGACGTTGGGATCCGATCTGCTGAAGGCTCCGTCAAAGCGGTCACAACCGCCAGGAGCGACCCTTTAAGCCGCCTCGGCGCGACGCTCCAGATCGTGGAAGACGGTCTCGGCCATGGCGGCGGCAAGGTCGGCGACGCACGGATCGCGGGTGACCATCGCGGCAACGATGGCGCCGTCGATCAGGAGGCCGATCTGATGGGCAAAGCGGCGTGGATCTTCCGCGCCGGCTTCCTCGGCGATCTCACCGATACGGCCAAGCACGACCAACTTATGGGCAAGCGCAATCGACCTGAGGCGGTCGTCATGCTTGTCATTCTCGCCGATGGCGTTGATGAACGGGCACCCGTAAAAGCGTTCTTCGGCGAACCATGCCGCCAAAAGCGGAAAGATCCGGCGGAGGCGATCGATGGGAGCGGCGTCACCGGCGTCGAGCCCTCCGAGGAACCAATTCCGCCAGGCGATCCCCTCCCGCTCCAAAACGATCGCGACCAAGGCGTCCTTCGACCCGAAGGTCTTGTAAAGCGTGGCTTTGGCGGTCCCGGCCTCGGTAACCACGGCATCGACCCCGACCGAATTGATGCCGTAACGGCAGAACAGACGGGATGCCGCCTCGATCAAGCGCTCGCGCGGCGGCCGCGCAAAGTCGGGCGACCGCGCAAAGTTGGGCGGCGGCGAAATGGCGAACGAGGGCTCGTATTGATCGAGACTCATGATGGAATTTCCGATCGTCAGGCCACCACCCATACTCCCTGCCTGATGATTGGGCAACAGCATGCAGACAGACCAGTCTGGCTGATTTTCGAGCAACCCTGCCTCAACATTCGACAGACCCACAACGGCTGGTGCGGCGAAAACCCGGGCCATGGCGGACCTAGGTTCTGGCATACGGCATGCATAAGACAGACCGGTCTGTTTTTAAGGCCGACGCAAGAACCGGCCGAAGCGCTTCAAAGGAGAAACGCATGAATACCGTGGTCCCTAATACCGTCCTCACCGGCTGTCTCGCACCCATCGACAAGTCTGGCCTCGAAACGCTGATTGCCAACGGCAAGGCCAATCCGAAGGTCATCAAGACCTTGAAGTGCAAGACCGTGGCCGAGGGCAAGTTTCGGCACGCCAACTACATCCGCAATCTGCCGCCTTACATCGTGGACGAACCGCCGGCGCTTCTCGGCGACGACACTGCGCCGAACCCATCCGAGGCCTCGCTCGCCGCGCTCGGCTCATGCCTTGCCGTTGGCCTGCACGCCAATGCCGTGCATCGCGGCTGGACCGTGCGCGTCCTCGAACTCGAGCTTGAGGGCGACCTGAACATCACGGCCGTTTGGGGCACGGGCGATACCAGCGACAAGCCGGTTGGCTTCACCGACGTGCGTATCAAAGTGACAATGGAGTGCGACGACATCGCCGTGGCGGAAATCGACGCGCTGATCGCCCACGTGACCAAGTGGTCACCGGTCGCTAACACCTTTACCCGCCCTGTCAATCTTGCTGTCGGCCTCGCCTAGGGCAAAGCATGCGTCCGGGCCGCGTCAAGGCCCGGACGATCATTGGCAAGCGATCCAAAGCTTAAGGGGACCGTCCGTCATGCCTGTCGTCGATACTGTTGTTGCATCGCCTTCAGCTCATGGATCGGACGCCATGCTCGCGGCCGTGAGGCATCGAGCGATCGGCGAACTGTCCGGCCACGTCGAGGCCATCGACAAAGGCTTCTATCCGAAGCAGTTTCTGCAGTTGCTCGGTCTCACCGGAGCCTGGAGCGCGCATGTCGCGCCCGTACCCGAGCTTGGCCGGGCCATCGAGAGCATGGCGATCCTGTCGGAGACCTGCCTTTCGACCGGCTTCATGGCTTGGTGTCAGAACACCTTGGTTTGGTACGTCCTGAACAGCCCCAATGAGACGCTGCGCGGCCGCTATCTGGAGGCGGTCGCCTCGGGCCGGCAACTCGGCGGAACCGGGCTCTCCAACCCGATGAAGACCTTCTTCGGTATCGAGTCCTTCAAACTGAAAGGCCGGCGCGTCGAGGGTGGCTATACCGTGCGCGGGGTACTGCCGTGGGTTTCGAACCTGGGGCCGGATCACGTTTTCGGCACGATTTTCGAAGTGGAAGGCTCGGCCGGGCATGCGGTGATGGCGCTCATCGACTGCGCCGACCCGGCCGTGACGCTGAAGCCTTGCGAGCCGTTCCTCGCGATGGACGGCACCGGCACCTATGCAATTCAGATCCGGGAGCTTTTCCTATCCGACGACATGGTGCTCGCGGATCCAGCCGGGCCCTACATTCAAAAGATCCGCGCCGGCTTCGTTCTCCTGCAGACGGGCATGGCCATCGGCATGGTGCGCGACTGCGTGAGGATGATGGAGGAGGTGCGCCCGAGCCTCGGCCACATCAATGCCTATCTCGACGTGCAACCGGAAGATATCGCCGAAGAGCTGGCCGCGCTCGAGGCCGAGGTCTTTGAACTGGCCAAGACACCCTACGAGACCGATGTCGGTTATTGGCGACGCGTGATCCAGGCGCGCCTCGACGGCGGCGAAGCGTCGGTGAAAGCGGCGCACCACGCCATGCTGCATTGCGGCGCGCGCGGCTATGTCGGGTCCCATCGATGCCAGCGCCGGCTGCGCGAAGCCTACTTCGTCGCGATCGTGACCCCGGCCACCAAACAGCTGCGCAAGATGCTCGCCGGCCTCGCGGCCTGACCGGATTCAGGGCCCGGCGGCCGGCTCAAGGGGAGCCAGTTTGACCGGGGTTCCAGCAAAGACACCCTCCCGCCCCCTGACCTGACCGAAGGAGATCCCGCATGAGTGAAGTCCTCATTACCCCGTCGGGCCTTGCCGATATGAAGACTGCCGAGCCGGTCGTCATCATCGATACGCGCAGTCCCGACAGCTACGGCGCGGGCCATATTCCCGGTGCGGTGAACCTCCACGAGGTTTTCACATATTTGGCGACCTCCACGCCCGAAGGCTACGCGGACTTGCGCAAAACCTTCTCGGATGCCTTTGGGAAGGCCGGCCTTTCGGGCCAAGAGACCGCGGTCATCTATGAGCAATCGATGAACAGCGGCTTTGGCCAGTCCTGTCGCGGGTACTTCCTGCTGAGCTTCCTCGGCTATCCGAAAATCAGGGTTCTTCATGGCGGATACGCCGCGTGGGAAGCGGCCGGCCTGCCGATCACGACCGATGTCCCGACGCCGACGCCGGCCGTCTTCCCGGTCGATCTTGCCGCCGCAGATTTGATCATCGACGCGGCCGCCATGCTGGCGTCCGTATCGGACGCCGCGATCGCAAAACTCGACGTGCGGGATGTCGACGAGTGGATCGGCGAAAGCTCCTCGCCTTATGGCAAGGATTTCTGCCCGCGCAAGGGGCGCATCCCTGGCGCCAAGTGGATCGAGTGGTATCGCATGATGAAGCCGACGGCCGATGGCCCGCGCTTCAAATCGAAATCGGAAATCTTGGCTGAAATTGCAACCGCCGGCATTAGCCCGGAAACGCCGGTTTATCTTTACTGCTTCAAGGGTGCGCGGGCGTCGAACACGTTCCTGGCGCTCAAGGAAGCCGGCGTCAAAGACGTGCGGATGTATTTTGGCTCTTGGAATGAATGGTCACGCGATCCTTCGTTGCCGATCGAAGAAGGCCACCCGGCCGCGGCGGCCTGAGACCTGGATCCCCATTCATGCCCGAGATAGTCTGCTTTTTCAGTCCCCAATCGGGCTATGCCTATCTCGGGCATGACCGGCTGCTCGCCCTTGCTGCCCAGCATGGCGCAAAGATCCGCTGGCGGCCGGTGGATATTCTGACCGTCTTCGCCGAAAGCCAGACCACGCCGCCGGCGAAGCAAAGCCCGATCCGCGCTGCCTATCGGCGGTCGGATATGGCAAGGTTTGCTAAGCTCCGAAGCCTGCCGCTCAATCCTTCGCCGCCATTCTGGCCAACTCAGTCGGCGCCAGCGTGCCGAATGATCATCGCCGCCGATGTGACCGGTCATGATCCAGCCAATTATGTCGGCGCTGTCCTTAAAGCAATCTGGGCGAGGGATCTGGATATCTCGTCGATCGAAACGCTGATTTCCCTAGCCGGCGAAGTTGGTTTCGACGGAGCAGACCTTGCGCGGCTCGCCGCGACGCCCGCGATCCAGGCGAAGCTTCAAGAGCATACGGCCGAGGCGATCGCCGCCGGCGTGTTCGGTTCGCCGAGCTATGTGGTCGGCGGCGAACTTTTCTGGGGTCAGGACCGCCTCGACTTCGTGTCTGCCAAGCTAGCGGAGGTCGGGTCGTGAGCCCCAACGGCATTTTAGCATATCAAACGTCCATCGTGCGGTTCTTGGAGGCGCGAGCCTTAGGTCTTGCAGCTTCGGCGGACCCAAGCCCGGTTCGATGACCGCACCCCACAATTTGGCACGAGCATTGCTCATTGTCTGATGAACCACCCCGCTCCAGTTTGCTTCCCCCAAAGGAGACGTTCGATGTCCATGTTCTCCAATCCCTTCGACCCCTCGAAGCGACTCGGCCGGCGCTGCGAATGCGGCAAGCATCCGTCCGCGGAAGCCCATATGGCGGCCGAACGCGCGGCGGCGGCGAGTGACGAGCAGCGCTACACCGAGGTTGTCACCTCGGGCCTCATGCGGGCGCTCTTCCCCAATGACCTTCAACGCCGTGCGTTTCTCAAGGCCGTCGGCGCCTCGACGGCCGCGGCGGCGGTCTCGACCTTCTTCCCGCTTGCAACCGCGACCGAGGTTTTCGCCCAGGCCGGCAAACCCGAAAAGGCCGATCTCAAGATCGGGTTCATCCCGATCACCTGCGCCACGCCGATCATCATGGCGCATCCCTTGGGCTTCTACACCAAGCACGGGCTCAACGTCGAAGTGGTGAAAACCGCCGGCTGGGCGGTGATCCGCGACAAAACAATCAATAAGGAATACGACGCCGCGCATATGCTCGCGCCCATGCCGCTCGCCATGTCGCTCGGCCTTGGCTCCAATCCGGTGCCCTTCGTCGTTGCGGCGATCGAGAATGTCAACGGTCAGGCCATCACGCTCTCCGCCAAGCACAAGGACAAGACCGATCCGAAGTCCTGGAGGGGGCTGAAGTTCGCCATCCCCTTCGACTATTCCATGCATAACTATCTGCTTCGGTACTATCTGGCGGAAGCCGGGCTCGATCCGGACCAGGATGTGCAGATCCGCGCGGTCCCGCCGCCGGAAATGGTCGCAAACCTCCGCGCGGACAATATCGACGGCTTCCTGGCGCCTGATAACGTTGCCCAGCGCGCGGTCTTCGATGGCGTCGGCTTCATCCATACGGTGTCGAAGCAGCTGTGGGACGGCCATCCGTGCTGCGTCTTCGCGGTCTCGCGCGAATTCATCGCCACGCGGCCCAATACCTATGCAGCCCTGCTGCGCGCGATCGTTGATGCGACGGCCTATTCCTCCAAGCAGGAAAACCGCAAACAGATCGCCGAGGTGATCGCGCCCGCCGCCTATCTCAACGCGCCGCCCGTGGTGCTGGAGCAGGTGCTGACCGGCACCTATGCCGATGGCCTTGGCAACATCAAGAAGGACCCGACCCGCGTCGACTTCGATCCATTCCCCTGGGAGAGCTTTGCGGTCTGGATGCTCACGCAGATGAAGCGCTGGGGCCAGATCAAGGGTGACATCGACTATGCCGGAGTCGCCAAGCAGGTTTTCCTGGCGACCGACGCGGCCAAGGTCATGACCGAAATGGGTCTGACGCCGCCGACGGCCACGACGAAAACCTTTTCGGTCATGGGCAAGCTGTTCGATCCGTCGAAGCCGGCGGACTATGTCGAGAGCTTCGCGATCAAGCGGACCTAATCCATGGCATTCCCGCGCGCCGCTGTTCTTTCCGCCCTGATCTTCGCGGTGTTCGCGGTGATCTGGCATGTCACCGTGAGCGGACCAGGCAGCGGCGGCGCGCCGGCGATGGATCCGGAATATGCCAAGCTCATGGGGCTTTCCGCCAGCGGCGGCAAATCGGCCATGCCGGGGCCGCTCGATGTCTTCGCCAAGATCGCCGAGCATCTTTCCCGTCCGTTCTATGACAATGGGCCAAACGACAAGGGGCTCGGCCTGCAGCTCCTCTATTCGATCGCGCGGGTCGGGGCCGGCTATGGGCTCGCCGTGCTCGTAGCCGTGCCGGTCGGCTTCCTGATCGGCATGTCGCCGCTCGCCTCGCGCGCGCTCGATCCGTTCATTCAGATCCTGAAGCCGGTCTCCCCGCTCGCCTGGATGCCGCTCGCGCTCTACACGATCAAGGACTCAAGCCTATCCGCGATCTTCGTCATCTTCATCTGTTCGCTCTGGCCGATGCTGATCAACACCGCCTTCGGCGTGGCAAGCGTCAGGCGCGAATGGATCAACGTGGCGCTCACCCTGGAGGTCGGGCCCTGGCGGCGCGCCTTTGCCGTGATCCTGCCGGCGGCGGCGCCGACGATCCTGACCGGCATGCGGATATCGATCGGCATCGCATGGCTGGTGATCGTCGCGGCGGAGATGCTCGTGGGCGGCACCGGCATCGGATACTTCGTCTGGAACGAATGGAACAATCTCTCCATCACCAATGTGATCACGGCGATCTTCGTGATCGGCCTCGTCGGCATGGTGCTCGATCAGGCGCTCGCACGCCTGCAGCGGGCCGTGACCTTCCCAGAGTGAGCGCCGATGCAAGATAGGTTCATCTCGCTGGAGGGGATTGCGCGGCGCTATCCGGCGCCGAACGGCAATTCGACCACCATTTTCGAAAACCTTTGGCTGTCGGTGCCGAAAGGCGAGTTCGTCTGCGTTATCGGACATTCCGGCTGCGGTAAGACGACGGTGCTGAATATTCTCGCGGGCCTGGACAGACCCAGCGACGGCGTCGTCATCGTCGACGGCGCGGAGATTTCAGGACCCGGCCTCGACAGAGCGGTGATTTTCCAGGGCCATGCGCTGCTGCCGTGGAAAACGGTGCTCGGCAACGTCGCCTTCGCGGTCTCATCGCGCTGGCGCAAGGCGCCGAAGGCCGAAATCCTGGAGCGCGCGCGCCGGTTCATTCGCCTCGTCGGGCTCGAAAACGCCGAACACAAACGCCCGGCCGAGCTCTCCGGCGGCATGAAGCAGCGCGTCGGCATTGCCCGAGCCTTGTCGATCGAGCCAAAAATGCTTCTGATGGACGAGCCGTTTTCCGCGCTCGACGCCTTGACGCGCGGCACGCTGCAGGACGAAGTCCGCCGCATTTGCCGGGAGACCGGCCAAACGACCTTCATGATCACGCATGACGTCGACGAGGCAATCTACCTGGCCGATCGGATTGTGCTGATGACCAACGGCCCCGGCGCGGTCGTGGCCGAGATCGTGCTCAATCCGCTCCCGGCCGGTCGCGGTCGCGCCGATATCCATCGCCACCCGGCCTTCTACCCCCTGCGCAATCACTTGATTGAATTCCTGGTGAGCCGCAGCGGCAGTTTCCGCGACGCGGTTCCCCAAGGCTGGGATCAACGGCATCCGCCGCTGGTGCGCCCGGATGGCGCGCCGACGGCCGCGACTTCGCTCACTTCCAGCAACGTCTCGGAACCGCGCCCGACCAGTGAAGCCATCGCCAAATCGGCCATCTGATCGCGCCATCAGCCAAAATCCCCTCAACCCAAGGAGCCATCACCCATGAAACGTTCGGACCTCACCGAGAAGATCCTCGATATCAAGCGCGAGAAGGGCTGGACCTGGAAATATATCACCGAGGAAATCGCCGGCATGTCGCCGGTGCTCGTCGTCGGCGCGCTGCTCGGGCAAATGAAACTCGTGAAGCCGCTCGCTGAAAAAGCCGGCGCGCTGTTCGGCCTGTCGGCCGTGGAAATCGCCATGCTCAACGAAGTGCCCTATCGCGGCACGCCGATGCCGCCGACCGATCCGCTGATCTACCGTTTCTACGTGTTGGTCATGGTCAACGGCCCCGCATGGAAGGCGCTGATCGAGGAAGAATTCGGCGACGGCATCATGTCCGCGATCGACTTCGACATCGAAATCGACCGACAGCCGAACCCCAAGGGCGACCGCGTGAAAATCTCCATGAGTGGCAAGTTCCTGCCATACAAGTATTACGGCAATGAGCAGGGCATACCTGACTATGGATTTAAGGAAAGCTGAGCGCGGCAGGCGGCGGCGTCTCGGATCCGGTTGGGTTCGGGATGCCGTTGCATCGCATGGGGCTTCACGCCGATGGAACGCGCGCCGCCAATGGACGGGTTCATGCTCGACGGGCTCCCACCGACATTGAGCGATGCAGCAATCGTTCGATGCGAAGGCTGGATCAGGCGTTAGCCCCAAGGCTCGCTTCGTGTCGCCGCGCGTTGTTCAGACACAAGGCCCCGTGGCGAAAGGGGTGCCTAGGGAGAAGCCGCTGCGGGGCTTCATCTCGCTTGAAATCGGGCCGATCCGCGAGCGCTCGATCCGTGCATGCAGCCGGCCGGCACGGCTAGATACGCCATGATATGTAATACCGATGATAATCGAAGTATTAAGAGGAATGCCATGTCCACGACCGTCACCAGCAAGGGGCAGGTCACCATCCCAAAGCCCATTCGGGATCGGCTCGGCATCACGCCGGGAATGAGAGTCGCGTTCAGCATCGACAAGCAAGGGCGCGCCGTAATTCAGGCCGAAGGGGCAGGCCGTCCGCGCCCGAGCCGCTTCGAGCGCCTGCGCGGAACCGCAACCACACGCCTCCGCACCGACGAGATCATGGCACTCACAAGGGCCGATCCCGCTTAATCCTGGTCGACACCAATGTGCTGCTCGACATCGCCACGAATGATCTGGTTTGGGTGGAGTGGTCGATCGAGAACCTGGACGCAGCGGCGGCTCGCGGCCCGGTCGCAATCAACGGAGTGATCTACTTCGAGCTCTCGCTGGGCTACGAACGCATCGAGGACATCGAGCGGCTGCTCGCCGACGCGGACATTGGCTCAACGGAGATCCCCCGCGAAGCGCTGTTTCTGGCGGGGAAAGCCTTTTAGACCTACCGGCGATAGGGCGGCGGCCGGACCGGAGTCCATCCCGACTTCTTCATCGGCGCCCACGCCGCCGTCTCACGCATGACGCTGCTGACGAGGGACGCGGCCCGCTACCGAACATACGTCCCGACGGTTCAACTCGTTTCGCCAAATTGACCGAGGGCCTTTAAACTACCGTAGCGGACGCCGCTGGGTAACATTCCGACTTTAAGTCAATTATTGACTGTGGGTTCGGTGTCATTGGCAGTGCGGGAGAGGCATCATGACCAGCGGAAGCCGGCGCTGAGCGAGGGCGCGCCCTCGGCGGATCGCAGCTGCGCGAACTTCTGCATAAGTGGCGCGGAGTAGAAACCTGATGCCAAAGTTCTACTCCGGTTCGTGAATATCCGACTAAACTCATTCAAAATCTCAACGTCCACGATACGACATCAATTCTCCTGCTTCTGCGACACAACGGGCTCATGTGAGATAGGTGATATTGCAGGGACGCAGATGACCGTTGCGCCAGTTTCTGTTCTACTCGTTATGTGTTTTTCAACGACGCAGATTATCGGCTGGGCGACGATGTTTTCGTCGCCAGCCAATCTTTGGGCGTTTGGTTGTCGCCGATCTGGAAACGTCGCTTGCGTTTGGGCTGGCCGGTTCCAGTTTCTTTCTCGTGGCGCTCGCCTTGGCTTCCAGGCTGATGGCGGGGCTTTACGCGCGTTTCGGGGCCGGCCTGATCCTGGTCTACGGGTCTGTTGGGGCGAGCGTGGCATTGGCTCTGCTCGCTTTCGTGCAGTCCGCGTGGCAATATGCTGGATGCTTCCTCGGTCTCGGCGTGGCCGGCGCCGCCGCGCTTTCTTCGTCGGCGAACACCTTGCTTGCGGAACATGCCGAAAAGGACGCAAAGCGGCCGATCATTGCCGTGATGCTCGGATCGGGGCTGTCTTCGAGCATCGGCCTGCCGATCATGGCCGCGTTGGTCGAGCATTTGGGCTGGCGCGGCGCGGTGGTCGTATTCGCGCTCGCGAACCTGGCAATCTGCCTGCCATTGCATTTGTTCGCGATGCACCTCGTCAGGTCGCGCCGCTTGCCGTCACCGGCTGCCGAGAAAGCCCCTGAAGTCCATACGCCGACTGGTCGGCAGCGGGCGCTCTTGCGGCTCCTGATCGTCGCAGTCTCCGCGATCGGCTTCGTGACCTGGGGTTTCGCGGTGGTCATCGTCGAACTTCTACGGTCCTATGGCCTGACCGACAGCACGGCAATCTGGCTTTCGGCCTTGATCGGCGTCATTCAATTTGGCGCGCGTCTTCTGGAGTTTGTATTCGCGCCTAATGTCCAAGCGACCAGATCGGCCATCGTGGCGGCGATGCTGTTCCCGTTCTCGTTTCTGGCTTTACTTGTGCTGAACGGCCTACCGGGCGCGGCTTTTTTTGTTATTCTGTTTGGGGCTGCGAGCGGCATCATGAGCGTCGCACGCGCCACAATTCCATTGGAACTGTTCGATCCGGAACTCTACGGAGTCATGACTGCACGTCTGGTACTGCCGATGAACCTAGCTTTCGCTGCGGCGCCCTTTGTATTCGGTGCAATTCTCGAATCAAACGGTCCGATCCCGGCCGCGGGTCTCGCCGTCCTAGTTGCACTGTTCGCGCCAATAACATTGCGCCGCGCAGCCTACCCTGCTTCCGACTAGAGCCTATCCGGTATGGACAAGGAAGAAAGTGGTGCCGCCTATAGGATTCGAACCTACGACCCCATCATTACGAATGATGTGCTCTACCAGCTGAGCTAAGGCGGCAACGTGGGATTTGAGTCCCTGGATATACTCTGTCGGCATTCGCTAAGGCGTTGGCAGGTCTATGGCTCGGCCCTGTCATGGCGCGAACCACGCCACAGACAGTTTCAACACCAAACATTCGGGCCAAATCCGATCCGAATGGGTGGCTAGATAGCCGCAAAGTGTATGGATGGCAAGACGGGAGACGCGCCACGCGTCCGGCTCATCGGCGGATTCCCGCCATCACGGCGATAAGGCGCATCATTGTCTTGACGGCGTGGGAGCCAGTTGCGCATAGCTGCCGTCAGACTGAGGCGAATGGGAGACGGTGATGGCGGGCACTATAAGCGGCAAAATCAAGGGCGCCGTCGAATCGCAGGAAAACCGCCCGCTTGGCGTGTGCTGGTTTCGTCGTGAGGACTATGCCGCTGCGAAAGCCACGATGACGGACCCTGAACGGCTCTACGAAACCTATGACGCTTGGTTCGCGGCGATGAAGCAATTCGAACGGGAAATGGCCGAGCGCGGCGTCACCGTGGTGCGCGTGCGGTTCGATCCAGTAGGGTTCATGCTCTATTGCGCGACACGCAACCTGCCTCCCGACGCAAGCGCGCGGATCAAGTGGGCTGCGGCAGCGGCCGATGCGGCGAAGAAACCTGCCCGGCCGCGTCATTAATCAACGCGACAAGGGTCGGAACGTTTCAGTTTCCGTCGATCGGCGTGGATAAGCCTGGATCTTTCAAGGCAACTGCTTGCCGTCCGAAATCCGGCGCTGCGATATCTTGGCCGATATCGACAATCCCACGGCGGATCGCGCGCGTTTTGGTGAATAGATCAAACAGCGCGTCGCCGTCGCCGAAGCGGATCGAGCGCTGAAGCGCCAGCAAATCCTCGCTGAAGCGGCCGAGCATTTCGAGGACGGCCGTCTTGTTGTGGAGGAAGACATCGCGCCACATCGTTGGGTCCGACGCGGCGATGCGCGTGAAGTCCCGGAAGCCGCCAGCCGAAAACTTGATGACCTCGGACGCCGTCACGCGTTCCAAATGCGCGGCGGTTCCTACGATGTTATAGGCGATCAGATGCGGGATATGGCTTGTGATGGCAAGCACCAAGTCGTGGTGGTCGGGCGTCATGATCTCCACCGTCGATCCCGCACCCTGCCAGAACCGAATGAGACGATCGACGGCGGTGGGATCGGTGCCCTCGGGCGGCGTGACGATACACCATCGATTACGGAAGAGCTCGGCAAAGCCGGCATCGGGACCGGAATACTCCGTGCCCGCTACTGGATGGGCCGGCACGAAGTGAACACCGTGGGGGATATGGGGCGCCATCTGTGCCACCACATCGCCCTTGACCGATCCGACGTCGGAGACGATCGCGCCGGGCTTCAAAGCCGAGGAGATTGCGGCGGCGACCGCGCCTGAAGCACCGACCGGGACCGACAGGATCACGCAATCCGCTCCCTCAACGGCCTCGGCCGCGTTGGTCGTGTAGTGATCACCGAGTCCAAGTTCGCGGGCGCGCGCCAGCGTTTCAGACCGCCGCGTGGCGATCGCGATCTCCCCGGCGAGACCATCGCGCCGCGCGACGCGCGCAATCGACGACCCAATCAGCCCGATGCCGATCAGGGCGAGCTTACCGAAATGCGGTTCGCTCATGACGCGGCTCCTTCAAGGAATGCGGCAATGGCCGCTAATGCTGCGGCATTCGCCTCTTCAGTACCGATCGTCATGCGCAAGGCGCACAGCAGCCCGTAGCTGTCCATGCGGCGCAACACGACACCGCGATCGAGCAGAAACGCATCGGCCTCCGCCGCCCGCTTGCCGGGTTCGTCCGGAAAATGCACGAGGATGAAGTTACCGACCGAAGGCGTCACGTCGAGGCCGAGCGCGGTCAATTTCGCGGTCACCTCGGGCAGATGGTGCTCGTTGTGCTCCACCGCGGAGACCGTGAATTCCCGGTCCTCGATCGCGGCAATGCCGGCGGCAATTGAGGGCGCGGAAACATTGAACGGGCCGCGGATGCGGTTCATTGCGTCGATGACGTGATCGGGCGCGTAGCACCAGCCGATACGCAGACCCGCCAAGCCGTAGATCTTCGAGAAAGTGCGGGTCATGACGACATTGTCGCTGGTTGAAACCAGCTCGATGCCGCTCTCATAGTCGTTGCGGCGGACATATTCGGCATAGGCCGCGTCAAGAACGAGCAGCACGCGCGCGGGCAGGCCCCGGTGGAGACGCTTCACCTCATCGAAGGGGAGATAGGTGCCGGTCGGATTGTTTGGATTGGCCAGAAAAACCACGCGCGTGCGCTCGGTGACCGCAGCCAGAATGGCGTCGACATCGGCTGTGAAGTTCTGCTCGGGCACCGAGACGGGTGTTCCCCCGGCGGCGGTAATCGCAATTGGATAAACGAGAAAGCCGTATTGCGAAAAAATCGCCTCATCGCCCGGGCCGATATAGGCGTTGGCGAGGATCGATAGGATTTCGTCAGAACCGGCTCCGCAGAGAATTCGCTCCGGCGCGAGACCGTAGAGACGGCCGATCGCTTCGCGTAGCGCCGTCGAGGATCCATCCGGGTAGAGTTCGAGGCTATTGCCGACCGAATGATAGGCGGCGATGGCCTTCGGGCTCGCGCCGAGCGGCGTTTCGTTTGAAGAGAGCTTATAGAGCTTGCCGCCACCACTCGCCTTCGACTTGCCGGGAACGTAGGCGGCAATATCGAGGACGCCGGCGCGCGGGCGCGGACGAACGGAAGACGTCGAGGTCATCATAAACTCCGGGCATTATTTGAGCGGAATGGACGTCAGATGGTTCACGATGTTCGGCGGCGCGCGTCAAAAGTGCGGACGGCGCCGCACGCGGTATCGGGTCACATGATACGTCGAGACAACCATCGTTCGGATCGCTCTTAGCTCGAAGATCACCTTTCATAGGCAAGCTTGTCCGCGAAAGCAAAGGAAAGATCCCTGTTTGGGGTCCTTAGACATTACTCACGCATAGCGAAACGAAGATTCCGTTGACACCGCTTCAATGCAAAGCCTACGAAATCGGCCCGCTCGCGGCCACGGGCGCATGAGGATTTGAAGCGATGGGAAACGGCGAAACGCGCGATTTCGAGGACGCGGTCGAGACTGCCCGAAATCGGCAGGCCGACCATCCCGACAGCCGCGTCGCCAATTTCGGCGCGGACCGGCCGCTTGCGCTTGATTCCGGGCATATTCTAGCGCCCTGGCAGATCGCCTATCAAACCTACGGGGCGCTCAACAACGATCGCTCCAATGCGATTCTGATCTGCCACGCGCTGACCGGCGATCAGCATGTGGCCAACGTGAACCCGGTAACGGGAAAGTCCGGTTGGTGGGAACTCATCGTTGGGCCGGGCCGGCCGATTGATACGGACCGTTTCTTCGTCATTTGCGCCAATGTTCTCGGCGGTTGCATGGGCACGACCGGACCGGCGACCCTGAACCCGGCGACGGGACGCACATGGGGTCTCGATCTACCGGTCGTCACGATCCGGGATATGGTCCGCTCGCAGGCGGCATTGATCGACCATCTCGGCATCGAGACGCTCTTTTTGGTCGCGGGGGGTTCAATGGGCGGCATGCAAGTCCTGCAATGGGCGGCCGCCTATCCGGATCGCGTTTTCGCGGCGTTGCCGATCGCGGCAAGCGCGCGGCACTCGTCGCAGAATATCGCGTTTCACGAGGTCGGCCGGCAGGCCATCATGGCCGATCCGGATTGGCGCGGCGGCGGCTATCTCGACATGGCGACAAGCCCGCGCAAGGGCCTCGCGGTCGCCCGCATGGCCGCCCACATCACTTACATGTCCGAGCCGTCGCTCCACTCCAAGTTTGGCCGCCGCCTGCAAGATCGCGAAAAGCCGACCTTCGGCTTCGACTCCGACTTTCAGATCGAAAGCTATCTGCGCCATCAAGGCCTGACTTTCGTCGACCGGTTCGATGCAAACTCTTATCTCTACGTCACCCGGGCGATGGACTATTTCGATCTCGCGGCCGATCACGGCGGGGTACTCGCGGACGCGTTCAGAGGCACGAAGACGCGCTTTTGCGTGATGTCGTTTACCTCTGATTGGCTGTTTCCAACGACGGAGAGCCGCGCGGTCGTGCATGCGTTGACCGCGGCTGGCGCAAACGTCTCTTTCGCCGAAATCGTCACCGATCGCGGACATGACGCCTTCCTGCTCGACGAGCCGGAGATGTTCCAGATCCTGCAAGGCTTCATCGGCGCGGCCGCACGGGTCCGGGGTATTGAAGGGACAGCACGATGACCGACATGCGCGAAAAAGCGCGGCTTGAAGGCGCTGTTCCTCCGGGCCTAGCTTCCCGCCCCGATCGAGGTGGGTTGCGCCTGACCGTTAGCGAACCCCGGATCGATCATCGCATCGTCGCGGAAATGGTCGAGCCGGGATCCCGCGTGCTCGATGTCGGCTGCGGCGACGGCGCCCTCCTCGATTTGCTAGCTCGCACGCGCGGCGTCGACGGACGCGGGATTGAGATCTCGCAACACGGAGTGAACGAGTGTGTCGCGCGCGGCCTGCCGGTCATCCAGGGCGATGCCGATACGGACCTCGTCTATTATCCCGACGATGCCTTCGATTACGTCATCCTGTCGCAGACCCTGCAAGCGACCGAGCGCCCGAAGGATGTGCTGAAACATCTGGTGCGGATCGGCCGGCGGGCGATCGTAACGGTCCCGAATTTCGGCCACTACCGCATTCGTCTCCAGTTCTTGCTGCGCGGGCGGATGCCGATCACCGAGGACTTGCCCTATAGCTGGTACGATACGCCCAACATTCACTTTTGCACGATCCGCGATTTCGTCGAATTGTCCAGGGAACCCGATGTCGGGGCGGTCATGGAGCGCGCGAGCGCGATTAACGAAAGCGGTGCAAGTCTAAGCCTCTCGGTGCCGTGGTGGGTGTGGAACCTGTTCGGCGAACACGGCGTGTTCGTGTTGCGAAGGGCCTGATTTCACGCATCAACCCTGTGGCACGAGAACGGGCTTGAACGCCGTCCGGCGCTCCTTGGCGCGAACGCGAACTGGCAGCCCCTGATAGAGCTGCTTTGTTGCTTCGACAACGATCAGGCCGGACAGCGCGGGCCAAAAACGCGCGCCGAGACGTTCGAATGCTGGCGCGGCATTGATGAGGTAGCGACGCTCGAAGGGGGGTGAATAGAGCGCGCCGCGCCAGTCGATCGGCGAAAACAGCGTGTCCTTGAGGAGCTTGTCCATTTGCCCGCGCGAAAAGGGTCGCCCGTATCCGAACGGGGTGGTTTCCAGCCGCGCCCAGATGCCAGTTCGCGAGGGCACAACCGCGATCAACCGCCCGCCGGGCGCCAGCACGCGCCACACTTCGCGCAGCACATCGTGCGGATTATGGGCCATTTCCAGACAATGAACGAGGATGGCGCGGTCGATCGCGGAATCAGCAAGCGGCAACGCGCCTTCATGCACCAGAGCAGTCGTGGACGGCCCTTCGGAGGGCCAATTCACCACGCCCATCTGCGCCGGCATGAAGCCGAGAATGCGGTCGGCCTCGCCAAGAAAAGGCCGCAGGAACGGCGTGGCGTGGCCCAAGCCCATGATCCTGTCGCCCGCGACCTTCGGCCACATTCGACGGAGCTTCATTGTGAGAAGGCCGCGCACGATGCGTCCAAGCGGCTCGCCGTAGAAATTCCTGAGATCGACCACGTCCAGATACATGCACGTTCCAATGTCGTTACGGCCGCCGGTGGCAACGCGGTCCAGAGGATGTTAGGCAAATCGAGTGACGATGACGAGGACGTTCAGCCATGACGATCGAGATCGAACAATTCGGATGCCTATCAGACAATTTCGGCGTGCTCGTACACGATCCGAAAACCGGCGCGACGGCCGCGATTGACGCGCCCGAGGCAGGGCCGATCGAACGCGTTCTCGCCGCCCGCGGCTGGGTCTTGACCGACATTCTAGTAACCCACCACCATCATGACCATGTCGGAGGCGTCATGGCGCTGAAGGATCGCTACGGTGCGCGGGTCGTCGGGCCCAGGAGCGAAGCCGACCGGATTCCGGGGATCACTCTTGCGGTCGGCGAGGGCGATACCCTAACGTTCGGCTCGTTTAAGGTCGATATCCTGGCAACTCCGGGCCATACGCTCGGCCACATCGTCTTTGTCATCCCGGAAGAAAAGGTTGCTTTCTGCGGAGATACGCTTTTTGCGCTAGGGTGCGGGCGGGTCTTCGAGGGAACGACGGACCAGATGTGGGGATCTCTTAGCAAACTCGCGGCCCTGCCGCCTGAAACGTCGGTCTATTGCGGGCACGAATACACACTTTCAAACGCGCGCTTCGCCATGACCGTCGACCCCGATAATGCCGCGCTCGCGACCAGGACTAGGCAAATCGAGCGCCTTCGCTCCGAGGGAAGACCGACTTTGCCGACGACAATCGCGCTGGAATGCGCGACGAACCCGTTCTTGAGGGCCGGCGACGCCGCGATCAAACAGGTGCTCGGCATGAACGATGCGACGCCGGCGGAGGTCTTTGCCGAGTTGCGACTGCGCAAAAACAAAGCGTGAGGTCGATTGGACCGATGCAGCACCTCAGCGCCGGCGAGATTATCCGCCTCCTCGATCTAAAACCACATCCCGAAGGCGGCCACTATCGCCAGACGTTCGAAGACCCAAACGAGACCAACGGGCGCGCGCATTCGACGGCGATCTATTTTCTCCTCGCGGCCGGAGAGGTATCCGTCTGGCATCGCGTCGACGCCGTTGAAGTCTGGCATTGGTATGCGGGTAGCCCACTCGCGCTCACAATCTCGCCGAACGGACACGATGCAGAAGCGTTCCGGCTCGGACCGCGTCTGGATATGGGGGAACGACCGCAGGTCGTCGTCCCACTCGGCGCTTGGCAGACCGCGGAGAGCCTCGGATCCTGGACGCTGGTTGGCTGCACTGTCGCGCCGGGTTTCCAATTTGCCGGCTTTGAGATGGCACCGGATGACTGGTTTCCGCGCCCGCGCGAAAGACAATCAAGCGCCGGCGGTTAAACCCCGGCTCGATGCTTCAATGGGCTGGGCTCTTGCCGACGATCAGATCCTTCGATGCAATGAGCGCACCACCCGTGATGAGCAGCGCGGCAGCGCCGACAATCCAACTGAATGTCCCATAGCCCGCTGATATCAAGAACAGCGTCGAGGCGAGAGGCGAAAGATAGCTGGCGGCGCCAAGAACCTGTATATCGCCGCGCTTCACGCCATAATCCCACGCAAAGAATGCGAGACCGACTGGAAACAGTCCAAGACCGATGACCGCCGCCCAGGCGACTATTCCGCTTGGCCAAACGGTCGTCTCTGCCGCGACGTGACAAAATGCCGAGAGCACGGCTGTCACAAGGCAGAAGCCAGCAACCGTCCCGGTCGGCACTGAACCAAAACGCCGAGAAACGACTGAATAGGTCGACCAGATCAGCGCAGATGCGCAAGCCGCGGCGTATCCAAGCGCATGGTCCGGCTCGATCGTCATGCCCTGCCCTTTGGTGACGATCAACGCGGCGCCAACAAGACCGAGAAACGCACCCGCCACATGATGGACGCGTAGCCTTTCACCCGGCAAGAAGCCCGAAAAGACGACAATCAGAAGCGGCCAAGTATAATTGACGAGGTTTGCCTCGACCTTTG
>JBEINZ010000312.1:0-2859 GCA_040377825.1 Hyphomicrobiales bacterium | reverse complement strand
ATCAGTGTCGCGGGCTCGCACAGTCGCTGATGCGTTGGACGCAGGCTGGATGCAAAAGGAAATCGAACGGCTCGAAAATGCTGTTGAACGAGATCCCGCCCTCGCTATTGGCACTGCGAAAGAGCTTGTGGAGACATGCTGCAAGAGCATTCTCTCAAAGCGCGGGATCGAAGTTTCACGAAAGGCCGACTTGCCCGAACTGACGAAACTGCTGGCAAAGGAACTGAAGCTGGTGCCAGAAGGAATTTCGGACCAAGCTAAGGGTGCAGAGACCATTCGGTTGATATTACGCAATCTCTCTGCCCTCACGCAGTATCTTGCCGAGTTGCGTGGTCTGTATGGTTCCGGCCATGGCCGAGACGGTAAGCATCGAGGACTGGAGGCACGACATGCTCGTCTAGCGGTTGGTGCCGCAGTCGCCTTCATTGATTTTGTTACTGAGACACATCATCAACGAGGAACGTCCAGCTAGACCTTCACGGCCTCGCAGGCCGAAACGAGTCCCAGCGCATCGCCCATCGGTTCGCCGATGATCCGATAAGTCTCGGCGCCGATCAGGATCAGATCGCCCTCGGTGATTGTCGCGGACTGAGAGCGCCGGATATCGATGCCGACGGTTGGCAACACGGCGCGGCTGTCCCCGAATTCCGCCATGCGGTCGGGCGACTTGCGGATGATGCGGACAGCGACGCCAGCGCCGACGCCGCCCGCTTTCCACAGCGCGTCTTCGCCGATATTGGGATCGCCGAAGAGCGCATCGATGGCCGAAGCGAAAGCGTCGATCACGGATCGTTCGCCCGGAAGGAGGCATTAAGCCGAACACGGCCGGTGGTGTTACCCGCGCCGCCCGCGACCGCCGCCGCCGCGACGCCGATCAGAAGGTTGGCGGTGGCAACGGTCGTGCAGCGCCGGTTCGCGTCGTCCCAATAGACGAGCGCGCCGATCGTCCAGGCCTGCGAGCCGTTCTTGGGTAGAGTTCGAACACGCCGGTGAGATCGAGCGCGACATCGGCAGACAACGCGGCATCGTTGGTGGCGACGCCGAAGAGTTGGCCGACTTTTGCGCCCTGGCCGGAGGTGAGCGCATAGGGCGCGGGCACCACCACGGTGTTGCCCGCCTGGATGAAGTTCCGCATGGGATGGGTCTCCTTGAATTCGGGTTAGCGCCGCGCCGCCGTCAGATGCCGGCGTTGAAGAACAGGCCGCGGAAGTCGATCGCCTTGGCGGCGAAGTCGCCCGCCGAAACTTTTAAGTTGAAGAGCGGTCGTGGAGCGACCTTTGGGCAAAGTCGTGCCTGATCTTGAATTCGACGCCATCGACCTCGTACCCGACGCGCGGATCGAGGTAGGGCTCGGACTGGCCTGCGAGGCGGCAGTATTCGATCGGGTCGATGGTCGCGGGAGCGGCCGCCAGCCAAGTTCGTTGGGTTGAGCGCCTCTGCGTTCGGGCCGCTGCGCACCCGCCGTGTTGAAGAGGCGCGGCTCCTCGATCACGTCGAAGGCGTTGGCGTAGGGGTTGACCTGAGACGCCTGGGCAGGCGTCGTCTGGGCGATGATCTTGCGCGCCTCGATCGCGCGCGTTCCCGGCGCCACCAGAATATAGCGCGGGTAGTTGTTGATGATCTGATCGCCGGTGACGCCGGCAGGCGTCATCTCGCGTGGCTCACGTCATCAGTTCGATCGCCTGCGTCAGCGAGGCTTCGGTGATTGCCGCCGCCGTGCCCTGGTTGGCGCGGCCCGCTGCTGCCGAGAACAAGGCGACGCCATCGGCCAGAAGAGGGTTGGCAAGAATCTCGTTGTAGACGAGACCGCTTTCGAGATCTGAGGCCTTCATGCCCGCCGTTCCGAGCGCCCGGTCGAAGGCGCGCGAGACGCGTCATTGACGATGGCCTGCCGGGTGAGCGCGACAATGCGGCCGAAGGTGGCGAGGCGGTAGGTCTCGCGGCTTTCCGCGATGGTGCCATAGCTGAACTCGGCGCCTTCCATGACCGGCAGCAGGCCGGGGAAGTTGCCGATCTGCGTCGGGAACAGCGGCTTGAAGTCGGTGGTGGTGATGCCGCGCGTCCAACGCTCGAAGGTGCGCGGTGCGGTGGTATAGGCCTGCCGCAGACGCTTGCCCGCAACGTTGGCGAGGATCAGCGGGAAATCGCTCGTGCCGTGCGGCCCGGCATTACGGAGCGCGAGCTGCACCACCTCGTTTGCGGTCATGCCGCGGGTGCGGACGCCAACCTGTTGCAGGGTTTCGCGGGCGATTTCGACCAGCGACATGCCACGATACTCCCGGGCGCGATCCGGCAGGGCATTCGCCGAGGGCGCGAGGCGATGGGCAATCGCTTCGGTGATGGCTTCACGTCGGGTGACGGTTGCATCGAGCCCGCCTGCCGGGAAGGAGACGGCGGTATGACCGACGCCGCGCTCATCGCGTTCGGCGAGCTTGTCGAGAATGACGCGACGGGCTTCCTCGATGGCGACGCCCCGCGTAACGAGATCATCGGCAAAGGCACGCTCGAGGCGGAAGCGGTCGGCCAGGCCAAAGATCGCTGCAACACGCTCGCGCTCTTCCGCGCGAACCTGATCGGCATTCGGCCCGGCAACCGGCGGATCGGTCGGCGCGGGATTGGCGCGCTCGTTGGCGGCAGGCGAGGGCGGCGCTTCCGGCGCGGCATCACGGTTCTGGACATCCTCAATCATGGCGGCAGTCTCCATTGTTCGGGTGTGGGCAGTGACGATTTCAAACGGAAAGGTCGGCGCCTCGTCCGCCGCGCGGACTTGCGCGCCGGGATCGGCGCCGACGGCGACGAAGGACAGTTCGTGAGGCGTCCAGCGCTCGACGAACCAGCGTTCAGGTTCGCCGACACGTT
>JBEINZ010000199.1:0-5815 GCA_040377825.1 Hyphomicrobiales bacterium | reverse complement strand
GGCGCCATCGAACTAACCGCAACTGCCGTAGTCATACGCAAGAAGAGCGCTGATGTTTCCGGCGGAAGCCTCCTGTCGATGGCCGTCGGCGTAGCCGCCGCCAGCAAAGGTGAATTCGCGATCCCCTACAGCTCAATTTCACACGTGAGCATCTCCAAAGGTGGTTGGGGGACGCCTCCCTTTATTCAAGTTCTCTCGGCAGGAGGGCGAGCGATTGCTGACTCCGAAGAGGCCATCCGGTCGCCGGACTGTCTCCTTTTCAAAAAGGATTCGATATCTGAATTCGAGGGGCTCAAGGCCGAGATCGAGAAGCGCGCGGCAGCTTCCAGAAACCAATCTCAGCCGATGGCATCTGCTGTAAGCGCAGCTGATGAAATTCGTAAATTGGACGAACTCAGAAAATCTGGCTTGCTGACAGACTCGGAGTTTGATCAGAAAAAGAAACAAATATTGGGTATTTGAAAGACGGGAGATCTGCTATGAAATTCGCCATGGGAATATTGGTCGTTCTCATCAGTCTACCGCTCATGATTGTGCCGATCATCGGCGTTCCATTGCTTATCATTGGCGTAATCATCATCTTCTCGGGCATTGGCTCATCAAATGCTGAAAAAACAGCAAAGGCAACGGCAAGAGAAATTGCCCTGCAAGTGCCGGCTTCATTGCCTCCAGCGGAGCGTGCGTCGCATAGCGCAGCCGACGAAATTCGGAAACTCGATGAACTGCGGAAGTCAGGACTCATCACTGAAGAAGAGTTTCAGGCAAAGAAGAAACAGGTATTGGGAGTTTGAGAAGAATTCGGCTCCAATTGTCCGGGCGACGCAGCGGTATTTTCATGAACGCTCCGCTGCAGGTAAAATCCAAACGAAATCATCGGATAGTTTTTTCAAACTGCGCTACTACGCAACACTTCGGACCGTTGCGGTGCGTTGCGAGCAAACTGGAGCAGAACGCTCGCATCCGGTTTCCAGTCCTCCGCCATTTTTTTGATCTAAGACCTTGAATTAAAAAGAGAATTTAGATTTATTCCAAGGTCCGGCCCCAACGCAGGCCCTAACGCCACCTCTCGGATTGAGGCGAATGCCGGCGGACGGCAACAGAAACACTCATGCCGCTTTGGCCTGGTCCTTCACGTTGGCGACCGTCTTCGCGTGCCACATCCCGCCCCGCGCGGTCGGGATTCCACGAGCGTTAAGAGCCTCGGCGATCTGGCGAAGCGTGGTTGCGCCCGAGCGCTCGATATCGGCGATGACCGGAAGGACATTCGCCGCGAACTGGTCAGCCTTTGCCTTCACGATCGCCGTGCCGACAGATTGAGCCGCGCTGATGCCCGGGTTGCCGAGCCTCACGCCGCGCGCCTTGGCAGCGGCGAGCGCCGACCGGGTCCGTGCTGAGATCATGGCGCGCTCTTTCTCGGCGAGGGCCGCGTAAATGTGCACCATGAACGGGTCAGCGTCGGCACCGAGTTCAGCGACGATGAACGGCACGCGTTGGGCCATGAGCCCAGAGATGAAAGTCACGTCTCGCGACAAACGATCGAGCTTCGCCACAGCCACCGGACACCGGAGCGATTTTGCTTTAGCCAGCGCCTTCGCCAACTCTGGTCGGCGATCGAGCGCGTCCGAACCCTTGCCTGTTTCAATTTCGACGAACTCAGCAACGATGTCGAAGCCCTCGGCTTCGGCGAACCGGACAAGGGCCGCGCGTTGCGCTTCGATGCGGAGCCCCGACCGACCCTGTTGGGCGGTCGACACTCGGGCATAAACGATTAAGGGACGCATGGGGAGGTCTCCGCTCGGCGTGTGTAAAAACTATACGGATGTTTTGATTTTACACAAGCCCCGGATCGATGCGGACGGGATAGAATTTCGGCGTACGCCCAAGTGCCATCGGCCGGGTTGAGGGATTGAACCTTTCGGTGCAGTGTTAGGAAAGATCAGCAGGACAAGGGGAACGACATGTCGTCGGCCCGCGAGGTAAGGTGTTCAGTGTGCGGCTTAGTCGCAGTGGTCTTCCCGAGCGAAGTCAGTGCCGCTGTCGTGCTGCACGATGCCGAGCTTTGGCGCGAGACATGTCTCGAACACGTCGAACGCCGCGATGCGGTTCGGTCCATCAAGGATTGCTTCGCCTTTAATGCTGCAACCCGGCGCGTGTGAGGCCGATCATCACGAGGTCGATGCGGCCGAGACTATCCTCCCCCTCGGCCGGCAGGTGAGCATAGCTAGCAACCGGAATGCCGCGCTCCCGGCAAAACGCCAGTAGCTCGGCTTTCTGATCCGGGGTTGGGCGCGGCGCCGCCGACAGAACGGCAAATAGGTCCGTAACGAGCATCAACGCCCCCCATAATTACGCACCCATTCCGCAGTGGTCGCGGGCTCGGCGGGCGCGATGACGACATAAAACGCACTGTGTGTCGCGCGCGCCAGCGCTGCGGCCTCACTCTCTCCATCTTGCTGCTCGATGAGGTAGCTCCCGCCGCCGCGACGGGCCGAGCGATTTGCCTCGATCTTCTCTATTCGTGCAATATTCCGGTTCGCCATGATCAAAAATCCTCTCTCGCTTCAAGTTTCGCGATACGAACCTCAAGATCCCGCCGCTCGATCGCCGACCCGATATGTTCCAAGACCTTGCCGATTTCAGTCGCCTCATCCGGCGTTATCTCGCCTTTCGACATGGCCTCGACGACGAGACCTTGTGCGGTGAGCAGATCGGCCGCCGTTTCGATTTTCGGCAGGTCGATTGAAATGTGACGCATCTTACGAGGCGGGGCGAGGCGGTCGACTATCATCCTCATTGCCGCCACGTCGCCACCTTTCGCCGCCCGGATGGCGGCCTTACCGATTTCGCTAGCGTCGCCCTCGAAAAGCTCCTCGAGCATGCGCGTGACGTGGTTTCGAGCCCCCTTCGGGCGGCCAGGGTTTCCCTTTTGAAAACGTGTATCCTTTCGGGGCGTCGCCGTTTCGGGCTCGATACAACGGCCTTCGTCGTGGTCAGTCATCCGGCCACCTCAGCGTCATTGCTTGGGTTGTTGCGGCCGTGCTTGCGATGCCCCATCTGGCGATGAGGGCCGCTTCGGCGCGACCATGATCCCTCTTACGAGCGAACAAACGGGCCTGCCCTGGCCATGTCTCGATCGCACGCAATCGCGATCTCTCCTTGTCAGCGGTGAGCCCTGACGCCCTTTTCCACTTTGACGCTGGTACCCATACTGCTGGAAGCCCGAGGGCGCCAGCGACGCCCGCAATGGCGCCCGTGGCCATTGCGAATCTAAAGGTCGACGCGACGCCCTGTCCAGGCATTGCCGAAACATGCTCAATCACAGCGCGAGCCGGAAGGAAGCCTCGCAGCACGATGGCGAGATTTGCGACGTCGACACGCCGTTGCGAGCCGGTCCCGGCGGTGGGAATGTCGCCTGCCGCCAGCAGCACCCCTTGCGGGTCGAGAACTGCGAAACCGCCCTCGAGGCCCGGATCTATTCCTATAGTGTTCATGATTTGAGCCTTTCGTGTTCTGAGCCGCGAGCGCGCGGGGATGTCGGCATCTCTGGCGGTCGGTCAGGGTGCCGCTCGGGGTCGCTCGCCCAGGCTGGCGCCCGGCGGGACGTCCGCGACCGGCGGCGCGCCTGTTTCTCGGCTGGCTCCGGCTCGTCTGGTTGGTCGAATAGATTCCATACCGCGACCGTCCCCTCGGAAATCTCGGCGGCAGTATCCTTCAGGACCACGACACGCACGCCATTCAGCTTGCCGACAAAAAAAACCGTGCCGCGAGCGGACTGGCGTTCGTACAGGCGTAACAGTTGAATTTTGCCCTCAGTCATAGATTGCCGTTTTTTGAAGCAGATCCGGAATTCTGCCTATTTTTTAAGCGGAAGCCGGAACGGAAGCCTATAGGGAAATTTCCATTCCTTCCGGCGCCTCCATCCGGGGAAAAACAGGCGGGCAGGCTATCGCCATGCCGCCCCGCTGCCGCTTGTTTCCCTTTCTCCGGACGGGGTTTGGAACTTTGGAAAATTCCGGAAATTTCCGAACTCTTCCAGACTTTTCCGGACTTCCGGTCACTTTCGCTCATCGTCGTGCCCCGCAATCCGCCAGACCCACTCCTCACCGCCCCACGCGCCGACGGCCAAGGACCGGCTGCTGACTGCATTGCTCAGCGCTGACTTGAAGCCCTTTCGGACGGTATCGGCGCGCTTCTTTTCATCGCTCGTTGCCGTGACATAGCGCTTAGCGAATGCATCGCGGACGCGCTCAACTCGGACGGCGGTAACCTCAGGCGCGCTGGCCTCGCCGTGGACGCGGACCCGCTGCCCCGGGGCGATGACCGCCTCGTCAAAGGCAGCGGCGAAGGCGCGATCTGACCCGCTCGGCTTCCGTTTGGGCGGGGCCGCGAGCCGCGCACTAGCGTCAAAGCGCAGAACAAGACTCGTGACCGGTGTACCGTCGCGCCGCGTGCCGATTTCGACCGGCGCAAGGGCGATTGCGGCGATGCCGCCCTCTGGTGCTGTGCGACTTTTCGTCAGGGCGAGGAAATGATTTGATGAGTTTCCAGTAATTTCGTCTCGGTCGCAGGTCAACGCCAGTGCGAAGTCGGCGCCAGCCCGCGCGTTCGAAGACCCGCGAAGCCCGGCATCTGCCGATTTCCCATAGTGGTGGACTAGAATAATCGGCGCCTTTAATTTGCTGGACAGTGGGTTCATGTTGTCAAAAACACGAGTCCAGGCGCCGGGGTCGTTCTCCTTGTCCTCAGGGATCATTCCGCTTGCCGCCACTGTATCGACCACGATGCCGGACACGGGCACGCCCCAGCGCGCCTGAATAGTCGCAGCCGCAACGGAAATCGTGGCCCGAAGCGCTGCAAAATCTTCGGGCCGCGCAACTGAGCCGAACCCCTCGACCAACAGGAGCGGCAACGAGCGACCGGGGTCCGCCAACAGCGCGCGCCGCGCCTTCACGCGGCCGGCGATCGTGCCCGCCCCTTCGAACGCAACGTAAATCACGCCTCCTGGCCGATCCACAAGACGACCCGCGAAGTGCGCCCCTGTCATGAGGCAGAACGCGAGTTCGATGGCGGCGAACGTCTTGCCGGCACCAGATTGCCCCCCGAGGAAGCCGACGCCCGTTGCCGGGATCGTGTCGCGGATGACTTCCTCCGCCGGCACAAAATCCGTGTCCTCGCTAAGGTCAACAATGCGACCGCGCGCCCTCGATACCGCGCCGGCGGGTTCGGGCGGCTCGCTGTCGTCTGGGCGCGGCGTAGCGTAAACCTTCCCACGACCGACTAAAGGTGCTAGTTCCGGCGTCATGGCGCACCTCCGCAAAGCTCTGCCAAAAGCCGGTCTTTGGCGGCTTCCATCGCCGCATCGGCGGCACGCCATGCGGCCGCGTCCGGTACGCCCGCAATAATCAATTCGTCGGCGAGTGCGATTAGCCCCGCATGAAGTGCGCCATCGATTTCCTTTGGGCGCCCTCAGGAATGGCGTGTGAAACGTGTCATGTCGCTCGCCCCAAAATCGCGACCGCCGCGAGCTGGATGCCAGCCGCCACGAGGTCGGGCGATAAGCCGAAGCGCGCCGCAATGACGGTCACGAGTTGCGCCAGTCGGCTAGCAGTGTAGCCAGCACGTAAAGTTGTCCGTTTTATGTAGCACACGAATTGACCGCTTCTGTTTTTGTTTTGCGGTGGGCAGTGTGGGCGAGCGGAGCTCGTCCAGGCTGTCCACGGCGGTCTTGCGAGGCCGAAGCGGGGGAGGCGTCGCGAGAATTTGAGGGGTCGTCTTGGGTCCAGTGCACGAGCAGGCGCGGGCCGTGGAAAAGGGC
>JBEINZ010000242.1:0-4579 GCA_040377825.1 Hyphomicrobiales bacterium | reverse complement strand
GCCACTATCGAACCTCGACGCCAAGCTGCGCGTGCAGATGCGCGCTGAAATCAAGGAACTGCACCAGCGGCTGAAAACCACGACTGTCTATGTGACGCATGATCAGATCGAGGCCATGACCATGGCCGACAAGATCGTGGTCATGCATGACGGCATCGTCGAGCAAATGGGCGCGCCGCTCGACCTCTACGACCGGCCGGCCAATTTGTTCGTCGCCGGCTTCATCGGATCGCCCGCGATGAACTTTATCGCAGGCCGCATCGAGGCTGATGGCTTCATCGCGGAAAAGGGCGGCCTGCGCTGGCCGATCGGCGCGGCACCGGCTTCGGTGATTGGTCGCAAGCTGATCTACGGCGTCCGTCCGGAGCATTTCAAGCTCGCCGATGACGGCGTTCCGGTCCGCGTCGTGGTCACCGAGCCGACCGGCTCGGAGACGCAAGTCGTGGCCGATGCGGGCGGGCAGGAGGTGACCTGCCTCTTCCGCTCCCGCATTCACGCAACCCCCGGCGAGACGATCCGCATCAGCGCTGACCCTGCGGTGTTGCACCTGTTCGATGCCGAGAGCGGGCAGCGGCTGAGCTGAGGTGGGGCGGGGGTGGTCTTGCGCAGCGCAGGTGCGAGAACGGGACTTTTCCCCCGGGTTCTCGCTTTCGCTATTCTTTGAACCTGGATCCCGCCTCGACAAGCCGACTGCGTAGCTGCGGCATTCGAGCAAGCGTGGCGGCAATGCGCTCTCGCCAGCGCGGGCCGCGTGATGCGGCATCTTCGTAGGCTTCGGCCAGATCGTCGGGGCGATCTTCCGCCAGAATATCGATCAGGAATGCCGCCTGTGTACGGTCCTTTGCGGCCTTCAGGCTGTCCGGTCCGTCCTTACGGCGGTCGGCGACGATCAGCTTATGAATGGCGAAACGCTCGGGCCGCGGGATCTGGACGAGAACGCCGCTGCGATAGGGCACCGCCACCTGGATGGGTTCCGCGATTAGATAATTGAGATAGTGCAGCGACTGCGCGTGCACGCCCAGCGCCTTCAAAGGTTTGAGGCCTTCGGCCGCCTCGAAGGACGGTGTGAGGAACTCGATCAAGAGCTCACTGCGTGTCTGTCGCCAGCGGCAGACCTTGTCGTGATCGAGCGACGGTACTGCCTCGAACGAGAACTCACCCAGAACGCGCTGCAGTGGCTCCGAAACGATATCGTCTAAGGCAATTGAAAGACGCTCGAAACTTGCAATATCGATGTCATTGGTTTGTGCTGTCTGATCAAACGGGTAACGGATGCCGAGATCGCCCTCGTAGAGCCGGAAGGCCTGCGTTCCCACTATGGTGCCACCCAACCGGAAGACGCCGGCTTTCTGCATAGCGTAGAAGAGGGAACCGGTGCCTGCGTCAACGCCGGAAAAGCCTTCAGCGCGCAGAATACGGATCAGCCGCGCGCGATGGTGCTGATTTTCTTGGCGGGCGGCGGCAAGTTCGGCGATCCGGTTGAGACGGGTGCGAAGTTCGGGGGTATCCTCGCCGATATAGGTTTTGCGGACGTCCGTGCCGACCCGATAGCTGTCGTACCAATAGGTTTTGTCCGCGCGATCGACCCGTGTCGGTGTGCCGCGAATCTCGGCCACGGTCTCGTCCTTTAAGGATCGAAGGAGATCGTGATAGGCTGCGTGGGCGATTGTCGACCGGCTCTGGCGCATGGTTTATGTTCAACAAAAAATGAGAGTGTTGAACATAACAGAATGCTGAACGCGTAACAAGAATCATGCTCCAGAGCTATCACTGAGCGCCGCGCATTGTTGCTGTCGCAACCCCCGCGCCGATCAGGAGACTACCGCCAACCTTGTTGAACATGCCGATCGCCTTGTCGTTGCTGACAAGAGAGCGAGCACGCGATGCTATAAGCCGATAGGTAAACGAGTTCGCGAAGGCGAGAGCAAGGAAAGTGACTTCGAAAATGAGCATCTGCGTCCAGTAGTCCGCACGCGGATCTATAAACTGCGGCAAGAACGCGATGAAGAACGTGATACTCTTGGGATTGAGCGCGGTAACGAGCCATGCATGGCCGACCATTTTCACAGACGATGAAGCATCGGTTTTGGGTTGAGCGTTGAGCGAACCGCCCGCGCGCCAGAGCTTGACACCGAGCCAGATAAGATAGGCGGCGCCGGCGAACTTGAAAACCGTGAATAGCGTGGCCGAAGCCGCCAGCAGCGCAGCGATGCCAAGCATGGACAGCGTCATGGCGGTGAAATCACCAAGGGCGACACCCACGGCGCTCGGCAAAGCGGCTCGCCAGCCTTGACCGAGTCCTTAGGTGTTGACGAGCAGGATCGTCGGGCCCGGAATCACCAGCAGCACCTTCGAAGCAGCAACAAAAGCGATCCAAATTTCAAATGACATGTGCACCCCCACAAAGAAAAATACGACAGAAGGTCTCGACAGTATCAACCAGCCTGAGATGTCCAAGGCTGTCAAGAGTCCCTCCTCAATAATAACTGTACGAGTACTTCGAGGTGCATCTGATGTGCAAAATCTAAGTTTTTTGAACACGTTGCTTGAGAATTAGAGCGGTGCATCCGCGACGAGGATTTGAGTGGCGGGACTCGACTCCACAATCCCTAGCCGCCCAGTCACATGCTGTTGACGCCGGACAAGCCTCCGCGTCTTGGAAAATGAATTATCGCGTGATTACATTATGTTCCACGCATCGACGCTTCCGTCGACCCGCGATCACGAGGACTAAGCCATGGACGTCAAGACTTATCCGGTGACCCGAACCGATGACGAGTGGCGCAAGCTCCTGACTCCCGAGCAATACGCGGTCATGCGCGGCCACGGCACGGAGCGGCCCGGCAGCTGCGCGCTGAATTACGAAAAGCGCAACGGCACCTTTTCGTGCGCCGGCTGCGACCAGCCGCTGTTTGAATCGACCCGCAAATTTGAAAGCGGCACGGGTTGGCCGAGCTTCAACGATCCGGTCGCCGGCTCGGTCGAAACCACGACGGACCGCAGCTGGGGCATGATCCGCACCGAAGTGCATTGCGCCCGCTGCGGCAGCCACCTCGGGCACGTCTTCAACGACGGTCCGCGGCCGACTGGATTGCGCTATTGCATCAATGGCGTGGCGATGAATTTTAAAGTGGCGACGTAAGAGCTGAGGGCGGGATAATCGTGTTGTGGGATTTCATGGACTGTAATTGTTTTTCATGAGATGCTCCCATAGTCATGATATTTCACGAAACGTCATCGTTTTTCACGGACCCTGGCGCGCCAAAGCCGTTTTCAGGCCCCGTCACGGTTTTTCACGAACGGCGACTACCCGTAGAAGCTCTGCCGGTCGGCTATGCGGCGCTCATCGATGCCTATCGTTTGGACGTGCCGGTGCCTCGGCGACTATGGGCGATCGGCGCGCGTCATAAAGTCATCGACAAGAGCGGCTGGCGCATCCTGACGCCGCGACATGCCCCCGATGGAACCCTTGAGGGTCATCTCACCTTCGCCCTGAAGTATGAAGGGTTGGATCTTGCCGTCCTAAAGCGGCTTTTTCAGGCGTCGGGGACGCACGAGGTTGCAAGGCTCATCGCGGCGAAGCCAACGGGCGCCTATGCGCGCCGTATCTGGTTTCTCTTCGAATGGTTGACCGGACAAAGACTCGATCTGCCCGACCTCGATCGCGGAAGCTACGTATCGGTCGTCGATCCGGAGATCCAATGGGCCGGGCAGGGCGTGAACGAGCCTCGCCAGCGGGTGCGGAACAATCTACCCGGCACGCCGGATTTCTGCCCGATGGTGTTCGCTTCCGAAGCGCTCAATCGGTTTGCGAAAATGAACCTTGCCGAACGTGCGCGCTCGGCGGTCGCGGCCGTGCCGGCCGATCTGCTCGCCCGAACGGCGGCGTTCCTCTTGCTGAAGGACTCTAGGGCCAGTTACATCATCGAAGGCGAAAATCCGCCGCAAGATCGAATTCAGCGCTGGGGCCGGGCCATCGGCCAGGCCGGGTTGAGGCCGCTCGATTTGGATGAGCTGCTGCGCCTGCAAGGTATCGTGATCGGCGATGATCGCTTCGTCCGGCTGGGCCTGCGCGACGACGGCGGATTTATCGGCGAGCACGCCCGCGAGGGGAATCTGCCGCTGCCGGTCCACATCAGCGCGCGATCCGAGGATCTTCACTCGCTGATGTCAGGCCTTTTGAACTATGACCGAACGGTCGCTCAACATATCGATCCGGTCATCGCGGCGGCGATCCTTGCCTTCGGTTTCGTCTATATCCATCCGTTCGAGGACGGCAACGGCTGGCTTCATCGCTTTCTGATCCATCACGTCTTGGCGTCCGCTGGGTTCAGTCCGCCGGGCATGGTCTTTCCGGTATCCTCGGCAATCCTCGACCGGATCGATGACTACCGTAGCGTGCTTGAAAGCTATTCGCGCCGCTTACTCCCAATGATCTGCTGGGAGCCGACGCGAAACGGGAACGTTCGCGTCCTAAACGACACCGCGGACTTCTACCGCTTCTTCGACGCGACGCCCCATGCCGAATTTCTCTACGGATGCGTTGCCCGTACCATCGAAGAGGATCTTCCGAACGAAG
>JBEINZ010000091.1:0-10820 GCA_040377825.1 Hyphomicrobiales bacterium | reverse complement strand
TTTCGGCGCGTTTGCCGGCCATCATCGTGGACGAGACTTCCTTCAGACCCGATTGCCTGCAGCCCATGGCTGGATCGTGGAGCGCGGCGCCGTGCTCATGGAAACGGGCGCATGGCTGCGCCCGCAATGGTTTCCCGAGCCGGGCGAGAGCGATTGGATGGAGTCGGTCGTGCGCGAAGTGAACGCGGTGCGTACCTCCGTCGGCCTCAGCGATGTATCCACGCTCGGAAAAATCGACGTGCAGGGTCCGGACGCCGGGCTGTTCCTCGACCGGCTCTATACGAATACGTTCTCCACGCTGGCGATCGGCCGAGCGCGCTACGGCTTGATGCTGCGCGAGGATGGGTTTGTCTTCGACGACGGGACGACGTCGCGCCTAGGGCCGGAGCATTTTCTGGTCACCACGACCACCGCGCATGCCGCAGCCGTGCTGGCGCACATGGAGCACGCGCTCCAAGTGATTTGGCCGGACCTCGACGTGCAGGTCATGTCGGTCACCGAGCAATGGGCGCAGTATGCGGTTGCCGGTCCGAAATCGCGCGATGTGCTGGCTCGGGTGGTCGATCCGCAGCACGACATCTCCAACGAGGCGTTCCCCTATATGGGCGCCGGCGCGGTCACTGTATCGGGCGGGATCCCCGCGCGGCTCTTCCGGATTTCATTTTCCGGCGAGTTGGCCTACGAGCTCGCCGTTCCGGCGCGCTACGGCGACGCGCTCGTTCGGCGCCTTATGGAAGCCGGCGCGCCTGAAGGGATCACGCCTTACGGGCTGGAAACGCTCGGCGCCATGCGCATCGAAAAGGGCCATGTCGCCGGCGGCGAACTCAATGGCCAGACGACAGCGCGCGACCTTGGCCTGGGGAAAATGGTCTCCACGAAGAAGGATTTCATCGGCCGCGTGATGGCCGCGCGGCCGGTCCTGACGGATCCGATGCGACCGACGCTGGTCGGAATCCGGCCCGTCGACAGAAAGGTTAGGCTAGGCGGCGGTGGCCACTTCCTGGAGGTCGGCGCGGCCGCGACCGCAGGGAACGAACTCGGGCATATGACGTCCGTCGCCTATTCGCCGACTTTCTCGCATTGGATCGGGCTCGGGCTCCTGAAGCGCGGCCATCGGCGTCATGGCGATACGGTCAGGGTCTGGGACGGTGTGCGCGGGCGCGACGTTCTTGTCGAAGTGGTCGATCCATGCTTCTACGATCCCAAGGGAGAACGGCTGCGTGCTTGATTTGGCTTCATCGCTTGCCGCGCGGACGGCCTTTGGGACCTATGTTCAGGCCGGCCGCCATGGCGTGATGCATGGGCCGGCCGGAGTCGCCGCCGTCGAACGCAGCGGCTATGCGCTTGCGGGCGTCATCGCGCGAAAGGGAAAGTCGGTGGACGTCGCAGCCGCGATCCGATCGGCCTTCGGTATCGACGTGCCGACAACGCCGCTGATCGTCCGCCTCGGCGATGTCGGGTTCGTGTGGTCCGGGCCTGACCAATGGCTCGCGATCGGCGAGGGTGCGCGGGAGGCGACGCTCGTGGCCGATCTTGCCGGCGCGCTCGCGGGGCTCGCCGCAGTGGTCGAGCAGACGGACGGACGCGGCATCCTTAAGGTCACCGGTCCGCGCATTCGTGACGCGCTCGCAAAGGGTTTCACGATCGATCTGCATCCGCGGGCCTTCCGTACGGGCGACGCTGCGATCACGATCGTATCCTATATCGGCGTACAGATCTGGCAGGTCGACGATGCGCCGACTTATGAGATCGCGGTGCCGCGCGGCTTTGCCGGAAGCTTCTGGCATTGGTTCGAGGACGCCGCCGCTGAATACGGGCTTGATGTCGGCTGAAAGCGCGCGAGGCGGCAGCCATGAACAAGCCAAAGCCAGGGGTCGCGTCGGCCGGCAGGGCTGATCCGCTACAGACGGGTTCCGGGGCTCCTGGGTCCGTGGAACGCACGCTAGAGCAAGCCATCGGCGAGCAGGTTCGCCGCTATCGCAAGCTCAATGGGCTTACGATCGCGGAACTGGCGCAAGCGGCCGATGTATCCCCCGGCATGCTTTCGAAGATCGAAAACGGCCAGATCTCGCCATCGCTGACAACGCTCCAAACACTTGCCGGCGCGCTCAATTTACCGATGACGCTCCTCTTTGCGGCCTTCGAGGAGAAGCGGGATTGTTCCTATGTTGCCGCCGGCCAGGGCGTGGCCATCCAGCGGCGCGGTACTAAGGCGGGGCATCAGTATCAGCTGCTCGGCCATTCGCTCGCCGGCCCGCTCGTGGTCGAGCCCTATTTGATCACGCTTGCCGAGGATGCCGAGCCCTATACGGCGTTCCAGCACGAGGGCACCGAATTCATCTATATGCTGGACGGTGAGCTGATCTACGCGCATGCCGACCGGAGCTATAACCTGAGGCCGGGCGACGCGATCTTGTTCGATTCGGCGGCGCCGCATGGGCCGGAAACGCTTTTAAAATTCCCCATTTGCTACCTGTCGATCATCACATACGGTCGAACTTGACGGCCTGTTGACTTTCTCTGCAAGAAATTTAAGTTCCCCCAAATTGACTTGGGTTTGTCCGGTCTGTAGCGTTCGACCAATGTCGACTTGGGCCTTGCGGAGCTTGGCATGTGCGGAATAGTCGGACTTTTCCTAAAGGATCGGAAGCTTGAGCCGGCGCTCGGATCGATGCTCGCGACAATGCTTGCGACCATGTGCGGGCGCGGACCAGACTCCGCCGGCTTCGCGGTCTACGGCGCGGGGTCTCCCAACGAACTGAAGCTGACTTTGCGCGGCGCCGAAGGCACGGATTTCCCAACGCTGGCCACCGCGCTCACCGTTCGCGTCGGCCTTTCGGTCACAATCGAAACGCGCGATACCCACGCGGTGCTGAGGATCCCGGCCGGCGGCGAGGCGGTCGTCCGGTCTGCGCTTCAGTCAATTGACCCCTCTGTAGCCGTGGTCGGGGCGGGAACGCGGATGGAGCTTTACAAGGAGGTCGGCCTCCCGACCGATGTGGCACGCCGTTTTGGCCTTGCCGAGATGCGCGGGACGCACGGCATCGGTCACACACGGATGGCGACCGAGAGCGCGGTCACGACAGATGGCGCGCATCCGTTTTCCACCGCCAAGGACCAGTGCCTCGTCCATAACGGTTCGTTGTCCAACCACAATGCGATCCGGCGTGACCTAAGGCGCGAAGGGCTCGAATTCGCCACCGACAACGACAGCGAGGTGGCGGCCGCCTATCTCACCCACCGAATGCGGCAGGGCGATAGCCTCGGCAACGCCTTGAAGGCCAGCCTCGACGATCTCGACGGATTTTATACCTTCGTCGTTGGCACTGAGACCGGCTTCGGCGTTCTGCGCGATCCGATCGCCTGCAAGCCGGCGGTCATGGCCGAGACCGATGCCTATGTGGCCTTCGGTTCCGAGTACCGCGTCCTTGTCGATCTGCCGGGTATCGAGCGGGCCGATGTGTTCGAGCCGGAACCGGCAAGGGTGTACTTCTGGGATCGAGCCGCGGCATGATTGTGAGAGAGATCGAGCCGAAGATGTCCACCGCCCACCGTTTTGACCTTGCGTCGTCTTCGGTCCGAGACTTGAATGCGGCGCTGCATAAGCTCGCCGATGGCACCAACGAAAGCCGCTGGGAGATCGTCAATCCACGCGGCTTGCACTCGATCGCGGTCGGCTTGACGGCGCCCGTCACTGTCGAGATCGCGGGCCATGTTGGCTACTATTGCGCCGGCATGAACAAGTTCGCCAACGTCGTGATCGACGGCAATGCCGGGGTCGGATTGGCCGAAAACATCATGTCGGGCTTTGTCCATGTAAAGGGCGACGCGAGCCAAGCGGCCGCCGCGACCGGTCGCGGCGGGACGGTCGTGATCGACGGGAATGCCTCAGCGCGCTGCGGAATCTCGATGAAGGGCGTCGACATCATCGTGAAGGGTTCGATCGGTCACATGTCGGCCTTCATGGGGCAGGCCGGCTCGCTCACGGTACTTGGCGACGCCGGTGAAGCGCTCGGGGACTCGATCTACGAGGCGCGCCTTTATGTGCGCGGGAAAGTCGCCAGCCTTGGTGCCGATTGCATCGAGAAGGAGATGCGCGATGAGCACCGGGCGGAACTTCGCGAGCGGCTCGCGCGTGCGGGACTTGCCGGCGAAGTCGATGTGTCGGAGTTCCGCCGCTATGGCTCGGCCCGCCGCCTCTATCATTTCCATGTCGACAACGTGTCGCGTTACTGAAGGATCGCGCGGATGACCGATCGCCCCCGCATCCCCCCAACCGTGCCGCGTAAGTCCGCCACGTTCGACGACTATACGCTCTCGGAAATCCGGCGCGCGGCCGCGACCGGGCTTTATGATATCCGCGGCGGCGGCGCGAAGCGCAAGGTGCCGCATTTCGACGATCTACTCTTCCTCGGGGCCTCGATCAGCCGTTATCCGCTGGAGGGGTATCGGGAACGATGCGGCACGGACGTCGTCCTGGGCACGCGTTTTGCCAAGAAGCCGATCGAGCTGAAAATCCCCGTGACGATCGCCGGCATGAGCTTCGGCTCGCTCTCCGCCAATGCCAAGGAAGCACTTGGGCGCGGCGCGACGGCGATGGGGACGTCGACCACGACCGGCGACGGCGGCATGACCGACGAGGAGCGCGTGCACTCCGAGACACTGGTCTATCAGGTGCTCCCCTCGCGCTATGGAATGAACCCGGACGACCTTCGTCGGGCGGATGCGATCGAGGTGGTTGTCGGGCAGGGCGCGAAGCCCGGTGGCGGCGGCATGCTGCTCGGTCAGAAGATCTCCGAGCGGGTGGCCGCGATGCGCACGCTTCCCGAAGGCATCGATCAGCGCTCCGCCTGCCGGCATCCAGATTGGACTGGCCCGGACGATCTTGAGATAAAGATCGAGGAACTTCGCGAGATCACCGACTGGGAAAAGCCGATCTACGTCAAGGTCGGCGCCGCGAGGCCGTATTTCGATACGGCGCTGGCGGTTAAGTCGGGCGCCGACGTGGTGGTGGTCGACGGCATGCAGGGCGGCACGGCCGCCACGCAGGAGGTGTTCATCGAGAATGTCGGCATCCCGACGCTAGCGGCCGTGCGCCAAGCCGTGCAGGCGCTGCAGGAACTTGGGATGCATCGCAAAGTCCAACTCGTCGTCTCCGGTGGCATCCGCAATGGCGCCGACGTTGCCAAGGCTTTGGCGCTTGGCGCTGACGCTGTCGCGATCGGAACCGCCGCCTTGGTTGCCATCGGCGACAATGACCCGGCCTACGAGGCGGACTATGCCGCGCTCGGCTCCACGGCGGGAGCCTACGACGACTGGCATGAGGGGCGCGACCCCGCCGGCATCACGACGCAGGATCCGCTGCTGTCCGCGCGGCTCGATCCGATTCTCGCCGGCCGTCGGCTCGCGAACTATCTCACGGTGTTGACCTTGGAAGCGCAAACGATCGCGCGCGCTTGCGGCAAAAGCCACCTGCACAATCTCGAACCGGAAGATCTCGTGGCCCTGACGATCGAAGCCGCCGCCATGGCGCGCGTACCGCTTGCCGGGACTGATTGGATACCTGGCGTTACCAAGAGTTTCTGAAAGAGCAGGGGGCAGGGGGATTGAATGACCACGGATCTGGTTAAGGCGGCTAAAGAACGCGGGATAAAGTATTTTCTGATTTCCTACACCGACCTGTTTGGCACGCAGCGATCGAAACTTGTTCCGGCCGCGGCGATCGGCGAAATGTCAAGGGCTGGCGCCGGCTTCGCCGGCTTCGCGACTTGGCTCGACATGTCGCCGGCGAATTCCGATCTCTTCGCGGTGCCCGATCCTGAAAGCCTCATCCAGTTGCCATGGAAGCCAGAGGTCGGCTGGCTCGCTGCCGACCTCTGGATGGACGGCAAGGAGGTCGCGCAGGCGCCACGCAACACGCTGAGGCGCGTCATAGCCGCCGCCGCCGAACGCGGTTACGAACTGAAGTCGGGCGTGGAGTGCGAGTATTTCTTAGTGACGCCGGATGGGCGCGCCGTATCCGATGCCGCCGATACGCAGGAAAAGCCCTGCTACGATCAGATGGCGCTGATGCGCCGCTATGAGGTGATTACTGAAATCTGCGACGCGATGCTTGGGCTTGGCTGGAATCCCTATCAGAACGACCATGAAGACGCGAACGGTCAATTCGAAATGAATTGGGAATACGATACGGCCCTTAAGACCGCTGATCGCCATGCCTTTTTCAAGTACATGGTCAAGTCGATCGCCGAGAAGCACGGCCTGCGCGCCACCTTCATGCCCAAGCCCTTCGCCAACCTGACCGGCAATGGCTGCCATGCCCATGTCTCGCTCTGGCAGGGCACCACCAATCTCTTCGCAGACCCCGATGGGCCGCTCGGCGTGTCCGCGCTCGGCTACAAGTTCATCGGCGGGCTCGTGCACAATGCCGAGGCGCTGGCTGCGATCACCAATCCCACGGTGAATTCCTACAAGCGCATCAATGCGCCGCGCACGCTCTCCGGTGCGACATGGGCGCCGAACACGGTGACCTACACCGGCAATAATCGCACCCACATGATCCGTATCCCGGATGCCGGGCGCTTCGAATTCCGACTTGCCGATGGAGCCGTCAATCCGTATTTGTTGCAGGCGGGCCTTCTCGTTGCTGGTCTTGACGGGATTGTGGCCGGCCGCGATCCAGGCCAGCGTCTCGACATAAACATGTATACAGACGGCCATACCGTGAAAGACGCGAAACGTCTTCCGCTTAATCTTCTTGATGCGCTCCGTGCGTTTGAGGCCTCGGACGTTCTTTCAGCCGGGCTCGGCACCGATTTCGTGACCGCCTATGCGAAACTTAAACACCAGGACTGGAACGCATACGCGCGTCACTTGTCGTCCTGGGAGCGAGAGACCACGCTCGACTGCTGATTTTTCGGCAGGTCAAGAATTTGCATGCAACGATCAAGGCATCGTCGCGCTTGCATTTTGTCGCCTTCGGCCTATATCGGGTCGATCGAATTTTCGACTTTTGTTTGGGCTGTGCGTTGCACGCGGAGAGACGACGACCACATGGCGAAGGAAGAATTGATCCAGTTCGAAGGGCTCGTTACGGAAATCCTGCCGGACGGCCGGTTCCGTGTCGAATTGGAGAACGGCCACAGCATGGTGGCGTATACCGCCGGCCGCATGAAGCGTAACCGGATCAAGACCTTGGCCGGAGATCGGGTGACGGTCGAGATGTCGCCCTATGATCTCGACAAGGGTCGACTTGTGTTTCGCCATCGCGAAGTTCGTGGCGGGCCCGACGGCGCGGCTGCTGCGACGGCGCGTCGTGCGCCGCCGCGTCCGGCTCGACGCCGCTAGTTGAATTGAGAGCAGACGACGGACGTTTCTGTTATTTGCGCAAATCTCCATAAGCATGAGTTGAGACCTGCCCGCGACTGCGAGGCGGGTCTTTTTATCTATGTATATGTGTGAGTAATTGTTTGAGACTTTTCAGCATCATATCCAATGAAAATTCTACGCGCGTCCTCGGTTCGATACTGATTAGGTACGTTTGCACTTGAACGAGCGTGCAGTAAGCTATTACTCTTCGGACTGAAGTCTGGAGTTAGGAAAAATGCCTCGCTTTTCTTCCTTGGTCGATCGGGTTGCTGGTCCCGGCGCCGATGCTTGGGAAAATCACTTCAGGGCCGTGGAGGCTCAGAAGCGTGGCGAGGATGTGATTGTCCTGAGCGTTGGTGATCCCGATCTCGATACGCCCGCCCTTATCGTCGACAAAGCCATCGCCGCATTGCGTAACGGTGATACCCACTATGCTGACGTTCCTGGTCGGCGACATCTGCGCGAGGCCATCGCCGACCGGCACGCCGCCGCTGTTGGGCAAACCACTGAATGGCGCAATGTACTTGTCACGAGCGGAGCCCAAAACGCGCTGTTCGTCGCAGCGCAGTTGATTCTGGAGCCCGGCGATGAAGTTCTCGTTTTTGAGCCGGCCTATGTAACTTACCCGGCTCTGCTTGGGGCTGCCGGTGCGACGATTATCAATCTGGCGCCTCTGCCCGGTTCGGGCTTTCGCGTTGATCAAGCCGGCCTGGACGCAGCCGTCAGCGCGAGGACCAAAGCAATCTTTTTCTCTAACCCGAACAATCCGGCCGGCACGATCCTGAATTCCGATGAGCGCGCCGCAATTCTTGAACTCGCGATACGTCATGATCTTTGGATCGTTGCGGATGAAGTCTATGGGGATTTGGTGTTCAAGGGTGGCTTCGTACCGTTTGCAGCTCAGGCGGGTGCGGCCGAGCGGGTCCTCACTGTTGGAAGTTTGTCCAAGTCACATGCCATGACCGGTTGGCGTACCGGGTGGCTGGTGGGGCCGCGAGAGCTGATTGATCACGGTGAGCGTTTAGCCTTGGCCATGCTCTACGGGTTGCCCGGGTTCATCCAAGAAGCGGCTTATGCGGCAATCGTGGAGGCGACCGATGTACCGCGAGCGATGACGGCGATTTACGCGGCGCGCGCGGCAATAGCGACGACGGCGCTTGAGGGCGTGCCCGGCCTTTCCGTGCTTCCCCCAACGGCCGGAATGTTCATGATGATCGATGTGGGCGCGACGGGTTTGAATGGCGCGCAGTTTGCCGCCTCATTGTTCAATAGCGAGAGCGTTTCGGTGTTGGATGGCGCTGCTTTCGGTCGTGCTGCTCGAGACCACATTCGAATTTCTTTCGCCGCCAGCGAAAATGCCATCGTCGAAGGATGCCAGCGCATTCGAAATCTCGCCGAACACCTCCTACTGACTTGAAGCGCAATCTGGATGACGTATTGTGATCAAATATCTTCGGAAAGACGGGTTTGAGACGATGGCGAAGGTTGAACCAAAGTTTCATCGCGGCTTGCCCGACGAGCGCAGAGCCCTCCTCATCCGGGCGACGATCGACTGTTTGGCCACCAACGGTCATGCAGGCGTGTCGGTACGTCGGATCGCAGCTGCGGCTGGCGTCTCCGCCGGGCTCATCAATCATTATTTCGTAAGCATCGACGATCTGGTCGCGCAGAGCTTCGACCAAGTGGCGACCGAAATTTTGCGCAAGTTGGGCCTGCGTGTTGATGCGGCCGGGCCGGATCCACGTCTGCGTCTGTCTGCCTATCTCGACGCCTATTTTTCGCCCCTCCTCGTCGATCAGGATCTCATTCGTGTTTGGGTTGTGTTCTGGAGCCTGATTCCGCATTCCGCTGAATTGCGCGAGATACAGAAGCGCTCCGCCGGCGAGTATCGCGCGCTTATCGAGCGGGAGCTTGCCGCATTTGCGCATCAGGCCGGCGCAGACAAGTTCGATGCCGCACGCGCGGCGCTCGGTCTTTTTGCAATGCTCGATGGCCTTTGGCTCGAACTGTGCCTTAATCCGCTTAGCTACCCACCTGCGGAAGGTGTCATCCTCTGCCGCCATTGGATCGACGGCGAACTCGGACGGGCGGGAATGCCGCCGGCAGAATGGCCACCAATCGAGATGGAACGGCTGGCCGCACTGGCGCCGAAGGTCGGCTGAGAGGGCGATCTCATGCTGAAGCGTCACTTGGGCCGTTCTGAAATCCATGTCGCGCCACTCTGCCTTGGGGGCAATGTCTTCGGCTGGACGATCGACGAGCGCCAGTCCTTCGCCGTGCTCGATGCGTTTTTGGACGCCGGTTTCGACTTCATCGATACGGCCGATGTCTATTCGCACTGGGTTGCGGGCAATACCGGCGGGGAATCAGAGACCATCATCGGGCGCTGGATGCGCGAGCGCGGCAATCGAGACCGCGTCGTGATTGCCACCAAGGTCGGGGCGGAGTTGGGACCGGACGCAAAGGGATTGTCGCGTGCCTACATCATACGGGCGGTCGAAGCATCGCTGAAACGGCTGCAGACCGATACGATCGATCTCTACCAATCTCATCGCGACGATCTCAATACCCCGGTTGAGGAGACGTTGGAGGCCTACCGGACTTTGATCGAGGCTGGGAAGGTCCGCGTTATCGGCGCCTCCAACTTTTCGCCAGGGCGTCTTAACCAGTCACTCGATCGTGCCGAGGCCAAAAGCTTCCCGCGGTATGATTCGCTGCAGCCGGAATACAATCTCTACACCCGTGCCGCGTTCGAAGCTGAACTCCAACCGCTTTGCCTTCGCCGAGAGGTCGGCGTGATCCCTTATTTTGCGCTTGCGTCAGGTTTCTTGACCGGTAAGTACCGATCCGACGCGGATGCCGGCAAGAGCGCGCGCGGCCAGAAGATCGTGCAAACGTATCTCAATCCCAAAGGCCTTCGCATCCTGGATGCACTTGACGGTGTTGCCGATCAGCATGGTACCGCGCCGGGCGCGGTGGCGCTTGCATGGCTCATGGCGCAGCCTTGCATAACGGCGCCGATCGCCAGCGCGACCTCGATAGACCAGGTGGCGACGCTCGCCTCGGCCGCGACGCTTGCCCTGAGCAGCGACGACATTGCTGCCCTCAATTTGGCCAGCACGACTTAACTTCTGCTGCATTTTTGGTCTGGCCCCGTCCTAGGTAATTTTCCCGTCACAGATTTGTCATGCGATTGACGCAGGTCCGGCAGCCTCTGCGGCTGATGGGCGGCTTTTTGCGGTCCGATACTTCCTGGGCATCTTGCCCCGTTGGGGGGGGCAGCGCATCGACAGGACGACAATAAAGTGTCAAAGCGCGTTTTAGTTGCGATCCGATTTCAAGCCGGGAACCAGACACATGGCATTAAGCGCTCGCCAATATCGCCGTAAAGCTCGCAAAACCGTTCGAAAAAACTCCTTATCATGCAATTTTATTGTGAGATCTACGTGGCG
>JBEINZ010000006.1:0-36041 GCA_040377825.1 Hyphomicrobiales bacterium | reverse complement strand
TAAAATAGAAGAAATGGAAACCGAACAGCCCCCCGACACCGAGAGTCCAAACCGCGACCGACTGTCGCAACTGGCCGAGTTCTCCACGGGCGGTCAACCAGGACGTCGCGAGCACACCGGAGACACCGAATGCGAGCGCGTTCAGGAGAAAAGGCGGCACGTTGCCGGCCTTGGAGGCAAGCAAGCCGAGAAGCGACCACATGCCGACGGCACCAAGCCCGATGACAGTTGCCAGGGCGCGAGGGGACATACGCATCCAATGGTGCTCGGTCGGAGAGGGTTGGACGCCCTATGCGGCGTTTTGATCGATTGTTTACCGCCGCTTCACGCCTTGGGAAAGCCCCGTTTCCGGATACAATCGAGCAACAAATGGCCAGCTATTCAACCTTTGATGGCAAGACTGGGAAACCATGGGGTGTCGACCTCGATCGACCGGCTATACAGTTCAGTGAAATGTCAGCTCGGAAGGTGGGCCTTCTCCGAGGAATTCAACCTTGTTCAAAACTTAAGTCACACCTTCCAACCAGTATACTAACGTTGGAACACTGCATCACCTTGCCGCGGAACGTGCAAGGGCGTCGCTATCGAGGGCAAGCAATGGACGTTTTGTCATCTAGCTAGTTGTTGCATGCGATCTCCAGAATAAGGCTCAGGGGACAAATCTCACGAGACACTCGTTATGGAGACCGGAATCCTGTACTGATTCGTTGTGATTTTTCATTCGGGGACTATCCCGTGCTGCGATCCGTGCTCTTTGTCGATTTTGATAACGTGTTCTTTTCGCTGCAAAGCGCCGATAAGGACGCCGCAAAGTTCTTCGCCAACGATCCACAGAGCTGGCTCGATGCAATCGAGTCCGGTTCTCTGATCGATGAGGGGCCGGGCAGCCCGGGGCCGCAGCGGCGGCGGATCCTGATGCGGCGCTGCTACGCCAATCCGGCGGTTATGCGCTTCTTTCGCGGCTGGTTTACCCGTTCGGGCTTTCAGATTGTCGATTGTCCGCCGCTTACCGGCAAAGGAAAGAACTCAGCCGATATCTACATGGTTGTCGACATGCTTGACGCCATGCGCCATGAGACGCGCTTCGACGAATTCATTATTTTGTCAGGCGATGCTGACTTCACGCCGGTCTTGACCCGCTTGCGCGCCTTCGATCGTCGGAGCGTGATTTATTCCAACGCGGTTACAGCGGCGGCCTATAAATCGCTATGCGACGGCATGATCACCGAAGAGAGGCTGATCGACCTGACGGTTGGCGGCGAGGAAGAGGAAAGCGCGATCGTGGGCCGTATCGAGCGCCGCGCCGAGCCGCGTGAACCACGCTCCATTCCAGCGCCGACAAACGTTTCCCTAACCCCTTTACCGGCGCCGCCATCCGCTCAGCTCGGTTCAGATGCTCGACCGAACGAACACAGGGGAAACGGCGACGCGTGGGGAAACGGTGACCAAAAAGGCACCGGCGAAGCGCGCAACGGTCCGCGCCGGAGGATGCCTCAACGTACGCTTGGGCCGGCCGACGATATGACCACGAGCGAGGGCGCGGCGGTCGGCGCTCGGTTACCGCGCCTGCCGGACGAAATCGAGGCTCTCGTGCGCCGTGTCGCCGCGGCCACGAACGTCCCGCCCTTCGCTCCGGAAGTCTATGGCGCGATTTTCCGCGCCTTGTCCGCAGAGGTGCTTGACCGTGGTTTCAGTCTGAACCGCACCGTAAATGGCGTCATTCGGCGGATCGCGGCCGATGGATTGCGCATCAGGCCGCAATCCGTCGCCTTTGTCATCAAGGGTCTTATGCTGAGCGGGCACGAATTCGGGCCGGACGACAGCCCGGGATCCCTGGCGAAGTCGTTCCGCCGGCAAGTGCTCTACCTTGCCTCAAACGCCGATCTGGCGCTCGCCGACGCCGAGCGCTCGGCGGTTGGCGCCTGGATTGTCGGTGCCCTGCGTTCCGTGCCGCCGTCCGAAGCGCTGTCCTCCGACGAGGTACCTAGCGATGCCGTGTTAGCGGCTGAAGTCGCCGGGCTTACGATCGAGGACACGCTGCATCCGATCGATGATGGTTCGAGCGCTGCCCTGCTACCGCTAAAGGAAGCCGAATACCGGACACCGCAAGATCATGACGATGAGGTCGAAGATGAGATCGACCAAGCAGACGATGGTGTCTCGGAAGAAACACCAGCGCGTTCAATCGAGCCGGTACGTGAAGACGCCAGACCGATCCCGAACATCGACGATCTCCTCGCCCGCATACGCCGGCCTAGAAGAGGCTAGAGACCACGATATACTTCTCTAAGTGCCGGTGAGACGGTCAGCGGGTCGGAACCGGCTTCTCACCGCGATAATCGTAGAAGCCGCGCTGGGTCTTGCGACCAAGCCAGCCTGCCTCAACGTATTTCACCAGCAGCGGACATGGCCGGTATTTTGAGTCCGCCAGCCCCTCATACAGTACCTGCATGATGGAGAGGCAAGTATCGAGGCCGATGAAGTCGGCCAACTGAAGTGGGCCCATCGGATGATTTGCGCCCAACCGCATCGCGGTATCGATCGAATCCACAGAGCCAACACCTTCGTAAAGCGTGTAGATCGCCTCGTTAATCATCGGCAATAGGATGCGGTTGACGATAAAAGCCGGAAAATCCTCGGCAATCGTCGGAATTTTCCCAAGACGCGCCACGAATTGCTTGCAGGCATCGAAGGTCGAATCGTCGGTCGCGATGCCGCGTACGAGCTCGACGAGCTGCATGACCGGCACCGGATTCATGAAATGCACGCCGACGAACTTTTCCGGACGGTCTGTTGTTGCCGCCAGTCGCGTAATGGAAATCGACGAGGTGTTCGTGGCGAGAAGGGCCTCGGGCTTCAGGAGCGGACAAATCTGCGCGAAAATCTTCCGCTTGATCTGTTCGTTTTCTGTTGCCGCTTCGATGACGATGTCGCAGTCGTGAAGTTCATCGAGATTTTCAGCCGCGCGAATCCGCTTCAAGGCGCTGAGCCGATCATCTTCACTGATCAGGCCGCGGTTGACCTGGCGGGTCATGTTTCCGTTAATTGTCGCGAGGCCAGACTGGATGCGCTCCAGGGAGATGTCGTTGATCGCGACATCATAACCGGCGATGGAACAGACATGGGCGATCCCGTTACCCATTTGCCCGGAACCGATGACGCCGACTTTTTTGATCTCTATTCCCATCGTTGTCTCGCTTCTTTCGTCGGCAAGCCGTCATGCGTCAACTGGAAGGTTCGAATATCATCCTAGCTGGCTCCTGATGGCGCGCAAGCTATCGCAACCTCGTGCACGGTCTATGAACACTATGTCGGCCGGCCCTCTCGGAAGTCAGCGCCCGATCTTCGAAAGTTCCTCGGCAAGCTCGGGAAGAGCCTTATAGAGATCGGCGACGAGGCCATAGTCGGCGACCTGGAAGATCGGCGCTTCCTCATCCTTGTTGATCGCGACGATAACCTTGGAATCCTTCATACCGGCTAAATGCTGGATGGCTCCCGAGATCCCAACGGCAACATAAAGATCCGGAGCGACCACTTTACCGGTCTGCCCAACCTGCCAATCGTTCGGCGCATAGCCCGCGTCAACGGCGGCGCGGCTCGCGCCAATCGCCGCCCCAAGCTTATCGGCGACCGGTTCAATATAGGTCGTGAAGTTTTCACGACTTTGCATGGCTCGACCGCCCGAGACAATAATCCGTGCCGATGCAAGTTCAGGCCGGTCGGTCTTCGATAGTTCCTCGCCGATAAACCGCGATAAACCAGGATCGCCAGCCGGCGCGATTGTCTCGATCGCGGCGCCGCCGCCCGCTCCGGCGGACGCGAAAGCGGCGGTTCGGACGGTCACGACTTTCTTGCTGTCGGTCGCCTGCACAGTCTGGATCGCGTTGCCGGCATATATCGCGCGCTCGAACGTATCCGGGGCGAGCACCTTGAGCACGTCGGATACCTGCATGACGTCGAGCAGCGCGGCGACGCGCGGCATGACGTTGCGGCCGGACGTGGTCGCGGGAGCCACGATAGCGTCATAAGCGCCGGCGAGCGACACGACCAGCGCGGCCATCGGCTCGGCTAGCTGATGGGCGAGGCCAGGGGCTTCCGCCAGAAGCACCTTCGGTACGCCGGAGAGCGTCACTGCCTCGGCTGCCGCCGGTGCCGCGCCCTCGCCCGCGACCAGGACATGGACGTCGGAACCGATCGCGGCGGCGGCGGTGAGTGCCTTGTGCGTCGCGTCGTTCAGGCTGGCATTGTCATGTTCAGCGATCAGCAGAACGGTCATGCGTTGTATCCTTTAGCAGGGCGTCATCAATCGACCGCGGAAGGCCACCGGTCAAAGTACGCCGGCTTCTGACTTCAGTTTCTCAACGAGTTCGGCAACGGATCCGACTTTCACGCCTGATTTTCGCGTGGCCGGCTCGACCGTTTTCAGAACTTTCAGGCGTGGCGTGACGTCGACGCCGAAATCCTCGGGGGTCTTTTCATCGATCGGCTTCTTCTTCGCTTTCATAATGTTGGGAAGCGACGCGTAGCGCGGCTCGTTCAGCCGAAGGTCTGCCGTCACAATCGCGGGAAGTTTCAATGCGACCGTCTGTAAGCCGCCGTCGACTTCACGGGTCAGCGTCATCGCATCTGCTTCGATGAGGATCTTGGAGGCAAATGTGCCCTGCGACCAACCGAGCAGAGCGGCCAACATTTGACCGGTCTGGCCCATGTCGTCATCGATCGCCTGCTTTCCGAGGATCACCAACCCTGGCGCCTCCGCATCAACCACCGCCTTGAGGATCTTGGCGACCGCAAGCGGCTCGACGATTTGGTCGGTTTTCACGAGAATCCCGCGATCGGCGCCCATCGCCAGTCCCGTCCGCAGCGTTTCGCTCGCCTGGGCCGGTCCGATCGAAACAACGATGATCTCGCTCGCCTTGCCCGCCTCTCTCAGCCGAAGGGCTTCCTCGACCGCGATCTCATCGAACGGATTCATCGACATCTTCACGTTCGCGAGATCGACGCCGGAGCCGTCCGCCTTAACGCGGATTTTGACATTGTAGTCCACGACCCGCTTCACGGGCACTAGGATTTTCATCGGCGACCCACCTATCTCAATGCTAAGCTCAACCATCATTCCGTCGCTTCGCTACGACACCGGTATCATGATCTGCTTTGCAAAAAACGACATTAAATCCTTTTCACGCAAGGCAAAAAATCGCTCGCCGGAGATATTGCTTGGCGCCGACGGGCCGGCGCGTCATCGGTTCTGACCTGGAACCCACAAAACATCCCTCGCGCCGCGATCGTTGACCCATCGGCTCGCGACGAAGAAGAAATCCGATAAGCGGTTCATGTATTGCAGCGCCGGTCGGCCGACTGTTTCCCCTTCGGTCTGCGCGAGCGCCACCATCAGGCGCTCGGCACGTCGAGAGACGGTACGGCAGAGGTGCAGATAGGCGGCGGCGGGTGTGCCGCCCGGCAGAACGAAGGATCGCAGCGGGCTCAGATCCGCGTTGAGCAGATCGATTTCGGCCTCAATCCGATCGACCTGCGCCGCGTTTATGCGCAACGGCTCCCAGGCGACCGTCTTGCCCTCGGGTGTTGCGAGATCGGCACCGAGATCGAAAAGGTCGTTCTGGATGCGGCCGAGCATTGCGTCGACGATTGGCTCGGCTTCCGCCGCATGAAGCCGCGCAAGGCCGACGGTGGCGTTGGTCTCGTCCACGGTTCCGTAGGCCTCAACCCTCAGATCGAACTTCGATCGCCGTTCCCCCGTCGACAGCGCAGTCGTTCCGTCGTCGCCGGTTCGGGTGTAGATGCGATTGAGGACCACCATGAATGCGAGGCTCCTTAGCGAAAAGCGCGGCCCGACTCTTAGACCATGCGGCCGCCGAATGTCAGATCCCTCCGCTCGATTCGACGCCTGACAGACCTTGTTTAGAACCTATATCCGATTCGAACCCCACTGTTGGTCAGACCACTGTTGCGATCGCCGCACAGGTTGACATGCGAGACATGTTCGATGCTCTCAATGACGGTCACCTGCTCGCTCAACTCGTGGCCAAGACCGAAGGCTTCGCGGAATGTCAAATGACAACCCATGGCCGCGCGACCGGGCTTGAAATCTAATTCTCCGTTGTTTAGCGCCGCGCCGAATGCGCCTTCGGCGAAAGCGCGCTCGAAAAGTGGAACCGTCCAGACGAGACCGGCATAGAGGTAGCTCGTCGTACCCGATGTAATGGCCATTGCGCCGACATTCAGCCGCGGTGAGAAGGCAAGATCCAGCAAGGGATTGCCGGTATTGACCGACAGCCGCGAAGACAAAATCTCGACGGAGACATCAACACCGCCGGCCTCCGCGTCGATTGGATCATGCGCGAAGACGCCGCCGCGCACCTCGTCGAAAAAACGGAAGACTTCACAACGATATTCTAGCGATTGGGTCGATGGATCTCCCGCGGCAACCCGGGACGTCGAGGATATGGCCATGAGGATGACCAAAGCCACAATCCATGGCCGGCGGACTTGCTTCGGCATGTTCGGCCTATTGGTGCATCAGGCGAAAAATCGACAAAGCCTGAAGGAGAAAACCAACACGGATGAAATACTTGGCGCCAAATCCAATCAACGCAGCGCCTCCAGTGAGTTTCGGATCACTCTCAATGAATGCTCATCATAGCATGATTTGAAAAGGTCTTCAGTCGTGCATTTGCAACTGATCTAATCTCAGCGCCCCATGGCCCAAACTGCCACCATCATGATCGCCACTGCGATCGCCTGGAGAAAAACACGCCAACGCATGAGCTTCTGCGACGTATTGGCGCTGCCGCCACGGGCCATGTTGACCAACCCAAGCACGAGAACAACGAGCACGGCGCCGATCGCGAAGGGTACGATACTATTTGCTACGGCGCCCATCGGCTGCTCCTCGATTTGATAGGGTGATTGTTAGCCCGTTGCGGGTTTTCGGCAGATGACCAATGCCTAAACCTCATTGACCGCCATCGGACAGTCGGCCAAGCAGTCCGACCATGGCGCGATTAGGCAAGATCCGACGCGCGACGTCCATCATCACTGTCGGCACGGTTACCGAATAGTAGGGCCTCGGCCGCGGGTTTTCGAGTGCATGGACCAGTTTTTTCACGACGGCCTCCGGCGGGAGCTTGAACCGCGATGCACCGCCCTTGGCCATTTGTCGGCGGCGCAGCTCGTAGGCCGCACGATGTGGCGAATGCTCCGCGTCGATGTTCGCGTCAAACGCGGCCATCGCGCTTTCGATGAATCGGGTCGCGATCGGGCCCGGGCGGATCGTCGAAACGTGGATGCCGGTTCCCATCAGCTCGAGGCGCAGGGTGTCCGTCAAGCCCTCAAGAGCAAACTTGGAGGCGATGTAGGCACCCCGATAGCGCATCGCGACGATCCCTAGCACGGAGGAACACTGCACGATCCGCCCCGCGCCGCGCGCCCGCATGGCCGGAAGCAGACGGCAAGTTAGGTCGTGCCAGCCGAATAGGTTTGTTTGGAACTGCATCTCCAAGACATCGGGGCGAAGATCTTCGACGGCACCAAGCTGCCCGTATGCCCCATTGTTGAACAGAGCGAGCAGCCCCGTGCCGGATTGCTCGATAACGACATTGGCCGCCGCCGCGATCGACGCCTTATCCCGGTAGTCGAGCCGCAAGGCTTCGAGGCCCAATGCGCGCAGTCCTTGGAGATCTTCCTCCGTGCGGGCGGTCGCGAAAACGTTCCATCCCCGCGCCTTAAGGCCAATGGCGGCCGCACGACCGATGCCGGAGGATGCGCCGGTCACGAGAATACTACGATTTGGCATGGACATCGCCCTAGATGGATTTACAGCCTCGGCATGGGGGCGAGAGATAGCAGACACGAAGTGAAGTACCAACGAGAGTCGGCCCTGAAATGGGCAAAGACCGGTCGGCAAGCCGACCGGTCTTCACTCAGGAGTATTGCAATGACCGTGACACCATTTCTATCGCATGCCAATTAACTAAGCTCAACGGAAAGATTCTGGAACAGTTAATATATCCCTCAGCCTTTAGTTGAGGTGCAAGGAAGAGCAACGATCGGACACATAGAAACCGTCGCGGCAACTGTTTCTCAGTGGCCTCGTCGGCCGGTTGGCCCGGGACCTTCAAGCGGCATCGAGCAATCGACGGCCTATGACATTGGCCTGGATCTCCGCCGCGCCTTCGAAAATGTTGAGGATGCGCGCATCACACAGCACGCGAGAAATCGGATACTCCAGCGCGAACCCGTTGCCACCGTGGATCTGAAGGGCGTTGTCGGCGGCCGACCAAGCAATCCGTGCGGAAAGCAGTTTTGCCATGCCGGCCTCCAGATCGCACCGCTCGCCATTATCTTTGCGACGCGCGGAGAAATAGGTCAGTTGGCGGGCGATCATGACCTCGACCGCCATCACCGCGATCTTGTCGGAAATTCGTGGAAAGGCGATGAGCGGCTTGCCGAACTGAATACGCTCCCGCGCATACTTCAGTCCGAGATCCAGCGCGGATTGCGCGACACCAACCGCGCGGGCGGCCGTCTGGATGCGAGCCGATTCGAAGGTCTGCATCAGTTGTTTGAAGCCCTGTCCGGTCTTGCCACCGAGCAAGTTTTCGGCCGGGACGGAGAAATCATCAAAGGCGATCTCATACTCCTTCATGCCGCGATAGCCGAGAACTTCGATTTCTCCGCCGCTCATCCCCGGCGCCGGAAACGGCGTTTGGTCGCTTCCGCGTGGCTTCGACGCCAACAGCATCGACAAGCCCTTGTAGCCGGGCTCGCTGGGATCGGTTCTCACCAAAAGCGTCATGAGATCGGCCCGAACAGGATGGGTGATCCAGGTCTTGTTGCCGTGGACCTTCCAAACGTCACCTTCAAGAACCGCGCGGGTGCGCAGGGCGCCGAGGTCTGAACCGGTGTTTGGTTCGGTGAAAACCGCCGTCGGCAAGATCTCGCCCGAGGCGATCTTCGGCAGGTACCGTTCCTTTTGCGCCTCGGTCCCACCGAGCAAGATAAGCTCGGCGGCAATCTCCGATCGTGTTCCGAGCGATCCAACGCCGATATAGCCGCGGCTCAGCTCTTCGGACACCACGCACATGGCTTCCTTTCCAAGACCAAGGCCGCCATAGGCATCGGGGATCGTCAAGCCGAATACGCCGAGTGCGGCAAGCTGCGAAATCACGTCGAGCGGGATATATGCATTCGTCAAATGCCATTCGTGGGCATGGGGAAGGACGGCATCAATTGCAAACCGCCGCATCTCGGCGCGAAACAGTTCGAGCGTCTCATCCAAGCCGGCATCGCCGAACGTGATGGTCCCGTTGTTCTCCCGTATCGCCTCAACAAGACCCGCACGGATCGAGGGCGTACTGCCGGTTGCAATCAGCGCGTCGATTTCGGACGTCTGCATAAGGGATAGATCGCGCGCCGTTAGGCCTAGATCCAACGGGCGAACGATTTCGCCCTGGTTCATTGGAATTCCGCCAATGACCTGGGCAAGATATTCCGCGAATGCGATGCGCACGATGGCTGCTTCCACGCGACCGAATCGACCTTCGGTCGTCATTCTTTCGGCATAGTCAGCCAATTCACGCAGCGCCTCCGCATAGGTGGCGAGCCAAGCGAGGCCATGGACGGCGCGCTGTTCGTGCTCAACCCGCGCCAAGTCGATGCGTCCGTCGGTCTCCACGCTCGTGCGCACACGGTGCTTGGCGAGCAAGACAAGGCTGTTGAGCGACCGCATCGCGGATTGGATGTTTGGCATCAGCTCGGGAAGTCCGGCCCGATCCAAGGCTGGCCTATGTTTCATCCTAGGTCTCCCAGCAGACGCGCAGCAGGGGTGGAAGCTACGTCATTTGAGCGTCGGATATCCAGTCACATTCTGCAATTTGATTTTTGGACCAATCGACGCGGTCGAGTTTCGCGCATTGACTGGTTCCTTTACGGCTGAGCCCGTCGGTATGTTAAGGGGTGTCGACGTGACCATGTTGGAGAGCCGAATGGAACCGATTGTCATCGTGGGCGCCGGACAGGCCGGCGCGCAGGCCGCCCAATCGCTCCGGCAGCTTGGATATGACGGCGATTTGGTTGTGCTCGGCGACGAAGGATTCGCACCCTATCAACGCCCGCCGCTCTCCAAAAAGTATCTCGCCGGCGACATGAGCGCCGAGCATCTGCTGCTGCGCCCACCTGCCTTTTGGGAGAAGGAACGGGTCGACATTCGGCCGGGTGTGCATGTCCAGTCCATCGACGTCGTCGCTAAACGCATCCAGATCGCCGGCGGCTCCCTAGGCTATGCGAAGCTTCTTCTGGCGACGGGGACGCGCGCGCGTCCATTACACATCGAGGGTGCCGCGCTTGTCGGTGTCCTGTCTCTTAGGACGATCGCGGATGTCGACCGGCTCCGGCCCGTGGTGGCGCGCGGCGGACGGATTGTCATCATCGGGGGCGGTTACATCGGGTTGGAAGTGGCGGCGGTTGCGCGCTCGCTCGGCCTTGACGTGACAATCCTGGAGGCGACGGCCCGGATTCTCGGGCGCGTCGTTTCGCCGGAGGTCTCGGCCTTCTTCACCGATCTACATCAAGGCCATGGTGTTCGAATACGGACCGCCACGCCTATCGCTCGCTTGGAGGGTCGTGATGGCCATGTGACCGGCGTGACGCTTGGGTCGGGCGAAACGATTCCCGCCGACCTGGTGCTGGTAGCCATCGGCGCGTTGCCGAACGACACCATCGCCGCCGCGGCGTCGATCCACTGCCAGGACGGCATCGTGGTCGATGCGACGACCCGCTGCAACGCCCCCGATATCTTCGCCGCCGGCGACTGCACACGCTTTCCCTCGGCCCTCTACGGCCGGTCGATCCGGCTTGAGAGCGTGCAGAACGCGGTCGATCAGGCCAAGGCCGCGGCAACGGCCATGCTCGGCGGATCCGTGCAGTACGACCCGGTACCCTGGTTTTGGTCGGACCAGTTCGACATTAAGCTACAAATCGCCGGGCTGTCGCAGGATCATGATCGGGTCATTGTCGACGGCAATCCAGCTGATCGCACCTTCTCCGTCGCTTACATCCGTAACGACACCCTGCTCGCGGTCGATGCCATCAACCGGCCGCGCGACCACATGTTGGCGAGGCGCGGCGTGGGCAAGCCCTACACCCCGCCGTCGAGCTAGAGCCTGTCCCGTCAGGATCGAAGCGATCCGTACGAAAAGGACTGGCTCAAGGAATTGCTCTAAGATCCAAACGAAAAGGGCGCGACCGAAGCCGCGCCCAAATTCATGACCGAGAGGTTTGTCAGGTCATTCCTGCTTCTGGCCGAAGAGCGACAGAAGCATTGTGAAGAGGTTGATGAAGTTCAGATAAAGCGACAGCGCGCCCATGATCGCCGAGCGGCCGATGCTCGCCTGGTCCGCGCCCTGCCACGCATAGAGATACTCTTCCTTCAGGCGCTGCGTGTCGTAGGCGGTGAGGCCAGAGAACACGAGCACGCCGATCACGGAGATCGCAAACTGCAGCGCCGAGGAGCCTAGGAAGATGTTGACCACGCTGGCGATCAGGATGCCGATGAGGCCCATGATCAGGAACGAGCCCATGCCCGAGAGCGAGCGCTGAGTCGTGTAGCCATAAAGAGACAGGCCGCCGAACGCCGCAGCGGTGATGAAGAACACCTGCGTGATTGAGCCGTGGGTGTAGACCAGGAAGATGGTCGACAAGGAGACGCCGACGAGCGCGGCATAAAGCCAGAACACCGCCTGCGCCGTCGGTACGCTCATGTTCTGAACCCGGAAACCGAGCAGGAACACGAGGCCGAGCGGGGCGAGCATCACCACCCACTTCAGCGGGCTGACGAACAAGATCCGGCCGAATTCCGTTAGTGCCAGACCGCCACGAACGGTCGCAACCGCGTCCGGCGCGCCGACCGTCGTCGTGGCCAAGGTGTACACGATCATCGCGGCAAGACCGGTGATCGCGACGCCGATGCCCATGTAATTATAGATCGAAAGCATGTAAGCGCGCAGGCCCTGATCGATGGCCTGGGCGTCGCCGCGCGCCACGGTCGAGCCGAACCGCGCTGGGTTGTTACCGAAGTTCGACATCGCAGTCGTTCCTTTCGAAGTCGTCATATACTCGGCGCGAACGCCCTCGGCACCACGCCAAGATACGCGCCCAACAGACCGTTTTCACAGTCTAGGCCAGGAATATGGTTCGACCGCGATCCAGACGCAAGGATCCCTGTCAGGAAAAAGTCAGCTTCGAGCGCCGTCGTGGAACTTTATTGTGATTCTACAGGTGTCTTAGCACCGAAGCAGGCTTTGCGCCGAGCGCGCGTGCGGTATCGACAAGACCGAATCCGAGCGTGGCGGCAATCGCCGCGACGACCGCCCCGAACGCAACCGAGGCATCGAACACAAAGCCAACATTCATAACCCAGACCAGCACGAACCACGCCGCCCCCGATCCGGCTAAAAGGCCGAAAATCGCCGTCGCAAGGCCAAGGAGGCCGTATTCAATCCCGAACGTGAGGAGTAGCCGTCGCCGTGTCGCGCCGAGTGTTTTCAAAATCACGGCATCGTAGATGCGCCGACGTTGCCCTGCCGCTAGGGCCCCGGCGAGCACCAACATCGAAGTCGCCAGCGTGACGCTTGCCGCCGCGCTCGCGCCGTTGGCGAGTTGGCTGACGAGATCGTCGACCGCTTTCAACGCATCGCGAACCCTAATCGTTGTCACGATGGGAAAGGAGGCGGTTACCGCTCGGATCAGGTTTACTTCGGCTTCGGCGGTCCCGCCGCCGGGCCAGGCCACCGTGGCGAGGAAGCCGTGTGGGGCGCCTCGGAATGTGTTGGGCGAGAAAACCATGACGAAGTTGATGCCAAGCGATTCCCAGCGCACCTTGCGGAAATTCGCGATCGTGACCTCGACCTCGCGGCCGAGCACGTTGACCCGGAGCTTATCGCCAATCTTAAAGCCGAGGTCGCCCGCCAGTTCCTGGTCGAATGAGACGAGCGGCGAGCCGGCATAATCCTTGGGCCACCAAGTGCCTTCCGCAAGAACGGAGTTGTTCGGCAGCGTCTGCGAATAGGTCACGCCTCGGTCGCCGGACAGCACCCAACCGGCGCGGTTTGAGACCTTCAATTCGTCGGCCCGGACCCCGTTAGCCGCCACGATCCGACCGCGAAGCATGGGAACTTCGCTGACCGTGGCGTCAGGAGCGGTTTCCCGCAGAAACGCCACGAAGCGAGATATGTCCCGATTGGGAACGTCGAGGAAAAAGAAACTCGGCGCATCCTTGGGCAATTGGCTGCGAAGCTGAGCCCTGAGGCCCGTATCAACCAGCGCGAGCGTGACGAGCAGCGTGAGTCCCAATCCGAGCGAAAGCACGACGGAGGGCGTGGCCGCGCCCGGTCGATGCAGATTGGCGACCGCCAGGCGAAGCTCGGTCGAGCGTGCGTGAGGTGAACGACGGGCGATTGCCATAACGGCGATGGCCACCAGTCGAAGCAGAACGAAAGACGCGGCAAGCCCGCAAATGTAGTAAAGCGCGATTAACCTGTCGTCCGCGAGCCCGATCGCAAGGGCGGCAATCGCGGAGACCATGAGGCCGACGAGCACCAAATAGAACAGTTGTGGCCAGCGCCGATCGGGCTCGGCCCGATCCCTGAACAGCGCCGTCGGCGGAACGTCGTGGGCGCGGCCGAGCGGCCAGAGCGCGAAGGCGGCGGCCGTGAGTCCGCCATAGGCACCCGCGAGCGCGAGTTCGGACGGATAGATGCTCGCGCGGGTGCCGATCGGCAGGAGATCGGCAAGAAGCCACCCGGCCGCCATCGGCGCCAGAGCGCCGCCGACGAGCCCGATTGCAATACCGACCCCGGCGAGAACAAGGATCTGCACGAAATACAATGTGACGACGAACCCGCCGGTCGCCCCGAGGCATTTTAAGGTCGCGATGACATCGCGCTTGCCGTCTAGATGAGCTTTCACGGCATTGGCGACGCCCACGCCGCCGACGATCAGGGAGGTGAGCCCGACCAGCGTCAGAAACTCCGCGAAGCGATCGATGCTGAGTTTTAGACCCGGCGCGGCGTTGGACCGCGAGCGAACCTCCCAAGCGGCCTGCGGGAAGCGGGCATCCGCCGCCTTGCCTATGGCGTCCAACGCCGCTTCATCGGTCGGCGCGGCGAGACGAATCCGATAGCTGACCCGCGTCAGGCTGCCCGGCTGAACGAGACCCGTCGCTTCCAACGCTTCCTCTGAAAGGAGGACCCGGGGGCCAAATCCGAGGCCGCCGCCGACCTTGTCCGGCTCGCGGGAAACGATGCCAACGATCCTCAGCGTCGCGGTTCCGATCTCGACGCTATCGCCGATGGAAAGCTTGAGGCGGACCAACAGCGGCGCCTCGACCAACGCGCCCCATGGGCCGTTGCCTTGACGGCCAAGCGCGGCCTTCGGATCGCCGCCGCCTTGGATCTCGAGAGTGCCGTAGAGCGGGTAAAGGTCATCGACGGCCTTCATCTCGACCAAGGCCTGATCGACGCCGTCACCCTTGCGGGCCATTGCGCGCAGGGTCGTTACCTCGCTGACCGTGCCGATGGTGTCGAGATAAGCGCGCTCCGGCGGCGTCGCAGCCCGGTTGACGAGACTGAAAGCGATATCCGCGCCGAGTATCGTTCGACCTTCTTCGGCGATCGTCTGCTGCATGGCTCGGCGAACGGAATTTACCCCGGCGATCGCCATGACTCCAAGCGCAATGCACAGAATGAAAATCCAAAAGCCGCTGACGCCACCGCGCAATTCGCGCAGCGCAAACCGCGTGGCCAGCGGCAGGCCGGGGCCGGCGCCTTCGGGGCGGGAACGGACGTTCACAAATGCGTTCATCGCCAAGCCCTCAGTCCGATACGGGCGCGGACGCGGCATCCGCATCGATGCGCCCGGCATTCACGCGGACCACGCGCCGGCAGCGCCGGGCAAGCGCTTGATCATGCGTGACCAAGACAAGGGTCGTGCCGAGTTCGGCCTGCTTGGCGAAGAGAAGATCGGCGATCTGCCGGCCGGTCGTCGCATCGAGATTGCCGGTCGGCTCGTCGGCAATGACGATCCCTGGGCGGGGCGCAAGCGCGCGGGCGATCGCGACGCGCTGTTGCTCGCCACCGGACATCTCGGCCGGGTAATGCGCGGCGCGTCGAGCGAGGCCAACGGCCTCCAATTCCTCGGCGGCACGTTCGAAGGCGCGCTGGTCCCCCGCGAGCTCGAGCGGAACCGCGACGTTCTCCAATGCAGTCATGTTTGGGATGAGATGGAAGGACTGAAAGACAATCCCGATGTGCCGGCCGCGAAACACCGCAAGCTCATCCTCGCCGAGACCGGTGATATCAGTGTCGCCCAAGACAATTCGGCCGGACTGAACCCGCTCGAGCCCTGCCATCGCCATAAGCAGCGTCGACTTGCCCGAACCCGAAGGCCCGACCACGCCAACGGATTCACCGCGTTCGATCGCAAGCGATGCCCCGTCAAGGATCTGGACATGGGTCGCACCCTTGCCAAGCGATAGGCGCAGTTCGGTCAATTCAATCGCGGGTCGGTTCACTCGATTGTCCTAAAGGTGGGGTAACGAACTCCGCGATCGGCCGGGGCTGGTCGAGGGCGTGCGGCAGTGTCCATATGGGAACCGTTGGCCGGGGATCCAGGCGCCGGCAAATCGGAGATCTCTATGCCGCTATTCGCATTAGAGCCTGTCCCGTTCGGATCGAAGCGATCCGAACGAAAAAGACTGGCTCAAGTTCTAGATTCTGGAGCAATTCCTTGTCGCTCGGATGGTCCCATCCGAGCGGGGATTGGTCTAGATCGTCGCGCGCTTTTGCTCGCCGCCCCGTTGGCGCTGCTTTCTCGGATCAGCGAAAGCGTGGCGCAGACCAAGCCGATCAAGATCGTTGCGCTTGGGGATAGCTTGACGGCGGGATTTGGCGTCGATGACAGGGACTCATTTCCCTCGCGCCTTGACGCCGCGCTCAAGGCGCGCGGTTATCACGTTATCGTGAGCAATGCGGGCGTCTCCGGCGACACGGTCGATGATGGGCTTGCCCGGCTCGACTGGGCGCTCGGCGACGATGTCGACGCGGTGATCGTGGCTCTTGGCGCCAATGATGCCTTGCGCGGGCTGAACCCAGCCGCGACCAGGGCCAATCTCGACATGTTGGTTGGACGCATCGTAAACCGTGGTTTGCCGGTGCTCGTCGCGGGCATGGCCGCGCCGCGCAATCTCGGCGAAGCCTATGTCGCGGCGTTTGACGGCCTTTTCGTCGATGTCGCCACGAAGTATGGAGCGCTCTTCTACCCATTCTTCCTTGATGGCGTCGTCCTCAATCCACGTCTCAACCAGCCTGACGGCATCCACCCAAACCCCGCCGGCGTCGCCGTCATCGTCGAACGCATCCTGCCGAGCGTCGAAAAGCTTGTCGCCCGCGCCAAGGCTCGGCGCGGCTGAATTGTATCATAACGGTCTCTCTCGCCTCAGTTTATCCCTCTTGTCACGGACTTTCCCATGTCAATGCCTCTGCGTCGTCTTGGCCGCACCGATCTCGCGGTCAGCCTCCTTTCGCTCGGAACCATGACGTTCGGCGAGCAAAACACCGAAGCCGACGGCCACGCCCAGATGGATCTGGCGTTGGATCATGGCATCAACCTCTTCGACACGGCCGAGATGTACTCGGTGCCGCCACGCCCGGAAACGCAGGGCCGGACCGAGGAAATCATCGGCTCATGGTTTACCGCGCGCGGCACGCGGTCCAAGGTGATCCTCGCGACCAAGATCGCCGGCCGAAGCGACTCGACATGGCTGCGCAATGACGGCAGCCCGACCCGTTTAACCCGCGCGCATGTCGACGAGGCCGTGGCGAAGAGCCTGAAGCGGCTCGGCACCGACTATATCGATATCTATCAGGTCCATTGGCCAGAGCGCGCGGTTTCGCAGTTCGGCTCCAATCCGATAATCTGGCGCTCCCCGGTCCGCCATGCCGACGAAACAGGGATCGAGGACACGTTGGAAGCGCTGTCGCGCCATGTCGAAGCCGGCCGGATCCGGCATATCGGCCTTTCCAACGAAACCGCCTGGGGTACGATGCGCTGGCTCGGCGCGGCCACTGCCGGGAACGGACCACGCGTACAGTCGATCCAGAACGCCTATTCGCTGCTCAACCGGACCTTCGAGGTCAACCTCGCCGAGGTGGCCGAGCGCGAGGATATCGGTCTGCTCGCTTATTCCTCGCTCGCTCAGGGCTATCTGACGGGCAAGTATCGCAACGGCGCCCTGCCGCCGCACTCCCGCAAAACCCTGTTCAATCGTCTGCAGCGCTATGAAAAGCCCGGCACGAGCGAAGCCATCGAAGCCTATTGGAGCCTCGCCGAGGAGTGCGGCCTCGACTGCGGGCAAATGGCGCTCGCTTTCGCGGCAAGCCGGCCATTCGTCGCCTCGGTCATTCTGGGCGCAACGACGGTGGCGCAATTGCAAGCGGACATCGCGTCGCTGGACGTGGCCATCACGCCGGACCTCGAGGCGGCGATTGACGCGATCCATCAGCGCCATCAGAACCCGGCGCCCTGATCGGAATGGCGGGAATTCTCCGGCTGGGCGGCCGAACGGTTGCCCGCCGGTTACTCGGCCGCAATGGCCTCCTGGATCAGCCGCGTCACCTCGCGCGGCACTTCCAAATGGGGCATGTGGCCGACGCCGCGAAAGACGTGGACGCCAACGATTCCGGGCGCTTTCCGGGCCTGCCTCGTCGGCAGGACGCGGTCCTGATCGCCCCAAATGATCCGGATCGAATGCGGCAGGTCCGCGAGGTCGTCAAGGTCGAAGGTCTTCTGCCGTTCGCCATCTAGGATCGCCTCGACGATGCGGGCGAGTGTCGCGGTCACCCGCGGATCGCGGCGGATTTCAGCCATGCGCCGGGCGATCGCCTGCGGAACGGGCCGCTCGTAGCCGAAGAATTGCTCAAGCAGCGCGTGAATTTCGTGTTCCGCGGTCGCGGTGGCATAACGGCGCACCAGCCTTTGATTGATCTCGGTGCCGAAGCCGCCGGGCGCAAGCAAGGTCAAGCTCGCGAGGCGTCGGGCAGGCGCTAGCTTCAGCGCGATGAGCGTGGCGGTCGCCCCGCCCATCGAGTGCCCGACGAGATGAAATCGCTCGATCCCCAGCGCCGAAAGCGCGCCGATTACCGCCTTGGCGGCGATGCCCGCATGGCCGATCTCGGGCCAATCGAGCGCCATGCCGTGTCCCGGCAGATCGAAGGCGATAATCCTTCGGCGCGTTTCCAGCGCGACGACCTGACCGATCCAAGAGTCCCGATCGCCCGCGAAGCCGTGCAAGAACACGACCGGCGGGCGGGTGTCGGACCCACGATCGGCACGCGGAAGGACGAGTTCGGTCATCGGGCGTTCGGTCATCGGGCGTTCGGCCATATGCCCTTGCGATTACACAAAATTCTGGCCGCCATTGATGGACAGCGTCGAGCCGGTGACGAAGCCGGCCTCGTCGGAGGCCAGGAACACCACCGCGCGGGCGATTTCCTCGGGCTCGCCGAGCCGGCCGACCGGGATCAGCGGCAGAATGCGGGTTTTCAGCACCTCCTCGGGGACCGCGCGGACCATGTCGGTCGCGATATAGCCGGGGCAAATCGCGTTGGCGGTGATACCCTTGGAGGCACCTTCCTGGGCCAGCGCCTTAATAAAACCAATGTCTCCAGCCTTGGCCGCCGAGTAATTCGATTGTCCAGCCTGACCCTTCTGACCGTTGATCGATGAAATAACGATGATACGACCGAACGAACGATTGCGCATTCCTTCGATGACCGGGCGCGTCATGTTGAAAAGACTATCGAGATTGGTGCGGATAACGGCGGACCACTGGTCCTTGGTCATCTTATGGAAAAAACTGTCTCGTGTGATGCCCGCGTTATTCACGAGGATTTCAACCGGGCCGACCTCGGCCTCGACTTTCGCGATGCCGGCGGCGCAGGCGTCGAAATCGCCGACGTCCCACTTATGGGCCGGGATCCCGGTCTCGGCGGTGAACGCGGCCGCCGCCGCGTCGTTGCCGCCGTAGTTTGCCACAACTTTGTAGCCGGCCGCCTTGAGGGCCTTGGAAATGGCCGCACCGATGCCGCGCGTGCCACCGGTGACGAGTGCTACCCTGCTCATGATTGCGTCTCCCTCGGAAGGATGCTGGATTTTTGGGCGCTGAAAATGCGCCGAATCAAATGGCCTGGATTTAGCGATCCACCTTTATTTTTAATGGCTTGGCAAGCGATGGCAGGCCATGTCGCCCGCCCTTCGCGATGCCCTCCGCGTTCAGCGCTCGACTGTCATCGCCACGCCCATGCCGCCACCAATGCACAACGTGGCGAGGCCCCGCTTGGCGTCGCGGCGCTTCAGTTCGTGCAACAAGGTGGTGAGAATGCGAGCGCCGGAGGCGCCGATCGGGTGACCGATGGCAATCGCGCCGCCGTTCACATTCACGATGTCCGACTTCCAGCCCATATCCTTGTTGACCGCGCAGGCCTGCGCGGCGAAGGCCTCGTTGGCCTCCACAAGGTCGAGATCCTCGACTTTCCAGCCGGCTTTCCGCAGGGCCTTGCGGGAAGCCGGGATCGGGCCGGTGCCCATGACCGCCGGGTCGACGCCGGCGGTTGCCCAGGAGACGATGCGGGCAAGCGGCTTCAGTCCGCGGCGGGCGGCCTCGTCGGCCGACATCAGCACGATGACGGCGGCGCCGTCATTCAGTCCGGAGGCATTTCCGGCCGTGACCGTACCGTCCTTATCGAAGGCGGGGCGCAATTTCGCGAGCATTTCCAACGTAGTACCGGCGCGGATATACTCGTCCTGATCGACAACCTTGTCGCCCTTTCGCTCCTTGATCGTGACGGGGACGATCTCTTCCTGGAACTTGCCGGCCTTCTGCGCGGCCTCGGCCCTGTTTTGGGAAACGACGGCAAATTCGTCCTGTTGTTGCCGTGAAAGTTGCCATTGCTTGGCAACATTCTCCGCGGTGTTACCCATGTGATACCCATTGAAGGCATCGATCAGTCCGTCGCGCAGCATCGAGTCGACGAGTTCCAACGACCCCATCTTGGTGCCGTTGCGAAGGTAGGCGACATGCGGGGCCATCGACATGGATTCCTGGCCGCCCGCGACGATGATGTCAGCGTCGCCGGTCTGGATCTGCTGCATGCCGATCGCGACGGTGCGCAGTCCGGAGCCACAAAGCTGGTTGAGACCCCAGGCGGTCTTTTCTTGTGGAATGCCAGCCGCCATGGCAGCCTGACGGGCGGGGTTCTACCCTTGTCCGGCCGTGAGGATCTGGCCGAGGATAACTTCGTCGACATCCGACGCATCGACCTCGGCGCGCTCAAGCGCGGCCTTGATGGCGATGGCACCCAATTGATGGGCCGGCATAGCCGCGAGAGCTCCGTTGAAGCTGCCGACCGGCGTACGGGCGGCGCTGACAATGACGACGTCCTTGGCCATCGCGTGTCCTCCGAAATGGATAGCGTTGAGGGAAATGCGCGGCGGGGAACGCGGCGCGCCCCAACCATTCCATTGAGCGCAATAGAGACAGCGCGGCCCCACCTGTCAATGCGAGGAACTGCGTTGCAACCTTTTTCAGATTGGCAGCGCGGCGGGGAATTTCTGGCTTAGCCAGAGGTCGAAATCAGTCCATATTCGATCTTTCGCACCCGCGAAGAAATTATGTGGCGACCGCGAGCGAAACTTCTTAGTCTAGCGGCGATTTCCGGCGCGTGGCTGCGTTTTTGCCACGCTCGGCGCCGTCCGCGCGGTCAGTCGCGGTATGCTCGGCATGTCCCTGGGGAAAAGCAAAACGCGATGTCGAAAGCCAAAGAACCGACCGTTATCAAGAAGTACGCGAACCGACGTCTCTACAATACCGGCACGTCGACTTACGTCACGCTCGAAGACCTTGCCGAAATGGTAAAGAACGAGGAAGATTTCGTCGTTTTCGATGCCAAATCCGGTGAGGAAATCACGCGCTCGGTTCTGACCCAGATTATCTTCGAGCAAGAAAACAAGGGCCAGAACCTTCTTCCCATCGCGTTCTTGCGCCAGCTTATTCGATTTTATGGCGACAGCATGCAGAAGCTGGTGCCGAGTTACTTGGAATTCTCGATTGATTCGCTGACCCGCGAGCAGCATAAGTTCCGCGATCAGATGACCCAGGCCTTCGGCGCCAACGCCTTCGAGGCGATGGAAGAGCAGGTGAAGCGCAATTCCGAGATGTTCGAGCGGACCATGCGCATGTTCACGCCTTTCGGCGTCGTGCCCACCGATCCGAGCAAGCAGAAGGCGGAGGATAAGCCGTTAGAGACGACCGAGCTCGACCGATTGAAGCAACAGATGGAAGACATGCAAAAGCGGCTCGACGCGATCGCCGATCGCAAAGGCTGATTTAGCCGGCCTTTCAGCGACAAGGCGGGCAAATCCCGCCTCGGAACCGCAGTTTTCGGGCTCTGCTTGATTGACTCCGGCGCAATCCTCCTTATAACCGGCGGCATTCGCGAAAGCCGGGCCCGAAAGCCCGGCTTATTGCGCTGCCCGAGGCTCGGACGGCCAATCGCCCCGGCGATAATAGCCATCCACTCAAAGCCCGTGCGACGGTACGTATCTCGCGTATCGAGGTCCCCGCATTGCTTCTCGCCCTTGGGGTTGTGAGCACGCGGCGTGGTCGTTTCGCGCGGCGCCGAAGGGCGCGTGGAAAACGAGGACGGAAAAATGTTCGCGGTCATCAAGACCGGTGGCAAGCAGTATCGCGTTGCCGCCAATGACGTCGTTACCATTGAAAAGCTCGACGCCGAGGCCGGCGCCAGCGTGACATTCGATGAGGTGCTCTTGGTCGGCGGCGAAGCCGGCACGACCGTGGGCGCGCCTCTCGTTGCCGGGGCCACCGTATCCGGCGAAGTGGTCGAGCAGACCCGCGGCGACAAGGTCATCCATTTCGTCAAGCGCCGGCGCAAGAGCTGGAAGAAGAAGAAGGGCCATCGTCAGGACCTGACGGTCGTCCGCATCACCGGCATTGCCGTCGCCTAAGCTCTTGACGCATGCGCGGCATGCCGCTGCCGGCGTTGTCTTGAACCCGGTTCGAAGGTAAGGTCCTTCGAACATCCGATTGACCCGCGAAGGTCCGAGCGCGCAAGACATGCGCCGACCGCCGCGACACATGTGAAGGAGCACGATCATGGCTCACAAAAAAGCAGGCGGCTCGTCCCGCAACGGTCGCGACTCCGACGGCCGCCGTCTTGGCGTGAAGAAGTTCGGCGGCGAGTCGGTCATTCCGGGCAACATCATTATTCGCCAACGCGGCACGAAGTGGCATCCCGGCCAAGGCGTCGACATCGGCAAGGATCATACGATTTTTGCCAAGGTCGAGGGCAGCGTGGTTTTCCAAGCCAAAGCCAACGGCCGAACTTATGTATCCGTCGCCCCAAATATGGCGGCGGCAGCGGAGTAAACCGGCGAGATGAATACATCAAGCGCCGGCGTCCCATCGACCCGGCGGTGATGTCACCGTGAATCCAAGGCCTGCCAAGGCCGGACGAGAGGGGGAGATGGGACGCCATCTTCCCCTTCATCGTTTCCGAATTGGCAATCCGGAGGATTCCAAATGCGCGACTTGAGCGAGCCCCCCAGTACCGGCGGCCAGAAGGTCCCTGAGGCGCTCAGCGACGATCTGGCGACACTCGCCGTGGAAACGGCGCGTCTCATCCTGACAAAACCGACCCGTGCCGACGCGGAGGTCCTTGCGGAACTCGCGAATGATGTCGCGATCGCGGAGAACCTCGCCACGCTTCCGCACCCCTATTCGGTCGCGGATGCGCTTGCTTTCATCGACAACACGGTGGTCACGGCCCAGCGGGTCAATTTCGGGATCTACCTGAAGGGCGAGACGCCGCGGCTCATCGGGACGGTCGGCTTGATGCCGCGGGATGGCGAGCGCTACGTGATCGGCTATTGGGTCGGCCGGCCCTATTGGGGCAGCGGCTATGCGACGGAGGCCGCGCAGGCGCTGGTCGACCTTGCCTTCGATCGATTCGAGGCGCCTTCGGTTGCCGGCTCCTGCCGGGTGACGAACTCGGCCTCGCGCCGGATCCTGGAGAAATGCGGCTTTCAGTATACCGGACAGGGCATGGGTCCGTCGCTGTTCCTGCGGGGAATGGTTCCTGTCGACCGCTTCCGTTTGGAGCGGGCGGTTTGGAAATCATTGCGCGCCTGGCGGTCGGCGTCGGTCGAAAAGCGTGGCGAAGGCCAATTGGTGGGGGCCGTCGAATGAGCAACCAGCAGGAATGCGAGGCGGCCATTGCCGGTTTCACCGGGGAATTGGTCACGGCGCGGCTTCGCTTGCGCGCGCTCGATCCGGCTGACGTTGGGCCGCTTCGTCCGCGCTTCGACGACTGGGAGGTGGTCAAGTGGCTGGCCCGGCCGGACTGGCCGGTCGAGCGTGCGCGGTTTGAGCGTTTTTTCGCTTCGGCCGCTGACGAGCGCCGCGCGGGTCGAGGCCTTCATCTTGCGATTGTCACCGACGGCGAACCGGTCGGCGTGATCGGTTGGAACTTTGCGGCGGCCGGCAGGACGCAAGCGGAAGACGGGCCATTTCTTGGTTATTGGCTCGGCCGAGCCTTTTGGGGCAAGGGCTATATGACGGAGGCTGTCGCCGCGGTCGCCGACATGATCTTCGCGCGGACGGCGGCGACGACCGTCTTTTCCGGTCTCTTCGCGGGAAATATCGGTTCGCTTCGCGTGCAGGAAAAGGTCGGCTTCGTCGTTGTCGGCGAAACGATGTATCCTAATCGGCCACAAGGCGCGGACCTGCCGCATATCAACACCGAGCTGACACGGGCGAGCCGGGACGAGGCAAGACGATGAAATTTCTGGATACCGCCAAGGTCTATGTCCGCTCCGGCGACGGCGGGGCGGGCGCGGTCTCGTTTCGGCGGGAAAAGTTCATCGAATTCGGCGGGCCGGACGGAGGCGACGGCGGACGCGGCGGCGACGTTTGGGTGGAATGCGTCGAAGGGCTCAATACGCTCGTCGACTACCGCTTCCAGCAGCATTTCAAGGCCAAGATCGGCACCCACGGCATGGGCCGCAACCGTGCCGGCGGCAAGGGTTCAGACGTGACCTTGCGTGTTCCCAAGGGCACCGAGATCCTGGAAGAGGACGGCGAGACGCTGATCGCCGACCTGACCGAGATCGGCCAGCGGGTTCTTTTGTGCGAGGGCGGCAATGGCGGCTTTGGCAATGCCCATTTCAAGACCTCGACCAATCAAGCGCCAAGGCGCGCCAATCCGGGGCTCGAGGGCGAGGAGAAGTGGGTTTGGCTCAGGCTGAAGCTGATCGCCGACGCCGGCCTGATTGGGTTGCCGAATGCCGGCAAATCGACATTTCTCGCGACCGTCACCTCGGCCAAGCCGAAGATCGCGGACTATCCCTTCACCACGCTGCATCCCGGCCTCGGCGTGGTGCGGGTCGACGCGCGCGAATTCGTGCTCGCGGATATTCCGGGCCTGATCGAGGGCGCCCATGAGGGCCAGGGGCTCGGCGATCGCTTCCTCGGCCATGTCGAGCGCTGTCGCGTGCTGCTCCATCTCGTCGACGGCACCTCGGACGACGTTGCCAAGGCCTATAAGGTCGTGCGCAAGGAGCTGAAGCTTTACGGCCAGGGCCTTGCCGACAAGCCCGAGGTTGTCGCCTTGTCAAAATGCGATGCACTGACCGATGAGGACCGCGAGACGAAACTTGCCGCCCTGAAGAAAGCCGCGCGCCGCGTGCCGATCGCGGTCTCGGCCGCCAGCGGCGAGAATGTCGAGAAGACACTGCGCGCGCTGATGCGGACGATTGATTCCGACCGGACCGAGGAGGCGAACGAAGTCCCGGCGAAACGCGAGGCGACGTGGCGACCATGAAGGCGCGACCATGATGGCGCGACCATGACGCATGGGTTCCTTGGGCCGGCGGCGCTTGCGCCCGGTTCCATTCGTGTCTAATCCCATTCCGCCGCTCACGTTTTCGTGCTGGTCATGACCCGTCCGCTTGCCGACCATCGCCGCATCGTCGTGAAGATCGGCTCCGCCTTGCTCGTGGATCGGGCAAGCGGGGCGCTCAACGCGGCGTGGCTCGAAAGCCTCGCCGACGATGTCGCCGGCCTGATGCGCGGCGGGACGGAGATGCTGCTTGTCTCATCCGGGGCGATCGCGCTCGGCCGCGGCCGCCTCGGATTGCCCAAGGGACCGCTGGAGCTGGAGGAAAGCCAAGCGGCGGCGAGCGTCGGGCAAATCGCGCTGGCGCGGGCCTATTCCGAGGTTCTGGGCGCGCGCGGCTTCACCGCCGCGCAGGTGTTGCTCACCCTCGACGATACGGAAAACCGCCGCCGGTATCTCAATGCCCGCGCGACGCTCGGAACGCTCGTCGCCCGGCGCGCGGTGCCCGTGATCAACGAAAACGACACGGTGGCGACGACCGAGATCCGCTACGGCGACAACGACCGGCTCGCCGCGCGCGTCGCCTCCATGATCGGCGCGGATCTGCTGGTGCTGCTCTCCGACATTGACGGGCTCTACACCGCCCCGCCAAACGACGATCCGAGCGCGCGACACATTCCAACCGTCGAGCGCATCACGCCGGAGATCGAGGCGATGGCCGGCGGCGCGGGATCGGAACTCTCGCGCGGCGGCATGAAGACGAAGATCGAGGCCGGCAAGATCGCGACCGATGCCGGCGCGAGCATGATCATCACGCTCGGCAAGCGACTGAACCCACTTTCGTCTATCGACCGGGGCGAGCGCGCGACGTGGTTTTCGGCCCATGGCACGCCCGTCACGGCGCGCAAGAAATGGATCGCCGGTTCACTCGATGCGCGCGGCACGATCGTGGTCGATGCCGGGGCTGAGCGCGCGCTGCGCTTGGGCAAGAGCTTGCTTCCGGCCGGCTGCGTCAAGGTCGACGGGCGATTTTCGCGCGGCGACACCGTCGTGATCCAAGGGGCGGGCGGCGGGGAACTGGGACGCGGCCTGATCGCCTTCGACGCGGAGGACGCGCTCGCCGTGCTCGGCCGCAAGACGCATGAAATCGAGGCGATCCTGGGCTATACCGGTCGGGTCGAGATGATCCACCGCGACGACATGGTGCTGAGGGGCGAGTGATGGCGACGAGCGCGCGCGTGATCGACGGCGGATCAGTCGAAGAGACCATGCAGGACATCGGCCGGCGGGCGCGCGCGGCGTCCCGTAAGGTCGCGTTGGCGCGTCCTGAAGCGCGTGCGGCCGCGCTTTCCGCAATGGCCTCGCGCGTCGGGGCAGCCAAAGACGCGATCCTCGCGGCCAATGACGAGGATGTCGCGGCGGCCAAGCGGGACGGGATGGCGGCGAGCTTCGTCGATCGCCTCGCGCTTACGCCGGCGCGGATCGCGGCGATCGCGGCCGGGCTTGATGAGATCGCCGCGCTCGCCGATCCCGTCGGACGCGTGCTGGCGCAATGGACCCGCCCGAACGGGCTTAACATCGAGCGCGTGGCGACGCCGCTCGGCGTGATCGGCATCATCTATGAAAGCCGGCCGAACGTGACCGCCGACGCCGGCGGGCTGTCGGTGAAGAGCGGCAACGCCGCGATCCTGCGCGGCGGCTCCGATTCTTTTCGATCATCGTCGGCGATCGTTGAGGCACTGCGTGCCGGGCTCAACGACGCCGGCTTGCCTGAAGATGCGATCCAACTCGTGCCGACGCGCGACCGGGCGGCCGTAGGGCTCATGCTCGGCGGGCTCGATGGGGCGATTGACGTGATCGTGCCGCGCGGGGGCAAGAGCCTTGTCGCGCGCGTGCAGTCGGAAGCGCGGGTTCCGGTCTTCGCGCATCTGGAGGGCCTCTGCCACGTCTATGTCGCGGCCGGCGCCGATCTCGCCATGGCGATCCGCGTTGCGGTCAATGCCAAGATGCGGCGAACCGGCGTTTGCGGCGCGGCGGAGACGCTGCTGGTCGATCGAGCCGTCGCGGCGACGCACCTTGCGCCGATCGTGGAGGCCTTGATGGCGGCCGGCTGTGCTATTCGCGGGGATCGCGCGGTCGTCGACGCGGTCCCGGGCACGACGCCGGCGAGCGAGGCGGATTGGTCGACCGAGTATCTCGACGCGATCATCTCGGTCGCGGTGGTCGATGGGCTCGACGCCGCGATCCGCCATATCGAGACTTACGGCTCGCATCACACCGAGGCGATCATCACCGACGACGCGCCTGAGGCCGCGCGTTTCATGAACGAGATCGACTCAGCGATCGTCCTGTGGAACGCTTCCACGCAGTTTGCCGACGGCGGCGAGTTCGGCATGGGCGCGGAAATCGGCATCGCGACGGGCAAGATGCACGCGCGCGGGCCGGTCGGGGTGGAGCAGCTCTGTTCGTTCAAGTATCGAGTGACCGGGTCCGGTCAGATACGGCCTTGAGTACCGCCCGCCTCAGCGTCGATCCGCCGGCGCCCGCGGACCTCAAGGTGCCGCCGGCCTTCGCGGGCATGACGATCGGGCTTTTTGGCGGATCGTTCAATCCGCCCCATGCCGGCCACGTTCACGTCGCGGAGGTCGCGCTCGCGCGGCTCGGCCTCGACCGGATCTGGATCATGGTGACGCCGGGCAATCCGCTGAAGGATCACAACGGCTTGCCTCCGCTGTCGGCGCGCATCGCGGCGGTGCGGCGGCTCGCTCACGATTCGCGCATCGTCGTGACCGGGTTGGAGGCCGGGCTCGGCTCGGTCTATTCCTGGCAGACGGTCGCCCGGCTCGCGCGCTCGGCCCCAGGCGTCCGGTTCGTCTGGATCATGGGCGCGGACAATCTCGCGACATTTCATCATTGGCAGCACTGGCGGCGCATCGCCTCCGCCATGCCGATGGCGGTGATCGACCGGCCGGGCTCGACGCAGCTCGCCAAGGCGAGCCCCGCGGCGGCCGCGCTTGCGCGATACCGCGTGCCGGAGACGGAGGCCGGCCTTCTGCCGCGCCTCGCGCCGCCGGCCTGGACCTTCATCCACGCCGCCCGCGTGCCGCTTTCCTCAACGCAGCTGCGCCGTCAGGGTCTTGGACTGGCGGCGCCGTCGCGCACCTAGAGCCGGTTATCCGTCGCGCGCGATCGAGCTGGCGGGAACGATCACGACGCCGCGACTCTCCAGCTGTTTGGCCCATTCGGTGATCTTGCGGACGCTGAGCGGCAGCGCGGAGGCCGTCCCAACGGCAAGCCCCTTCGATCGGGCGAGATTCTCCAGCTGGATCAGCCGCGCGTCGATCGCGGCTTCAGTCATGGTCGCGTCGATCACGAAATCGGACCGCACGAAGGGCACTTTTGCCGTCTTGGCGAGCGAGTCCGCCTGCGAGCGCGCCGACGAGCCATCGTCGAGGTAAAGGAGCCCGCGCTGGGCAAGATCGCGCAGGACCGGCAGCATTGCTTGATCGCTGGCCGTGAACTTGGCGCCCATGAAATTGACCACGCCGACATAATTGGTCAGCCGTGCCATGAGCCATTGCAGGCGGTCGAGATTTTGGTCGGCGGATAGGCTCGTCAGCAGCGTTTGCGGCCCCGGATCATTGTCGGGATAGTCGAACGGCTCCATTGGGATTTGCAACAAGACTTCGTGACCATCCTGGCGCGCGCGCTGCATCCAACGATCGAGACTGTTGCCGTAAGGCGCGAACGCGACGGTGACCTCGGCCGGCAGCAGACGCAGCGCCTCTTGCGTGCCGGTCTGGCTGAGGCCGAGCCCGCCGACGACCAGGACGATGCGCGAGGCCGAGGCCGGCTTGCGCGGCGCCGGGCGGGCATAGACGTCGACCGGCCGTGCGCCGTCGGGGCCAATCTTCGGGATCGGACCGTACTTGCCCTTGTCTATCAGCCGCGCGACCGGGGTCGAGACGAGCGGCTGACCCTCCGCAGGAAGGCCAATGCGCTTGACCGTCTCGACGGCCGCATCCGGCATTTGGGCTCGAGCGCTCGCGGGATCGGTCGCCGGATCGACGGGCTTGCCATTGGCATCCTTATCCGCCGGCTTGCGCGATTCCGATACCGCGACATCCGTTGGCGCGACACCGGTTCGGCCTCGGTCGATGCGGACCGCGGTGGTCGGCTCGCCGCCCATCGGATCGGGAAAGAACGCCACCCAGACGACGGCGCCGAGGGCCATGATTGCAATGAGGGTGAAGCCGATGATGCCATACGGAACGCGTTTCCAGCGGCTTTTGCTCGGTGTTAGTCCGAGTGGGGCGCTGAGATCGTCCGACATGGCCGCTCCAGGCTGCGAGGATCCGGTTAAATCGAGGGAAAGTCGAGGTCGGGGCCGTTGCGAATCAGATGACGGTGAGAGGGTACCGTCTTGACGCTCCGGAATCGAACGATCCGCCGACGGTTTTCACCGGGCGGATCGTTTCAAGCGCGATGGGATAGGCTCTCGGTTACGTCAGTTCGGAACCGCGGCCTTGGGGTTAGCCGGGAAGGCACTGTTGACCTTGATCCCGTGAAGCAGATCGTAGGCGTAGTTCAAGGCCTTGTCTTCCTTAAGGTCGCTCGGCACGTAGGCTTGGCTACCGGACTTTTCGTCAGTGGCATCCGCCGGATTCTTGAGGTGACCCTTCAGGGATGCCTCGCCCTTGATATCGTCCTTGCCCTTCAGATCGGCCGGCGGATCCTGCAGAACCTCGATATCCGGCTCGATGCCCTTGGCCTGGATCGACCGGCCCGACGGGGTGTAGTAGCGAGCGGTGGTCAGCCGGATGGCGCCGTTGGCGCCGAGCGGAATGATCGTCTGTACGGAACCCTTGCCGAAGGAGCGCGTGCCGAGGATCGTCGCTCGACGGTGATCCTGCAGGGCGCCGGCCACGATTTCCGAGGCCGAGGCAGAACCGCCGTTGACCAGGACGATCACAGGCTTGCCCTTGGTCAGATCGCCGGCGCGAGCGTTATAGCGCTGCGATTCCTCGGCATTGCGGCCGCGGGTGGACACCACCTCGCCGCGCTCTAGGAACGCATCGGATACCGCGATCGCCTGATCCAGGAGACCGCCGGGGTTGTTGCGCAGATCAAGGACGAAGCCTTTGAGCTTGTCGCCGCCAACCTCCTTCGTGATCTTGTCGACGGAGTCGCGCAGGCCCTCGAACGTCTGTTCGTTGAACTGGGTGATCCGCACGTAGCCGATGTCGCCCTCGATGCGCGAGCGCACGGAGCGGATGCGGATGATGTCGCGAACGATCTTGATTTCGAGCGTGTCGGACACGCCATCGCGCTTGACCGAAAGGCTGATCGTGGAATTGACCGGGCCGCGCATCTTGTCGACGGCCTGATTGAGCGTTAGTCCCTGCACGGCCTCGCCGTCGAGGCTGAGAATGACGTCGCCCGAACGAACGCCCGCCTTTGCCGCCGGCGTATCATCGATTGGCGTCACCACCTTGAGGACGCCGTCCTCCATGGTGACCTCAATGCCGAGCCCGCCGAACTCGCCGCGCGTCTGCACCTGCATGTCGCGGAAGCTTTTCGGGCTCATGTAGCTCGAATGCGGGTCGAGCGAGGCAAGCATGCCGTTGATGGCGGCCTCGATGAGTTTCGGCTCATCAGGCTGCTCAACGTAATCCGAGCGGATCCGCTCGAACACGTCTCCGAAGAGGTTCAGCTGACGATAGGTTTCGGCACCCGCCGCGACGGCCGGTCTCGTAAGCAAATGCTTGCCTTGCACGAGACCGAACGTCATGCCCGCGCCGACGACCGCACCCATGAAAACCAGAGAGAATTTCCGCATCATCCTCGAACCTTTTCGTCACGAGACTGGGCCCACCACGGGGCGGGATCGATAGACGAATTCTCTTTTCGAAACTCAACGTACAAAACCGGCTGTTCCGAGGCCTGTCCGTCCGCTGCTGTTGAGGCCGAGCTAACCAATCTTCGCGCGGCCATTACTCCGATCGGCTCTCCCGAAAGGACAAACTGACCAAGCTCTACGTCGATCCGTTCCAACCCTGCCAAAATGATATGATACCCACCGCCGCCATTGATGATCAAGAGCTTGCCGTAAGATCGGAACGGTCCTGCGTAAACAACCCAGCCATCGCTCGGCGACGACACCCGCGCTTCCGCCCGTGTTGCGATCCGCACGCCGCGCAAAACGCCACCAAGACCATCTTCCTCTCCGAATCCTTTCAGGATCGTGCCGGCCACGGGTAAATTTAATTGGCCCTTCGCGTCGGCGAATGCAATCGATGGCTGGATTCGCGAGGGATCGCGAAGCACGGCCGTCACGGACTTTTGATCCGGAAGCGATGCAGGTGGCGCCGCCCCTGCCCGAGCGGCAGCCTCTTCGTCGGCCTTGCGCGCGGCCTCGGCGGCGCGTCGTGAACTGTCAACCTCGGTTTCAAGTCGACCGATGAAATCCTTCAAGCCCGTGGCCCGGCCGGCGAGATCGGCGGCGCGCCGCCGTTCCTCCTCAAGCTTTCGCTGCTGATCGCCCTTTGCCCGGCGTCGCTCGTCGAACAGAAGCTCGAGCCGGCTGCGTTCCTCCGTCAAGGACGCTAGATCCGCGCGAAAGGCCTCCCGCTCCGTAGCGGAACGCGCCTTTAGCGTGCTCAAACGCTCAAGATCGGCGATCAGACGCTCCGCTTCCCGTCGAAGCTCGGGAAGAAGCGCGCCGACGAGAATTGCGCTCCGCACGGAGGCCAAAGCATCCTCCGGCCGCACCAGAAGGGCCGGCGGCGGCTTGCGGCCCATGCGCTGCAACGCCGCTAAAACATCGGCAAGCACCGCGCGCCGTTTCACCAGCGAAACACGAACCTGCTCGGCATCGCTATCGGCCGCGGCGATGCGTCGTTCCGTTTGAAGAAGCTGCGATTCCAACGACTGGATCCGCGTCGAGGTTGCCACCAGCTGCTCGGAGATGCGCACGCGGTCGCGTTCCAGTCCGTCGATCTCCAGACGGATTTGGGCCTCTCGCTCTTCCGAGGTGCGGATGTCGCGCGCAAGCTGATCAAGTTCGGCTTGGGTCAGGCGGCGACGTTCGATGCCGGGATCGGCGGCGGTTTGCGCAAGTGCGGGCTCGTTCAAGCCTACGGCGAACGGCAGGAGCGCGATCCACAGACCAAGCCAAATCGGGGCTTGGCGCGGCGCTGTGTCGCGGCGCCGGCGGACTTCGCGCATGGCCGTTGTCCGCCATCCGATGCCATTTGTATCCGTGCCGAGCAAGCCTTGCGTCACCCAGGTTCGATCTCCGCGACCGCGCATGCGAGGCTCGCACTGCGGACCGATTGCGATCCGGCGGCGATTCGCGATCTTCACGGACAATCGTTTCTCGGCACTCAACGTCAATCGAAAAGCCGTCATTCAGCTAACAGACAGCGCAATTGCGGCCGAAAGCGGGTAACGCCTTGTAGTCGGGCGTGTCTACGGCCCCGCCGACCCGTCATCCCCGATGATAGGGGTGGCCGGAGAGAATCGTCACGCAGCGGTAGATCTGCTCGGCGACCAGGAGCCGGACCAATTGATGCGGCCACGTCATCGCGCCGAGCGCGAGCGTCAGGTCGGCGCGCTGCCGCAAAGCCGGACCATGCCCGTCCGCCCCGCCGATCGCCAAAACAATCTCCGCCGCGCCGGAGTCGCGGGTTTTTCCCACGAAGGCCGCCAAAGCTTCCGATGTCATCGCGCGGCCGGTCTCGTCAAGAAGAACGAGCGTCGCGGCGGGATCGACATCGGCGAGAACCAAGACGGCTTCCTCGGCGCGGCGGTCCTCCGGCCGCGCCTGCCTGCCTTCCGGATATTCCACGACATCGAAGCGCGTGATCCCGACCGCGCGACCCGCCTTGGCGGCGCGGTCCATATAACGCTCGGCGAGCTCGCGTTCTGGCCCGGCCTTCAGCCGGCCGACGGCGGCAATTCTTAAACGCATGCCAAATTCGGCCCCAAGTCAGCCGAACCCTGCCCGTGCTGACGCCTCGTTCAAGCCTGCGCGACAACGCGCGGCTGGGCGGGTTCGACCTGCCACATCTTTTCGAGGTTATAGAAGGTTCGAACCTCCGGGCGGAAGACATGGACGAGGACATCGCCCGTATCCACCAGAACCCAATCGCAGTGGGGGAGGCCTTCGACCCGCGGATTGCCGAAGCCGGCATCCTTCAGATCGTGAAGCAAACGATCGGCGATCGCGCCCACGTGACGGTGAGACCGCCCGGAGGCGACCACCATGACGTCGGCGAGCGACGATTTGCCTCGAATGTCGATGGTGACGATGTCCTCTGCCTTCGAATCCTCGAGGCTCGAAAGGACGGCTCTTGCCAAATCATCGGCGGCGGGACCCCCGACTGCGGGATCCGGACTCACCGGGCGACCAGGAATGCGGCGACCCGCGTCCTGCGTCTCGATTGCCATGGTCAGCGGCGTATTCTCCTCATGGTCGGCCGGACGGATGTTCAGCCTGATAAAGAGTTTGGGCCCATGACTTGAAGTTTTCAAGACTAATGCATGCGTGTCACCTGCTTCCGACGCCGCGAAAGGGCAAATTCGGCGGAAAATCGGTTTTTCTAGTCAATGCAAGACCCTTTTAGGCCGCGCTTCGGCGCGCTGGGGCGAAGATACCTCGCGCAGGTGACGCGCACCGCGCGATCGGCTATCGAAAAGCAATCCAGTAGCGCGAGGTCGAGCGTGACACCTGAAGAATTCCTGAGCCTGCCTTACCGGCCCTGCGTCGGCATCATGCTGCTCAATAAAGCCGGGCTTGTTTGGATCGGCCAGCGGGCCGATCAGAATTTGCCCGAGCACACGGCGCCCGGGCACGAATGGCAAATGCCGCAAGGCGGGATCGATCCCGGCGAGGACCCGCTGGAGGCGGCGCGGCGGGAGCTTTGGGAAGAAACCAACGTGCGCAATGCGAGCCCGATTGCCGAGGCGCCGGAGTGGTACGCCTACGACATTCCCCGCTCGGTCGTCGGCAATCATTGGAAACATAAGTGGCGCGGCCAGACGCAGAAATGGTACGCCTTTCGCTTCGAGGGCGACGACAGCGAGATCGACATCGTCAATCCGCCGGCCGGCGAGCGGGAGTTTTCCGGCTGGCGCTGGGAGCGGATGGAGCGGCTGCCGGAGCTCATCATTCCCTTCAAGCGACCGGTTTACGAAAAGGTCGTCCTCGCGTTTTCTCATCTTGCCGGTTAGAGCATTTCCCGATCGGATGGGTCCATCCGATCGACAAGGAATTGCTCCAGAGTCTAGACCTTGAGCCGGTCCTTTTCGGTCGGATCGCATCGCTCCGAACGAAAAGGACCGGCTAAAATGGACAAGCCCATGACAACGAATCAGAACTTCGACGCGCGCCTCGATCGGCTTGCCGAACTGGCGGTCAAGGTCGGGCTTGGCTCGATCGCGGGCCAGGAACTCGTCATGACGGCGCCGCTCGAAGCAACCGCGCTTGCCCGGCGGATCACGCACCACGCCTACGCCAACGGGGCGACACTGGTCACCGTGCTCTATTCGGACGATGTGGCGACGCTCTCGCGCTACCGGCTTGCGGATGAAAGCAGCTTCGATACCGCGAGCGGCTGGCTCTACGACGGCATGGCGAATGCCTTCCGCTCCGGCGCGGCGCGGCTGGCGATCGTCGGCGACGATCCGTCGCTGCTCGCCAACGAGGATCCAAACAAGGTTTCCCGCGCCAACCGCGCGCGCTCGACCGCCTATCGGCCGGCACTCGAGCTCATCACGCGTTCGGCGATCAATTGGACCTTGGTACCGTCGGCGACGCCGGCTTGGGCCAAGACAATGTTCCCGGACCTGCCTGAAGAGGACGCCGTGGCGCGGCTGTGGGACGCCATCTTTGCGGCCTCGCGCGCCGACGGCGTCGATCCGGTGGCCGCCTGGACCGAGCACAATGCGACGCTGAGGGCGCGCGGCGATATGATGAACGCCAAGCGCTTCGCCGCGCTGCGCTTCAAGGGACCGGGCACCGATCTTGAGGTCGGCCTTTGCGACGGCCACCTTTGGGCGGGCGGCGCGGGCAAGGCGGAAAACGACATCGTCTTCAATGCCAATATCCCAACCGAGGAGATCTTCACCACGCCGCATCGCGAGCGGGTGAACGGCACGGTGTCGGCGACCAAGCCGCTCTCCTATCAGGGCACGCTGATCCGCGACATCAAGGTGCGGTTCGAGGCGGGCGCTATCGTGGAGGCGCATGCCACGACCGGCGAGGACGTGTTGCGGCGCGTCCTGGAGATCGACGAAGGCGCGCGCCGGCTCGGCGAGGTCGCGCTCGTGCCGGACGCCTCGCCGATCTCGCTGAGCGGGCTCTTGTTCTACAACACGCTGTTTGACGAGAATGCGGCAAGCCACATCGCGCTCGGCCAGGCCTATGCCAAGACGGTGGAGGGCGGCCGGGACTTGGATCTCGCCGGGCTCCTCGCCAAGGGCGTGAACCAGAGCCTGATCCATATCGACTGGATGATCGGCTCCGATCAGGTCGACGTTGACGGCGTCCATGAGGACGGGCGGATCGAGCCGGTGATGCGCAAGGGCGCTTGGGTTTGAGGGTCGAATCGTCGCCAGACGAGGCGTTGGGCGCTCCGGCATGATTTAGGCGAGCGGCCTGATGCCGGGCCGGAGGTGAGATGGTGGCAACGACTTGGCACCGCCGTCTTGCTCGGGACCGTCTCGCTAAGGACCGGCCCACTCACGAAAACGCCCGGACGGTGGACCGATCCGGGCACTGATGACGCAAATGCCCAACTGTCTCGAACCCGGCAGGCTTTGGCCTGTCACGTTCGGATCGAAGCGATCCAAACGACAAACTGGCTCGCGGTATCAAATCTTGAGCGATTCCTATTCGGTCGGATCCTATCGGGAAAGGCTAATGCCTCGGCCACGGTCGCGGCCGCGGCCGCCTCAATGCGCCGCGGCGGTCGCGCCGAGCGCGGCCTGGACAGCGCGGAGTTGGTCGAGCTTTTCCTGGGCGACGCGCTTGGCCTCGTCGGAGCGTGCATCGGC
>JBEINZ010000253.1:0-4319 GCA_040377825.1 Hyphomicrobiales bacterium | reverse complement strand
CGATTTCGAAATCGGCGATCGTCGCCTCCTTGATCGTGTAATCTCCGTCGGCGTTCAATGCGGCACCGGAAATCGTTGCTGATTTCGCGGTCGCGGTCATTTCCTTGTCGACTGGGCCGGACACGATCTTGATCGTATTGATCGTGAAACTGTCGTCACTGCCATTGACTGACGCAAAAGAGACGTCCCGCGCTCCGGCTGCCTTCAGGTTCGCCACGAGCGTCTCGACGACTCGGTCCTTGACCGATTGGGCCTGGACAACCGGCGCCGCCAATAAACTGGCCGCTAAGGCAGCTGTCGCCATGGTGCTGCGAACGAAAGAACAGGTCATGATAGGTCCTCGACGTGGGCTCGGATCGGCGAACGGCTATTGGCTATACATCTTAAGGTCAACTGCATGATCGGTTTAACGCAGATTATTCGTTTGCGGTGAGGGCGAATGGCAGAATACCGAGCAGGCGTCGCGGCGCGGCCGCCGCGGTGCCGATAATCTGGGTTAGCGGCAGCGGAGCAGTCAGCCTCGTCGAGGCTGTGAGGGTCTTGGGTTCGCGAAGGAATATCGCAAGCGCGGACGTCATCCCGGCGCGGGTTTCGACATCGGGAATGCCGAGCAAGGCACTGGGCAAAGCGCCGATAACCCCATTGCGATAGTCGTCAACCCGCTTGCCGGACCGCTGCGCCGCCAGATCCATGACCCGGCCGATGAGCGACGCGTCCTTATAGGAGATGCTCAGATCCCGAAGCGCCGCCCCGGCCAGTGCGTCCTGTATCGTCTCGGGGTTTTCGAAGACCGCGCGCGGAATGTTCGAAAGGGTGCCTTCGGCTCGGATCGTTCCGCCGTTCGCGAACGTAGCCGACAATTCGTTGATCTTGAGGTCGGAAGAACCCTCGTCCCAACGCGCGCGAATATCGGCGGATAGGTCGATCGCGTCGTATTTGAGGTCGGAAAGGGCATCCTTCGCACTGTTATCGTTCAGCAAGGTCGGGGGTAACACAAGGTTCCTAAGGGCCAATCCAATCTCGGTCGGTATCGCCTTGATGTAATTCTTGAGCTCCAGCGAGAATAAGCCGAGCGAGAGTGTGCCGATATCGGGAGCGCCAATTTTCACGTCGACAAGGCGAGCCGACCCGACGGTTGGAATGATCGAAAGCACGTCTGCATCGGATCCGTTCTGTGCCGCCGTCCAAGCCTTCTGAACGGCCTCAAAGGTCGGGAACATGATCTTTCCGATAGACAAGTCCGTCAGGCCGGCGCTGCTGTCCGAGGCAGCAAAGTCCAAGCCTTCCAATCGAATTTCGCCGATGCCGTCCGGAGAATAGTCGATCATAGACGTGCGCCCGATTCGAAAGCGCTCAAGTTCCGGCCCACTTGCAGAAAGTTCGTCGAATGCAAGACGTTCGATCGATATAGATCGGAGGTAACCAGTGAGGGATCTCAAGGCTGCATCGGGATCATTGTCGAGCGATGACGGATCAGTAAGCAGCCGATCATACAAGTCATTGATAGGCGTATCTTCCTGTCGTAGTTTTTGACCAAGCGTGGATACGCGGCCTATCGAAAACTTTAGGGGTCCAGATACAACGCTGAAGCTATCCACGATTTGCGACTTGAAAACCTGCCGCCACTCGCCATCGCCCTTCCCATTAAGATAGGCCGTGTCGTCGAAAACCTTGATCGCGGCGTTTAGGTCATAGTCGAGCGTTTCCGACTTTCCGACGTTAAAGTCGATGGTGGAATTTTGTTCGCTGACCTTAAGTTTTACAGGCTCGGAAACGATAGATGAGGCGCGGCCCTTGTCCCAAGCTTGAACGGACAGACCACCAGACATCAATGAGATGGCGCCTTCGGCTATTCGCGCATCTAAGGCGATTGGTCCTACGTCCAGCGATCCCGCCCGCGATAAGACGACCGTCTTCCATCGTTGGATGAAGCTTGTGAATGGTTTAGCCGGATCGAACGGTGGCGCCCCGGCCGCCGCCGGCAGAAAGAGATCGCGCACCTCGCTCGGGCCGATCGACAACGTCAAGTTGGTATAGTCGAACTTGGCCACGATGGTCGGCACAGAAATTGATCGCGCGGAAACGCCGCCCCCGTCGGCGGGCGCGAGGCCTGTGAAAGTCGCCGAGGGAACGGTTATCGACCCGCCCATGCCCGGTGTCGCGTCCGTGCGCTTGAACGTCAGGCCGCGCACTTCGAGCGTGTCGGATCCTTGCGAATAGGCGATGCCCGCCGTTTCAACACTCCAGCCGGTTGCGCGAAATTGATCAAGCCACGTCCGGACGATCGTCTCCGGCGCGGATTGCGCCTGCGCATGGCCGGCGATCGCGCAGAAAAGGACAAGCGCCGCGCAAGCGTAACTCCTGAAACCCTGTTCTCGCGACGAACGAGTGAATAATGATGCTAAACGGGCCATGGCGCACTCCGGTAACCGCTTCGCGGTAACAATGACGAAAGCAAGTCGTTTTTCATCGATCCAACAAGCCGCACGATGGGATCAATCCATGGCATGTACGGGTTAAGGTTTTTCCATCTCCGCTCGCCTGTCATGTAAAGGTGTGGCGTAAGTTGGGCCCAACGCCGGTCATTTGCGCGAAATCAGTGACGTGAGGCTATGCGTCCATCGGGGTTACCTCAAGGACACATTGTCGGTACTCCCTTTGGTCGAACGGCAACACTCGCTTAACCAAATGACTGACATCGTCTATGAGCAATTTCATTTGGGGAGCGGCCGAACCGATGGCAACATGGACTGTGTCGGCTCGGATTATTGGTGGTGTTGTTTCATGCCGAAGAAGCAGGTCCTCAAGGGTGTGCGGACGATGACGGCGGCGCGTTGTATCCGGTTCACGGGCCGTACGGCCGCCTTTATGATCTTCGCCCTCACAACATGCATTCTTAGCCCGGCCATCATGGCGCAGACTTCCGTGACTGCAACCGGCGCGGCAAGTAGTCAATCCGACCCAATCCGAGCGACCCGGCCAACCTTTTCCAACGACGGGCCCCTCACGCGGTTCTCGCTCGACCTATCGCGGGTCGCTAAAATCGATGCGTTCGGTCTAGCTGATCCATTTCGGATCGTCGTGGAACTGCCCGAGGTTCGCTTCGACGTCGGAGCGGAACCGATCAAGGACCCGAAAGGACCGGTCACCTCCTGGCGCTACGGCCTGTTCATGGCCGGCCGTTCGTGCCTCGTCTTCGATACCGCCGGACCGGTGGAGATCGTCAGCGCCAGCGTTGTCGCGGCCGAACGCGGCGCGCGCCTTGATTTGATGTTGCGCCCGACCGATCGGTCCAAGTTTCTGTCCACCACGCTCCGGAAGCCGAAGACCGCACCTGTTGCCGAGAACGCCGGATTGCTCCCGAAAGGCGACCGACAGGTCACGCGGCCGGCGCTGGCAAAGCCGGTCATCGTCCTTGACCCGGGCCACGGCGGCATCGACGTTGGGACCCGCAGTCCGGCGACGGGCACATTTGAAAAGAATGTCGTGCTCGATGTCGCAAAGCTCCTCCAGCGCAAGCTGGAACAAGGCGGCCGGTACGACGTGCGGCTGACGCGATCCGATGACACGTTCATCCCGCTCGGTGATCGCGTCAAGCTCGCGCGAAGCATGCAGGCCGACCTATTTTTGTCAATTCATGCCGACGCCGAGTACGACCACAGCGTCCGCGGAGCGACGATCTACACGCTTGATGACCGCGCCTCCGACGCCCAAGCGGCCGCGCTTGCGGCCAAGGAAAACGCCTCCGACGTGATCGCCGGCGTCGTTCCGCAAGAGACCGCCGATGACGTTGCGGATATCTTGATCGATCTCACTGTCCGGGAAACAAAGCAGTTTAGTCAGGTCCTCGCCCGAAATCTGGTGGACGACTTGCGAGCGGTGGGCAAACTCGTCAAATCGAATCCGCATCGTTCGGCGAATTTCCGGGTCCTCAAGGCACATGATATCCCTAGCGCCTTGGTCGAGCTCGGCTTTCTTTCCAATAAACAGGACGAAGTCTTGATGATGTCGCCGGAATGGCGCGAGCGCACCACCGGGGCGTTGGTCGACGCCATCGATCGGTTCTTTCAGGGCCGATCCGCCGAACGCAACCCTTGAACCGGCCTCGCATTGTTCTGGCTAATCGGCATCGGTATGAGCCCTATGTGTCCATGGCTCGGGTGGCGCCGTACCCTTGCCATAAACTTGAAAAAAGAGTGCTCGATGCGTAAGGCTCGAGTTCCGCGCTCCGGATTCGAGATGCGACTGCGTTTGGGGAGCGAGGGCGCGAGAGCCAACGGATGTTTCTTTTCAGGTTCCTAGCCTATTCCTTTACGATT
>JBEINZ010000100.1:0-10464 GCA_040377825.1 Hyphomicrobiales bacterium | reverse complement strand
GTCCCATCCGATATGGCGGACCAGTTCGACCGGCGGCAGTCCAAGCGTGCCTAACGATCGCGGCACCACATGGCTCGCATGATCGCAGATGACGAGGATGGGAGTCGTCGAACCTTGATTGATCAGGCGAAATGGCGCAAGCGCAGGCGCTGCGTCGTTAGGTGGCTCCATCGTTAAGGTGTTGTGAGCAGGCATAGGTAGGCATGATAGGCGCGGCTTCGGTTGTGTCAAGTTTCATTTCGTCTTTGACAAATTTCTCACTTGTTGTAACAGGTGCTACATGTCCATGGCGGTTCCGATCGGCAAGCAGCTGCGCCAGGCGGCACCCAATCTTGGGCCCGCAGAGGCCAAGGTCGCACGCGTATTGATCGCCTCCGGGCTGGTCGCCGGGCTCGAAACGGTCGCGGCCCTGTCCGAGCGCGCAGGTGTCTCCGGTCCCACCGTCCTGCGCCTCGCCGGCAAGCTCGGCTATGCCAGTTTTCCTGATTTTCAACGTCGCATACGGGCGGAGCTTGAGGAGCGCCGCACCTCCCCTCTGTCGCTGTTCGACAAGGCCGAGGCCGGCAGCAGCGCCTTTGCTCGCAACAGCGAGGCCCTCAGTGGGATCGTTGCCGCCAGCCTTGCCAAGGCTTCCGAAACCGACATTGATCGCGCTGCCGCGTTGATTTCCGATCCGCGCCGGGCCGTTTACACGACCGGCGGCCGCTTCAGCCGGCTGATCGCCGATATGCTCTTTCTGCATCTTGATCAGTTGCGGCCCAGTGTCTACCGCCTGCAGGAGGACCTGCAGTCACGTCAGGATCAGGTGCTGCGGCTCGATAAGCGTTCGCTGCTCATCGTTTTCGACGTTCGCCGTTACGAGGCCCGAACGGTCGAGATCGTTGACATTGCGAAGAGGCGCGGCGCGGCCATCATCGCCTTCACCGATCCCTGGGCGTCGCCGATCGCCAGCCATGCCGATGTTGTGCTCTCGGCAGATGTACAGTGGACGTCGGTGTTCGATTCCATAGTGCCGATGACGGCGCTGTGCGAACTTGTGATCGCCGCGGTCGTCGAGAAACTCGGTGACCGAGGCAAGACGCGCATGGCGGAGTTGGAATCCTTGCGTACCGACTATGAATGGACGTCGGGCGGCAAGCAGCGCCGAAGCAATGGAGCCGAAGATGGCTGATGTCTCGACCGATGTGGCCTACCTGTGTTGGAGCGATTATGTCGGCATCACACGCTGCCGCGGCGTTCCAGCCTCCGAATTGCCCAAGCGCATGGCCAAAGGCCTAGGCTGGGCGGTCGCTGGGCAGGCGCTGACCCCTTTCGACGACATTGCCGACAATCCTTGGGGACCGATGCTGGAGGTGCGCCAGACTCCGCAGCCAGAGACAGCCGTTCGGCTCGATCTTTGGCCAGGCACCCCGCCCTTCCACATCCTGCTTTGCGACTCCAACACCAGTGACGGCCTCAACTGGGAGTGTTGCGCCCGCGGCTTCATGAAATCGGCGCTCGCCGAATTTGAAGCCGAGACAGGACTTTGCTTCACCGCGGCCTTTGAGCATGAGTTCCTGCTGAGCGGTCCTGATCTACCCAAAACGACGCCATTCTCGCTGGAAGCGATGCGCGTGGTGGCCGGCTTCACCGGTGCGCTTGCCCCAGCGCTGATGCTTGCGGGCTTGGAACCGCAGACCATCGAGCCGGAATATGGCATCAACCAATATGAGGTCTCCACCGCGCCCGCCCCTGGAACAATGGCTGGGGACCGCGCCATCCTCACACGTGAGGTCATCCGCGAGGTGGCGCGCCGGCATGGCTATCGCGCTTCCTTCACACCCAAGCCCGCCACCAATGCCGTAGGCAACGGCGCGCATGTGCATTTCAGTTTTCTGGACGCCAAAGGACAGAATGCCGCCTACGATGCCAAAGGGGAGGCAGAGGCTTCGCCGGTGGCGCAGCATTTCATTGTGGGGCTGGTGCGCTATCTGCCTGAAATCTGCGCCCTTTTCGCCGGCAGCCCGGTGTCCTACTACCGGCTCGGACCGCACCACTGGTCCTGCGGCTATGCCAGCTTCGGCGTGCAGAACCGCGAAGCGGCCGTGCGCATCTGCCCGTCGCCCGAGGCGTCGCCCGAAAAGCGCCGCGCCGGCTTCAATATGGAGTTGCGGGCGCCCGATGCCACCGCGAGCCCCTATATCGTTGTCGGGGCGATCATTCGCGCCGGTCTTGAAGGCATCCGCGCCAAGTTGCCCATGCCGCCGGCGATCGATCGTGACCCGAGTGAACTGACGCCTGCCTTGTTGAAGAAACTCGGCGTGGTCGCCCTGCCCTCCAGTCTCACCGAGGCGTTGGACAAGCTTGAAAGGAGCGCCGTGGTCAAGCGCTGGATGTCGCCGGTCTTCTTGTCCTCCTATGTCGCCGTGAAACGCAAGGAGATCGCCATGATGCACGGACTTTCCGCAGCCGAAATCTGTGCGAGATACCGCGATGCCTATTGAACTCGCCGCCCGTATCCCGCTGATCGATCATCATTGCCATGGCGTGACCGGGCATGAACTTGAATATATCGAATTCCAGAAGCTGATTTCCGAAAGTTATCGCCCGCCACCGGAAGGCACTCACGAGTTCCTGAAGCCGGTGGGACTTGCCATCCGTCGCTTCTGCGCTCCGGTTCTGGGACTGGAAAAAGGTGTGTCGGGCGAGGCTTATGTGCAACGCCGGCTTGAGCTTGGCGCCAGTGAAGTCAACCGGCGGCTAATGCGCGGCAGTGGCCTGTCGCATCTTCTGATCGATACCGGCCATCGCGCCGGCATGATCATGGATGTCCCTGCCATGGCAGAGGTGGCGGCAATCCCGGCCTTCGAGGTTGTGCGGATCGAGGCGCTGGCCGAAGAGATCGCCCGCGAAGGGGTTTCCGCAGAGGCCTTCGCGGCGGTCTTCGCCGAACGGCTTCGTCAGCGTTCCCGCGAAGCAGTCGGGCTGAAGACCATCGTCGCCTACCGCACCACCTTTGCGATCGACTATACCCGCCCGGCTAAGTCTGAGGTCGCCTCCGCTGCAGGCGCCTGGATGAAGCAATCGGAAGCGGCGGGGACATGGCGGCTCGACGACCCAACGGTCATCCGACATCTGCTCTGGACAGCGGGAGAGGTCTGTCGAGAACGCCGCTTTCCGTTGCAGGTGCATGTGGGAGTGGGTGATGCTGACATTCTTATGCATGCCTGCGATCCGACCCATTTCACGCCCTTCATCGCGGCAATGGACGAATGGGACGTCCCGATCACCTTGCTGCACTGTTTCCCGTTCATGCGCGAGGCGGGCTGGCTGTCGGAAGTGTTCCGCAATGTCTATTACGATGTCGGATTCACATTGAACTTCGCTGCACCGCAATCCGAAACCATACTCGCCGAAGCGTTAGAGATGGGGAAGTTTTCGAAGATGCTGTACTCTTCCGATGCTTTCGGCCTGTCTGAACTCTACTATCTCGGCGCCTACCTGTTCCGTCGCGCTGTTTCCAGGGTGCTTGATCGCTGGATCGCGGATGACTTCTGTTCGACCGCCGACGCGGAGGAGATCGTCAGGCTGATCGCTTCGGGGAATACAAGGAGAATCTACCGGGTCTAAACTCAAACCTTGCATAGGCAGTTTTGTATTGACTTGGACAGGCTCTTGGAACGGCTTCTTTGAAGGTGTGGTTTGCCGTTTTCAGCCCGCAGTAGAATCCAACCCAAGGCCCCTGCCCGATGCCCCAACGTATCGCGACCGTTACCCTCGTTATCGATGATTATGATGCGGCCGTAAGATTTTACGTCTATACTCTCGGATTTACGTTGAACACGGATACGCCGCTCGGTGAGGGCAAGCGATGGGTAACGGTCTCGCCCGGCGGCCAAGTAAGCACTCAGCTATTGCTGGCGAAAGCCGACGGCGCGACGCAGGCGTCGCGGATCGGCAATCAGACCGGCGGCCGTGTGTTTCTCTTCTTGGAAACCGACGACTTCTTACGTGACTACACACTCTACCAAGCGCGCGGCGTGCGGTTCCTAGAGCAGCCGCGGCGAGAGAGCTATGGGACGGTCGCCGTGTTCACGGATTGCTTTGGCAATCGGTGGGATCTCATACAGCCTGCAGGAGCCGAATCGGACGGCGGCTGGGGTTCCGAAGCCTAAGCCAGGGCGCGCGGAGTGCGTTGAGCGTCAGGCCCTCATGTCTGCAGGATTGGACAGACCACGCGCGGTAACTCGCCGATAGAGCCGCAAAAATACTAAAAACAAGTCGGAGTTAATGATCATTGTCCCGAACGCCAGAACACCAGCGCTGTATTTTCGGTCAACGTCGTCGCAAACATAGCACCAAGATGTCCTTTTCTTTGCATAACTGACTGATATCGAACAGGTAATAGGCACTCACGCTAGACGGACATAGATCCAATGTCGTACGGGACACATCCAGCAAAAGAGAATTCGTCAATTCTTTCATTTAAATAAAATTAACAGACCTAACGGCATAAATTCACCAAGATGGACGTCGTTCCATGACATAGATGTCAGGAATAACGGCCTGTCAGGGGTAGCTTACTCGTTGCTGCATGGGGCCGGAGAAGATCGATGTCATATAAAGATCTCACGATAACAGTGAAAGTTATCTCTCTGCTTTTACTGCTTGGGCTGGCTAGTATTGGCGGTATTTATTACGCGACTCAAAAAATGAATGAGATCGGCGACCGATACAATCGCCTGATCGAAGGGCCGGCCAAGGCCACGGTCATGATGTCGCAAGCCAATCGCTATGCGATCAATATTCTCGCGGCATTTTATGCATTCACGGCCACAGACAACGATGATGCTCGAGCCGCGGCCATAGCGACCCGCGAGGAGGCTCAGATCAAGACGACCGAGCTTTTGAGTAACTCGGCCAAACTGGTTCCCCAGTTTGAGGCCCAGATCACCGATCTCTTGGTCACACTCGATGATGCCGTTAAAAGGAAGTGCCTTAACTCCGAGAAACTCGCGACGTCGTCTTCTGACCCCGACGGTGTTCGCAAAGCCCGCACTTTTGTGACGAAGAGTTGCGAGCCGGCAATCAACAACGTCGTCGTCGAGTTCGTTGCGACCACGAGTCAAATTCAAAGCTTGAACGACGAAGTCGTCCGTTACGCGAATAGCAATACAAGTTCGGTCATTCGCGAAACGTATATCGGCTTTTTCGCCGCGCTGACTCTGGTGGTCGGGCTTGCCATTTTCCTGGTGCGTTCAACCATAGCAAATCCGATTCGCGGATTGATTGGCTCCATGCAATCCATTCGCGACGGCGCGTATACGGCCGATGTGCATGGTGCCAACCGTAAGGACGAAATCGGCGCGATCGCGCGTACCTTGATCATCCTGCGCGACGGTCTCGCTTCTGCCGAAGAGGCCAGATTGGATCGGGAAAAGACGGATGCACAGGCGACATCCGAAGCATCGCGCCGGGCCGATCTTGCCCAGCGATTTGTTGGCCGGATGGAAGAGCTCGCGTCAGGCTTCTCAAGAGCATCCGGTGAAGTTGCGGTATCGGCCCGCAATCTTTCGGCCACAGCAGAGGAGACCTCGCGGCAAGCGCAATCCGTCGCCGGCGCTGCGGAAGAGGCCGCCGTCAACGTTCAGACCGTGGCTGCTGGCGCCGAGGAGCTGAGCGCTTCCATCCGGGAGATCAATTCGCAAGTTTATCGATCCTCGGAAATCGCCTCCGTGGCGGCCGATGAAGTCGGCAAGACATCGGAAAACATCAAGGTGCTGTCACTCTCCGCCCAGCGCATCGGCGAAGTGGTTGATCTCATCAACAATATTGCCGGGCAGACCAATCTGCTTGCGCTGAATGCGACGATCGAGGCGGCGCGCGCCGGCGAGGCGGGTCGGGGCTTTGCGGTCGTGGCGGCCGAGGTCAAGGAGCTTGCCTCTCAGACGGCGAAGGCGACCGAGGAAATCTCCAGCAAAATCGCCGAGATCCAGCACGAAACGGCGGTCACCGTCGAGTCGATCTCCAAGATCGTCGCGACGATCACCACGATCCGCGAGGTTACGTCGTCGATTGCGGGTGCGGTTGAGGAGCAAGGCGCGGCTACGTCCGAAATCGCTCGGAACACGCAGCGCGCCGCGGCGGGTACCTCAGTCGTGACAACGAGTATCTCCGGCGTAGGCTCGGCAGCCGAAATGACGGGTGCGGCCGCAACCCAGCTCATGGGCCTATCAGGAACACTCTCGGAACAGTCCGTCGGTCTCCAGTCCGAAGTCGCCGATTTTGTGAGAAGCCTCCGCAGTGCATGATCGACGGCGCCGATCGTAATATTATAAGCCGCATCATTTACGCCGGCCGGTGATACCGAGCCGGCGTTCTCGTCTTAGAATGGACAGGGATGCGTCGACCAAGCGTCCAACCGAATTCGATTCCCTGACCTATAAGTAATCTAAACGAAATAATGTTTCGTCTTTGAAATAAAAATGAGCTCCGGAAACAGAAGCCTTGATTTTAGCTATCTCCATTGGGTCTCTTTTATTGAAATTTCTCAGAAGCAGTGAGAATTAACCAAAAACTTACCCTGTAAGCGCTGAATGACATTCGGTTTTCTGCGATGGTTCGATTGGCGACTGTTGAGAAACCCTGCCACGTCACCGACTGTTATGCCGCTGGCGTATCGATTTGGGGGAAGTCGATGTCATACAAAGATCTGACGATCACAATCAAGGTGATATCGCTTCTTTTGCTCCTCGGTATTTGTAGTGTGGCTGGGATATACTACGCAACCGAGAAAATGTACGAAATTGACAACCGCTATAATGGGCTGATTGACGGGCCGGCGAAAGCAACACTATCGGTGGCGCGAGCTAACAGGTTTGCTGTCAAGATTTTGGAAGCGATCTATGCGACGGCATCCGCGGAATCCGAGGAGAGCCAAAAAGCAATCGTGCGCGGTCGCGAGGAGGCGCAAGAAAAGGCTGTCGATCTGCTACGAAGTGCAAAGAGCTTGGCGCCTGAATTTGCTGATCAGATCGGATCGCTGATTACGAAGTTCGAGAACGTGATGACGGCCAATTGTGCCGAAAGCATCAAACTTGCGCGCGCGGCGGTTGATCCCGATGGAAGCCGTAAAGCGACGAAAGAGATCGCCAGGAACTGCGAGCCCGCCGTCAGCGAATTGGTGTCGCAGTTCGTCGCGACGACGGATCGGATCGCGAATTTTAGCGAGAAAGCGGCCGATGAGGCGACCGTCACCACGAATGAAGTGGTTCGTCTGACCTACGCGGCATTCTTCATCGCGCTAGCCTTGGTGATTGGCCTCGCTGTCTTTTTGGTTAGATCTGGCATTGCATCTCCCATTCGGTCCCTGATCGACGCCATGGACGCCATCCGAGACGGCCGGTACACGGTTACCATCCAGGGCGCCGTTCGAAAGGACGAGGTCGGTTCCATTGCTCGCACCTTGGTTGTTCTTCGCGACGGCCTCGCCTCGGCCGAAGCAACGCGGATGGAACAGGAAAAGCTCAACGCTCAAGCCTCTGCCGACACCAGCCGCCGCGCGGATCTCGCACAGCGGTTTGTCGGACGGATGGAGGAGCTTGCCGCTGGTGTCTCCAAAGCGTCTGGCGAGGTCGCGGCGTCCGCCCGCAATCTTTCGGCGACCGCCGAGGAGACTTCGCGACAGGCTCAATCCGTGGCTGCGGCAGCCGAAGAGGCGGCCGTCAATGTTCAGACGGTGGCAGCAGGTGCGGAAGAATTGAGCGCGTCGATCCGCGAGATCAATTCGCAAGTCTCGCGTTCGTCACATATTGCCTCGGTCGCAGCCGACGAAGTGGGCAAGACGTCGGACAACATCAGAGCCTTGTCCATGTCGGCGCAGCGCATCGGCGAGGTTGTGGATCTCATCAACAACATCGCCGGACAGACCAACCTCCTTGCACTAAACGCCACGATCGAGGCGGCGCGGGCGGGCGAAGCTGGGCGCGGCTTTGCCGTGGTCGCCGCCGAAGTCAAGGAGCTCGCCTCGCAAACCGCGAAAGCCACTGATGAGATTTCCAACAAGATTGCCGAGATTCAGCATGAGACGTCAGTAACCGTTGACTCGATCGCAAAGATCGTCGGAACGATTACCACAATCCGGGAAGTGACAACGTCGATTGCCGATTCCGTCGAGCAGCAAGGGGCCGCGACATCGGAAATCGCACAGAACACCCAGCGCGCGGCAGTCGGCACAGCCGCGGTCACGGGGAACATCGCAGGCGTAGGCTCGGCCGCCGAAATGACCGGAACCGCTGCAACCCATCTCATGGGGCTCTCCGGTACGCTGTCCGATCAGTCAACAGGACTTCAGAAGGAAGTCATGGAGTTCGTGAAAAGTCTCAGGAGCGCCTGAGGGGTCAGGCGTTCGATCGGCATAGCGCCTGCCTCGTTACAGCGACCGGCGCCATCCGATGAACCGGTCGTCCGCGATTTCAATCAGTCACGGTAAACGTCAATCCATCGTAGCCGGGCTCGATGCCGGCTGGAAGCTCGGCCTTGAGCACCGCGTAGTCGAGGTCGATGTGCATATGCGTCAGGATTGCTCGATTCGGCGTGAACCGCGCGATGCAAGCAATTGATTCAGAAACGGAAAAATGGCTCGGGTGCGGCGCATGGCGCAGCGCGTCCAGGATCCAGACGTCGAGCCCGCGAAGATGCGGTTCCGCGCGATCATCGAACCCGCTCACATCGGGCGAATAGGCGACATTGCCGAAGCGAAAGCCGAGCGAGGTAATGTCCCCATGCGATTGGCGGAACGGCATGGCGGTGACCGGGCCAGCCGGGCCGTGGATGCGCACTGGTTGGCCATCATGAATGCGGTGTTCCGTGATGATCGGCGGATAGCTCGAACCCGCAGGCGTCTCGAAGCAATAATCGAATGCGTGGCGAATGCGCGCCGATGTCGGCTCGTCCATATAGGCGTCGACGCGGCGGCGGCGGTTCAAGACAAACGAGCGCAGGTCGTCGATGCCGTGGATGTGGTCGGCATGGGCGTGGGTATAGAGCACACCGTCGACCCAATCGATGCCGGCATCGAGCATTTGTTCGCGCAGATCGGGGCCGGTATCGACGAGAACCCGGGTTTCATTGCCCTCAGCGTCGCGACGGATGACAAGAAGGCTTGCCCGGCGGCGACGGTTCTTCGGGTTTGTCGGATCGCACGCGCCCCAATCGCCGCCGATGCGGGGCACGCCGGGGGATGAACCGCAGCCGAGAATGCGAAACGTGGTCGTCGTCGACATGTTAAGCCTCAGGCGGCGACCTTGGCGAAGAGCCGGTGGAAATTCGCCGTCGTCGTCCGCGCCATCTCCTCGGCGGTGACACCACGCGCCTCGGCCAGCACGGCGGCCGTCTTCGCGACAAAGGCCGGTTCGTTGGTCTTGCCGCGATAGGGAACCGGCGCGAGATAGGGTGCGTCGGTTTCAACAAGCAAACGATCCGCCGGCACCTCCACGGCGATCGCGCGCAGGGCCTCCGCCGTCCGAAACGTCAAGATGCCGGAGAACGAGACATAGGCGCCGCAGGCCAGTCCCCGCATCGCGAGATCGCGACCCGACGAGAAGCAATGCAGCACCATCGGAAAGGCCCCCTTCTCGGTCTCCTCCTCGATAATCCGCGCGACGTCCTCGTCGGCGTCGCGGGCGTGGATCACGAGCGGCAACCCTGTCATCCGCGCGGCCGCGATGTGGACGCGGAAGCTAGCGGCCTGAACGTCACGTGGGCTCAAGTCGTAATGATAATCGAGCCCGGCCTCGCCGATCGCCACGCATTTCGGATGCTCGGACAGCCGCGCCAAGTCGTCGACGCTCACCTCCGGCTCCTCAGCGGCATTGTGGCAATGGGTGCCGACCGAACACCAGACCGATGGGAAGCGTTCGGCGATCGCCTTCAGGGCGGCGAAGCGTTTCACCCGGGTCGAGATCGTGACCATTTTCGACACGCCGGCGGCATGAGCGCGCTCAACGACCGCGTCTAATTCCCCTGCGAAATCTGGAAAATCGAGATGACAGTGGCTATCGACGAGCGTCATGCCTCCGCCACCTCGGGCTCCACGAATTTTGGGAAGACGGGGACTGGCGCGGGCAACGTGATGCCTGGCGCGACACGCGTTGCGAGCGCGGCAAAGTCCCGGGTATTCCCCTCCTCCTGCCCAAGGAGATCGAGCAGCTTGGCGGTCGATGCCGGCATGATCGGCTGCGTTAAGATCGAGACAATGCGCAGCACCTCGGCGGTGACATAGAGCACCGTTTCCATCCGCGCGAAGTCGGTTTTGCGCAACGCCCACGGGGCCTCGGCGGTAAAGTAACGGTTGGTGTCGGCCACCACGGCCCAGATCGCCTCCAGGGCCTTGTTGATCTCCTGCGCGTCGAACGCGGCGCGCGCCATGTCGATCAGCCGATCGGCCTTGGCGAGCAGCTCGGAGTCGGCTTGCAAGAACGCACC
>JBEINZ010000135.1:0-8624 GCA_040377825.1 Hyphomicrobiales bacterium | reverse complement strand
GCATTGAGTCGCGCGTCAGGCACGATTACGTTGCCGACGTCGGGCGCAGCGGATCCGAGCGGGCATCGGGTCCGTAGTTCGCGATAGGACAACGCAGCGCCGGCTTCCGGGGCGCTTGAAGTCTGGTCTGCCCGAGAACGCGGCCCCAAGAGATCGAGATTCCTGATGAACGAACGCCCGCGCCTCGCCCCCCATCCCGAGCCGAAGGTCATTTCGATCCGCGGCGCGCGCGAGCACAATTTGAAAAACGTCGATCTCGATCTGCCTCGCGACTCGCTGGTCGTGATGACCGGTCTTTCGGGCTCAGGCAAATCCTCGCTCGCCTTCGACACGATCTATGCCGAGGGACAGCGACGCTATGTAGAAAGCCTTTCGGCCTATGCTCGTCAGTTCCTGGAGATGATGCAGAAGCCCGATGTCGACCAGATCGACGGGCTTTCGCCGGCAATCTCGATCGAGCAAAAGACGACATCGCGCAATCCGCGCTCCACCGTCGGCACCGTGACCGAAATCCACGACTACATGCGCCTGCTCTTCGCGCGCGTCGGCGTCCCCTACTCGCCCGCGACCGGCTTGCCGATCGAGAGCCAGACGATCAGCCAGATGGTCGACAAGGTCCACGACCTGCCAGAAGGTACAAGGCTCTATCTGCTCGCGCCGATGATCCGCGGGCGAAAGGGCGAGTACCGGAAGGAATTGCTGGAGCTACAAAAGAAGGGCTTCCAGCGCGTCAAAGTCGACGGCACGTTCCATGAGATCGCCGAGGCGCCGACGCTCGACAAAAAGCTGAAGCATGACATCGACGTCGTGGTGGACCGGTTGGTCGTGCGCGCCGACATGGCCGCGCGGCTGGCGGAATCGTTTGAAACCGCGCTAAAGCTCGCGGACGGTATCGCGGTCATCGAGTTCGCGGATGAGACGGACGACGCGGGCGAGGCGCGCAGGCTCGTATTCTCCGAAAAGTTCGCATGCCCCGTTTCGGGCTTCACCATCGCCGAAATCGAGCCGCGCCTCTTCTCCTTCAACAATCCGTTCGGCGCCTGCCCGGTCTGCAGCGGCCTCGGCACCGAACAGAAAATCGATCCGGCGCTGATTGTCCCCGACGAATCCGCCACGCTGCGACAAGGCGCGATCGCGCCCTGGGCGCGCTCCACCTCGCCGTTCACGACCCAGACGCTGGAAGCGCTCTCCAAGCATTTCGGCTTCTCGCTGACGAAGCCGTGGCGTGACCTGCCCGAGGCCGGGCGCAACGCGATCCTCCATGGGACCGGCTCGGAGGAAGTGACCTTCTCCTATGACGACGGCCTGCGCAGCTACCAAACGCAGAAGACCTTCGAGGGCGTCATTCCGAACCTGGAGCGCCGCTGGAAGGAAACGGAAAGCGACTGGTCGCGCGAGGAAATCGAGCGCTATTTCGCCACCACGCCGTGCCGGGCCTGCAACGGCGCGCGCCTGAAGCCCGAGGCTTTGGCCGTGAAGATCGCGGGCCTGCATATCGGCGAGGTCTCCGACTTTTCCATTCGGCGGGCGAACGACTGGTTCGAATGCCTGCCGGCGGATCTCACCCCAAAGCAGAATGAGATCGCGGGGCGGATTTTGAAGGAAATCCGCGAGCGCCTGCGGTTTTTGAACGACGTGGGGTTGGAATATCTGACGCTTGCGCGCAATTCCGGAACCCTATCCGGCGGTGAAAGCCAGCGCATTCGGCTTGCCTCCCAAATCGGCTCGGGCCTGACGGGCGTGCTCTATGTGCTCGACGAGCCGTCGATCGGGCTTCACCAACGCGACAACGCGCGGCTTCTCGATACGCTGAAGCACCTGCGCGATCTCGGCAACACCGTCATCGTCGTCGAGCATGACGAAGACGCGATCCTCGCCGCCGATCATGTCGTCGATGTCGGCCCCGGCGCGGGCACGCTCGGAGGAAAGATCATCGCCGAAGGCACCCCGGCCGAGATCATGGCGAACCCCGCGTCGCTGACCGGTCAGTATCTGTCCGGCGCGATGGGCATCGCGATCCCCGCCCGCAGGCGCAAGATCGACAAGGCGAAGCGGCTGAAAATCATCGGCGCGCGGGCGAACAACTTGAAGAACGTGACCGCCGAGATTCCGCTCGGCACGCTCACTTGCATCACGGGCGTTTCCGGCGGCGGCAAGTCGACGCTGGTGATCGACACGCTGTTTCGCTCGGCGGCGCGCAAGTTGAACGGGGCAAAAGAAAATCCGGCGGTTCATGACCGAATTGAGGGATTGGAATTCCTGGACAAGGTCATCGACATCGATCAATCGCCGATCGGCCGCACGCCGCGCTCCAACCCCGCGACCTATACAGGCGCCTTCACGCCGATCCGCGAATGGTTCTCCGGCCTGCCGGAAGCGAAGGCGCGCGGCTACGGTCCGGGGCGCTTCTCGTTCAACGTGAAGGGCGGACGCTGCGAGGCCTGCCAAGGCGACGGCGTCATCAAGATCGAAATGCACTTCCTACCGGACGTCTATGTCACTTGCGACGTCTGCAAGGGCAAGCGCTACAACCGCGAAACACTCGAGGTGCGGTTCAAGGGCAAGTCGATTTCAGACGTTCTCGACATGACGGTCGAGGAAGGCGCGGCGTTCTTCCAGGCGGTCCCGGCGATCCGCGAAAAGATGGAGACACTGGCCCGCGTCGGGCTCGGCTATATCCATGTCGGTCAGCAGGCGACGACGCTGTCGGGCGGCGAGGCGCAGCGCGTCAAGCTTTCCAAGGAGCTTGCGCGGCGTTCGACAGGCCGCACGCTTTACATCCTGGATGAGCCGACCACCGGCCTACATTTCCACGACGTCGCCAAGCTTCTGGAAGTGCTGCAACAACTGGTCGATCAAGGCAATTCGGTCGTGGTCATCGAACACAATCTGGAGGTCATCAAGACGGCGGATTGGATCCTCGACCTTGGTCCGGAAGGCGGCGACGGCGGGGGCGAGATCGTGGCAGCGGGACGGCCGGAGGACATTGTCGCCGAGCCGCGCAGCTATACCGGCCGCTTCCTTGCTGAATTGCTCGACCGTAGGCCGCGCCGCGCGGCCTCGGCGGCGGAGTAAGCTTCAGGCCGCGCGCAGCAACATCCCAAAGAGATCGCGCGGATCGTCCGGGTCTGCGAGCATGTCGAGTTCCTGATAGAGCCCGGTCGCTTCAAGCTGCGCGCGCACGTAGCGCAGGGCCGAAAAGTCCTCGATCGCGAAGCCGACGGAGTCAAACAGCGTCACAGCATCGCGGCTCTTGCGGCCCGATTTCTCGCCGAGAATAACCTGCCAAAGCTCGGTCACCGGATGATCCGCCGGCATTTGCTGGATTTCACCCTCGATCCGCGTTTGCGGCGTGTATTCCACGAAAATGTCCGAGCGCTTGAGAATATCGGCGTGAAGCTCGGTCTTGCCCGGACAGTCGCCGCCGACCGCGTTGATGTGAAGTCCGGCGCCGACCATGTTGTCGGTGAGGATCGTCGCGTTTTGCTTGTCGGCGGTGACCGTGGTCACGATTTCCGCCCCTTCCATCGCCGCTTCGACGGAGGCGCAGATCGTGATTTCAAATCCGCGATTTTGCAGATTTTGCCGTGCCTTCAAGCTCGCCGCCGGATCAATGTCGTAAAGACGCAGGCGGTTGACGCCGAGCACCTGTTGGAAGGCGATCGCCTGGAACTCGGCCTGCGCGCCGTTGCCGATGATCGCCATGGTCGAGGTCCCGGTTGGCGCAAGATGCTTGGTGGCCATGGCAGAAGTCGCGGCGGTGCGCAGCGCCGTCAGGAACGTCATTTCCGAGATGAGCTGCGGATAGCCGTTGGAGACATCGGCAAGCACGCCGAAGGCCGTTACGGTCTGGCGTCCGGTCTTCGTGTTCTTCGGATGCCCGTTGACATATTTGAAGCCGTAAGCCTGTCCATCGCTTGTCGGCATAAGCTCGATCACGCCATCGAGGCTATGCGAGGCGACGCGCGGGGTCTTGTCAAAGCTCTCCCATCGACGGAAATCAGCCTCAATCTCATCGGCGAGTTCCCTTAGGAAACGCTCCACACCGATCGCGTGAACAAGCTTCATCATGTGGTCGACGCTGACAAAGGGCACGATATTCAGCTTGCTCATGTCAGTGGCTCCTGGTTGGGCGGTCCATCACGCGCTTGCCCATCAGGCTGGCGGCGAGATCGACCATGAGGATCGCGGTCTTGCCGCACTCGTCGAGGAAAGGGTTCAACTCGACGAGGTCGAGGCTCGTCACCAGCCCGCTATCGTGAAGCAGCTCCATCACGAGATGGGCCTCGCGGAACGTCGCGCCGCCGGGAACGGTCGTTCCAACGGCAGGGGCAATCGCGGGGTCGAGAAAATCGACGTCCAGACTGACATGCAGATCGCCACCGGCGGCAACAACATCCGCAAGAAAAGCCTTCAGGAGCTTGCCGATGCCGAGCTCGTCGATCGCCCGCATGTCGTGGACGATAACGCCTGCATGGCGCAACGCATCCTTCTCCGCAGGATCGACACTGCGCAGGCCCATTGCACAGACCCGTTCCGGGGCGATTGCATGCCGAAGCTGCGGGAATGCACCGGCGAACCCGACTTGACCGGTGACATAGGCAAGCGGGACGCCATGCAGATGGCCGCTCGTCGTCGTCTCCAGCGAGTGGAAATCGGAATGCGCGTCAAGCCAAAGCACAAATAATGGCCTGCCCCGGGCTGCGGCCCTGCGCGCGAGCCCGGCCAACGTCCCGGCCGCGATCGAATGATCTCCGCCGAGGAAAATCGGCATCGCGTCGTCGCTAAGCCGGAATGCGACATCCTCGACCGCCGTTGTCCAAGCGGCGACGGCGGAGAGATTCTTCAAGGCCGTATTGCCGTGATTGATGGATCGCGGCGACGGCGCGGCCACGTCGCCCGCATCGGTCACGGCATGGCCGAGCATAGCCAACGCCTCGGCGATCCCGGCCGCGCGATAGGCCCCCGGGCCCATGTCGCAGCCCCGCCGCCCGGCGCCTTCGTGGACTGGTACTCCGATCAATCGGCAATGGTGCAGTTTCATCGCGAGCTCCGATTCCGATCCATTGAAACAGAGCGGCGCGGCGAGGTGAACAGGCGGATCCGGCACTTTTGGCGGCTTGACTTGCCATTTTGGCGCTCTGTACCTACACTTTGGCATCATGGATGAACTCGACCAGCGACTGATCACACTCCTTCGTCATGACGGTCGACGTTCGGTCTCCGATCTCGCGGACGAGTTGGATGTTTCGCGCGCGACGGTTCGCTCCCGAATGGCGCGCCTCGAGCGGGAGGATATGATCGTCGGTTACACTGTCATTCTGCGCGCCGATGCGCTTGATCTGCCTGTTCGCGGCATGATGATGGTTGAAGTCGAAGGCCGCGCCGCCGATCAAGTTGTCCGGGCGCTCGCCGGACTTCCGGAAGTCACGGCGGTCCACACCACGAATGGCCGATGGGACCTCGTTGTGGAATTGAGTGCAGCGGACTTAACAGCGTTTGACGCGACGCTACGGCGCATTCGATTGGTGTCGGGCATTACCGGCAGCGAAACGAGCCTGCTCCTCACGACCCCGCGCAGCACCCGGGCGCGGCTTGGCTGACCATCACGGCATAACGACTCCACGCCGTCTTCACTTCATGAGCCACTCGGCAAGCGGCATCACGTCGTTTGGGTCGCCCGCGTCGCGCATCCAGGAGTCGACGATCCAAGGCGTCTTGGTCGTGATATCCTCGTAGACGGCCGTGGCATGGGCATAGAAGATGCCGCCGCGTGATTCCGGGCGCAGCACCCGGTGATATCTGAGATAGCCGTTTTCTTGCAGATAAATCAGAATTGTAGTCGAGTTCGTCGCCTCGTCCAGGCAATCGGTTTGCCCCTGCATATGGGAATGGGCGAAATCCGACCCGCGTATGTCCGGTGGGCCCCCAAGAAGCGGGGCAGCGCGCCGCTCCCACCACTGGACGGCATGGTCAATGCCATTGCGCTCCTCGGCCGCAGAGCCGCCCCAGGTTGCGAAGATCTCGGCGAGTTTTTCATTATCGGCCGCGCCGAGCGGCACGATGGTTCGGAACGTGCAACCATAGCCATGGCAATATATGAGCCGCGATCCACGCGGAAATCCAATATCGCCGCGCTCGGCATACCAATTGACGAGCGTGGGCGGCGGAACAAAGGACGACGGCCGCGGCAGAACGGCGACCGATCCGGTAGACATTGGATCAACAGTGGATTTTTTTCCCGCCGATCCCTTAGCGATCGCCGCCCCGCCGCTCGTGTTTGCCGCACGCTCGAGCGCATTCGCGAAGTGCGGCGAACACGAGATGGTTATCAGCAATACGAGTATCTTCAATGCGTTGACATACATAACGGCCTCGAGAATCAAATGCTTTAATTTATAATTCTCTGAATTTATCGGAATAGAGTGAGCCTTGCGCGCAACGCACGCCTGGAACCGTCGGCGCGAAGATGCTAATTCCACCGCATGACAAAGCTCGATCCTATTCACGTCATTGGTGGCGGCCTGGCTGGCTCGGAGGCGGCGTGGCAGATCGCCGAACGCGGCGTTCCCGTTGTGCTCCATGAGATGCGGCCGATCCGCGGCACCGAGGCACACAAGACCGAGGGACTGGCGGAGCTTGTTTGTTCCAACTCATTCCGCTCGGACGATTGTCAGACAAACGCCGTCGGCCTGCTCCATGAGGAAATGCGCCGCCTCGGATCGCTGGTCATGCGCGCGGGCGATGCCAATAAACTCCCCGCTGGTGGCGCGCTCGCGGTCGACCGTGATGCCTTCTCGGAAGCGGTCACGGCTGCGCTGGGCGCCCATCCGCTGATTGAGATCCGCCGCGAGGAAATTGCCGGGCTCCCGCCTGAGGAGTGGTCGAGTACGATCGTGGCGACCGGGCCGCTGACGTCACCCGCGCTTGCCGAAGCCGTGGGACGGCTGACCGGCGAGAACGAACTCGCCTTTTTTGATGCGATTGCGCCGATCGTGCATGCCGAATCCATCGATATGTCGATCGCGTGGAAGCAATCGCGCTACGACAAGGCCGGGCCGGGCGGCACGGGCGCGGATTACATCAACTGTCCGATGACCAAGGAAGTTTACGAGGCATTCGTCGATGCGTTGCTGACCGGCGACAAGACGTCGTTCAAGGAATGGGAAGCCTCCACGCCGTACTTCAACGGTTGCCTGCCGATCGAGATAATGGCCGAACGCGGCCGCGAGACCCTGCGTTTTGGACCGATGAAGCCGGTCGGCCTGACCAACCCACGAGATCCCGATACAAAGCCCCATGCGATCGTGCAGCTGCGTCAGGATAATGCGCTCGGAACGCTTTGGAATATCGTCGGATTTCAAACCAAGCTGAAACATGCCGAGCAGGCTCGCGTCCTGCGGATGATTCCCGGCCTTCAGAACGCCGAATTCGCTAGGCTCGGCGGGCTGCACCGCAACACCTATCTCAATTCGCCTCGTCTGCTGGACGGCACCTTGCGGCTGAAGGCTAGACCATCGCTGCGCTTCGCCGGCCAGATCACGGGCTGCGAGGGCTATGTTGAAAGCGCGGCCGTGGGACTCTTGGCAGGCCTCTTCGCGGCCAGCGAACGCCTCGGTACGTCGTGCCTACCGCCGCCGGTTACCACCGCGCTCGGCGCGCTCCTCGGCCACATTACCGGCGGTCACATAATCGCAGAGGACGAACACGCCCCGCGTTCGTTCCAGCCGATGAACGTGAACTTCGGCCTCTTTCCGCCAATCGATGCGCCCAAATCAAAGGATGGCAAGCGACTGCGGGGCACCGACAAAACGATGGAGAAAAAACGGGCTCTAAGCGCGCGCGCCCTTGCGGATTTGGATGCGTGGCGATCAGAAGAGACGGCAGCTGCGGCGGAATAGCCCCGACTGCCGATCAGCAGCTTTGGTCCGTGCTCAGGCGAGCGTCGGCATCGTGTTGGCGAATTCCATCGTCTGGTCGAACGACACGATACCTGCGTCGGACCCAAGACCCGTTGCAACCAGCGCGCCGGAAGCCTGAGCAAATCGGACCGCATCTTCAGGGCTCATGCGGTGATGCAACCCAGCAATATAACCGGCACTGAATGCGTCGCCGCACCCCGTGGTGTCGACCACCTTGATCTTGAATGCAGGAAGCCGGAACCTCGTCCCATCTTGATGGGCATAATAGGCGCCCTCCCCGCCGAGCGTGAACACGCAGCACGACACGCCACGTTCGAGGAAGAACGCCGCCGCATCTTCTTTGGTGGATGTGCCAGACATTGCCTTTGCTTCTTCAATTGACGGCATAAAGTGATCAATGAACGGCAACAATGGTTCAACGATGGGCAACGTTCCGGCATGTGCACCCAATAAATCGAAGGTCACCACGCGGCCGCGGCGCCTAGCCTCCTGGAGCAGAACACGGCTCGGCTCTCCGTCGAGCTTGGCAAGAAGCCCCGTTCCACCAAGATGAACGATTGGGGGCGCAAAAACGCTGTCATAGTCCTCCGGAGCAACGTCGAAATGATCGGAAGCACCGCGTTGATGCAGCGCCGGCCGATCACCATTGCGTCGCACATTGAGAATGGTCGCCGAGGTCGGCACCCCCGCGAGACGCTGCAT
>JBEINZ010000190.1:0-6269 GCA_040377825.1 Hyphomicrobiales bacterium | reverse complement strand
GTGGCCAAAGATTGAAACTTTGGAATACCATACCGAGGCGGCTACGCACGCGCTGGAGCTGACTGTTATCGGCAACGACCCGATCGCCCGATCTGCCGGGCTTCATGCGGATCGACTCGCCCGCAATTTCCACGTCGCCCGAAGTTGGCACTTCCAGGAGGTTCGTGCAGCGTAACAGCGTGCTCTTGCCAGATCCGCTCGCCCCTATCAACGCGATCACCTGGCCTTGTTCGGCCTCGATCGACACGCCTTTCAAGACTTCTAGCGCGCCAAAGCGCTTATGAATATTTTGCAGCCGAACAATCGGTGCATTCGGCGCGTTTGACAATGAGGTCACTCCGAGATCCCCATGGTTCGAAGCAGGCGAATGTTTCGCATGATTAAGTCAACCAAAACAAAGCGGCTGTAATCACGAAAGCTGGTATTCCGAAGAAGCCTAAAAGCCGTTCATCACACTACATGACGAAATCGCCGCGACGCAAGGAGTTTGCTCTGACAAGCTAGTCTTGTGCGGAGTTAAACCTAGGCGCTCAGTTTGATCGGTTCACACAGAATTTCCAAAGGCTAAATTTCGTGCATTTCTGGTTCTGATTGCCAATCAATTGACTGCGCCCCGGTCGGTGACAGCGAGACCTTCGCCTAATTCTCCGGCATCAAAAGTCATGCGGCCCCCAACCAAATCGATTTTATATATTAAAATCACAAATTATAAACTATCCAATTTGTGTCGCGTACCGGGCGTCTGAATCGCCGAGGCATGGCATTTCATATCTGACGATGGTTGCGAGGATGTCGTTCCCTGAACACAACATTAATCAGAATTGACAAAGCCGACAAGGTAAGTCGACAATCAAGCGTCTTCATAAGTGGCGGAGATGACGATGAAAAACTTGATCGACGGCTACTCGCGCCAGTCTGCGGCGCTTCCGCGTTCGTTAAGGTTCAAGGTCTGGGGAGCCCGTTGGCGCCGGTTTTTAGACATTGCATTAATTGTCGTCGCATTACTTGTGGTTGTCGGAACGGCTTTCAAGGCTCATGCCCAGACAACATTGCTCAATGTTTCCTACGATCCAACCCGTGAGTTTTATAAGGCATTCAATGCTGCGTTCGCCGCCGACTGGAAAGCGAAGACCGGCGAGACCGTGACGCTGCGCGCCTCGCATGGCGGATCGGGAGCCCAAGCTCGGGCGGTCATAGACGGCCTCGACGCCGATGTCGTGACCCTTGCGCTCGCCGGCGACATCGACGCTATTGCCGCAAAATCGAAGAAAATCGCCCCCGACTGGCAGGCACGCCTGCCTAACAATTCAGCGCCCTACTCGTCGACCATCGTTTTGCTGGTTCGCAAGGGCAATCCGAAGGGCATCAAGGATTGGGGCGATCTGACCAAACCCGGAACCGCCGTCATCACACCGAACCCGAAAACTTCCGGCGGCGCGCGCTGGAACTACCTCGCCGCTTGGGCCTTCGCCGCGAAAAAACTCGGCGGCGACGAGGCGAAGACCCGAGATTTCGTTGCGGCGATCTACAAGAATGTCCCCGTCCTCGATACCGGTGCGCGCGGTTCAACGACGACCTTCGCCCAGCGCGGCATCGGCGACGTGCTTCTTGCCTGGGAGAACGAGGCCTATCTCGTGTTCGACGAGTTCGGAGCCGACAAGTTCGAGATCGTCGTGCCGTCGCTTTCGATCCTTGCCGAGCCGCCGGTGGCCGTTGTCGATGCCGTCGTCGATGCCCGCGGCACCCGCAAGCAGGCGGAGGCCTATCTACAATTCCTTTACTCGGATAAGGGCCAACAGCTCGCGGCCGTGCACCACTATCGGCCTACCCGACCGGAGGTCGTTGAAAAAGCGCTGATCGATCGCTTTCCGAAACTCGAACTCGTGACGATCAAGGATTTCGGCGGTTGGTCCAAAGCCCAGCCGACCCATTTCGGCGACGGCGGTGTATTCGACCAGATTTATACGCCGGGCAAGTAATGGCGGTCACGACCTCGCCGAAACTACCCTTTTTTCCAAACCCGGGTGTCCTGCCCGGGTTTGGTCTTTCCCTCGGCTATACGATCACATATCTCACGCTCATCGTGCTCGTTCCGCTCGGCGCCCTGATTTTGCGGGCCAGCGGTCTTGGCTTCGACGGGCTTTGGGCGGTCGCCACCGACGCGCGGGTCGTTGCGGCGCTGAGGGTGTCGTTCGTAACCGCTTTCCTTGCCGCACTGGTCAATGCCGTCTTTGGGGTGTTGGTCGCCTGGGTACTCGTTCGGTATCGCTTTCCCGGCAAGCGACTGGTCGAAGCCGCGGTCGACCTGCCGTTCGCCTTGCCGACGGCCGTTGCCGGCATCGCTCTCGCCGCGCTCTATGCGCCGAACGGGTGGCTCGGAAGCGTTTTGGCGAATTGGGACATCAAGGTCGCCTATACCCCGCTCGGCATATTCGTCGCGCTCGTGTTCGTTGGTCTGCCCTTTGTGGTGCGTACCGTGCAGCCGCTTCTCATTGAGATCGATGCCGAAATTGAAGAGGCGGCCGCAACGCTCGGGGCTTCGCGATTGCAGACGATCGTGCGGGTCTTGCTCCCGCCGCTCATTCCGGCCGTGCTAACCGGTTTCGCGCTCGCATTCGCCCGTGGTGTCGGGGAGTACGGATCGGTCATATTCATTGCCGGCAACATGCCTCATGTTTCCGAGATCGCGCCGCTCCTAATCGTCATCAAGCTGGAAGGTTACGATTACGCAGGCGCCACCGGCATTGCGCTCATCATGCTGATCATCGCCTTCGCGATGCTGTTCGCAATCAATACGCTGCAGGCTTGGAGCCGGAGGAGGTTCGGCGATGTCTGAAGCGACGCTTGCCGCAGCGCGGGTCGAAGCGGATGATGTTCGCACCGAGACGCGCGTCGCGCGCTGGATTGTAATCGGCATTTCGCTGCTCTTTCTTGGATTATTCCTCGTGCTGCCGCTCGTCGTCGTGTTCGTGGAGGCTTTCAGTAAAGGTCTCAACACGTTTCTCGAGACCTTTTCCGACCCGGATGCGCAAGCCGCGATTAGACTGACCCTCACCGTGGCCGCGATCGCTGTTCCGGCCAATCTCGTGTTCGGCATTGCGGCGGCTTGGGCGGTCACGAAGTTTGAGTTTCCCGGCAAAAATATGCTGGTGACGTTGATTGACCTGCCTTTTTCGGTTTCGCCCGTCGTATCCGGCTTGGTCTATGTCCTATTGTTCGGCGCTCAGGGCCTGTTCGGGGCCTACCTGAAGTCCCACGGCATCCAGGTCATCTTCGCGGTTCCCGGCCTCGTCCTCGCCACGATCTTCGTGACCTTTCCTTTCATTGCACGCGAATTGATCCCCCTCATGCAGGATCTCGGTTCGTCTGACGAGGAAGCGGCGATGACGCTTGGGGCAGGCGGTTTTACAATCTTCTGGCGCGTTACGTTGCCCAACGTGAAGTGGGGGCTGCTTTATGGCGTGTTGCTTTGCAATGCGCGGGCAATGGGCGAATTCGGCGCTGTCTCGGTCGTGTCAGGGCATATACGCGGCCTGACCAATACGATGCCGCTACACGTTGAAATTCTATATAACGAATATAATTTCGTCGCCGCCTTCGCGATGGCTTCCGCGCTTGCGACGCTCGCGTTGGTCACACTCGCGATCAAAACCGCGCTGGAATGGCGTTATGGCGATGAACTCGCCGCGTCTCGCCGTCATTGACTGCCGTATCAAGGAAACGCCAATGGAAATCAGCATTCGCGATCTTGCCAAGGATTTTGGATTGTTCAACGCGCTCCACGGCGTCGATCTCGACATTCGGGATGGTGAACTCTTGGCGTTGCTTGGTCCGTCTGGCTCGGGCAAGACCACGCTGTTGCGTGCTATTGCCGGATTGGAAGCGCCTTCGCGTGGACAAATTCTGTTCGGCGAGGAGGATGCCTCGTTGACGCCCGTTCGCGAACGGCGGGTCGGCTTTGTCTTCCAGCACTACGCGCTCTTCCGGCATATGACGGTCGCCGAGAACATCGCGTTCGGACTGACGGTCAAGCCTCGCGCGCTTCGTCCGACGAGGGCGGACATCGCCGCGCGGGTCGCCGATCTCTTGAAGCTGGTTCAATTGACGGGCCTCGATCGCCGCTACCCGGCGCAGCTCTCCGGCGGACAGCGCCAACGCGTCGCGCTAGCCCGCGCCCTTGCCGTCGATCCCAAGGTGCTGTTGCTCGACGAGCCGTTCGGCGCGCTCGATGCCAAGGTTCGAAAGGAATTGCGGGCTTGGCTGCGCCAATTGCATCGTGAAGTCGGCACCACCACCGTTTTCGTCACCCACGATCAGGATGAAGCCTTAGAACTCGCCGATCGGGTCGTGGTGCTGAACAACGGGCACATTGAACAAATCGGCACACCCGACGAAATCTATGACACGCCGGCTTCGCCCTTCGTCTACGAGTTCATTGGGGACTCTAGCCTCATTCCCGTCGTCGTCGGCCAAGGGCGGGTATGGCTCTATGATCGGCAGGTCCCGCTCGGACTTGATGTCGTCGGTCATGGTCCGGCCAAGCTCTATGTCCGACAGGACCATTGGGACGTTACGGCTCCGACGGCCGGTCTTGTCGGCATCGTACGGTCGATCGTGCGTAGCGGGGCCGGTCGGCGGATTGAGGTTGAAATTGGACACGAACTTGCTGTTCGTGTCGACCTATCCGCTGGCCGTGTCGTTTCGATCGGCGACCGGCTCGGTTTGACGCCTAAACAGTGGCGGCTATTTCTCGCCGACGGCCAGGCTGTTTCTCCGATGCCGGCCGCGCGGTCGATCGCGGCCGGAATTCGCCATTGAGATCGATCAAGCTTACATGGACTTCGGCTGGACGAACAAACAGATCGTGTGAGCCGTCCGATCGCATCGGAACGAACACGTATGGAAGCGTCCGTGCGGCCTATCTTAGACTTCGGTCTGCTCCTCGATCTCGCCGCTGACGATGATGTACCATCTTTCGATGAGCTCCTGCACTTCGTTTCACTCGATCTCGTAGCAATCCGACCCCGAGCGGCGGGCATCAGGATACATCCAAACCGAAGGCGCTTCATGCGCCGCCGCCAAGATCATCATGAAGGACGGCGGCGGCGCTTTCCAGTCGAGCCGCATCGTCAGGTCTCCCGCTTGGTTCGGCCTGCCTCGCCGTCGACCACGATCGAACAGGAGACGAGCGAACGCTCTGAACACAAAGCTTTTTCCGGGATCGGGTACGATCCCGGCTAGGCTTCGGCGGGATCAATGCTTGGAAGCGGGACCCGTTCCGCCAGCCGAGTGATCGGCCGGCGGTCATGGTTCGGAACTAACGTTTAGGGATATCAAATTTGGCGGCTGGACCGATCAAGCACCTGGCTGGTCGGCATTAGGGAAGAACAGCTGCTGACCTTCGACCTTGTAGGCGGCGATCGCCTCCTGGCCATCCTTGCCAACCAGCCAATCGACGAATGCTTGACCGTCGGCGGCCTTGACATGCGCATGCTTAGCCGGATTCACCAACATGACGCCATACTGATTGAAAAGCCGCTTGTCGCCTTCGACCGCGATGGCGAGATCGCCTTTGTTTTTGAAGGCAATCCAGGTCCCCCGATCGGAGAGAACATAGGCGCTCATCGCGCCCGCCGTATTGAGCGCCGCGCCCATGCCCTGGCCGATTTCGCGATACCAGGAAGCCTTGGCGCCGGCCGGATCGAGGTTCGCGGCCTTCCAAAGCGCCAGTTCCGCTTGATGTGTACCCGACTTGTCGCCGCGCGAAACGAAGGGCGCGCCCTTTGTCGACAACGCGGTCAGTCCGGTGACTATATCGCGCCCGCCCGCGATGTTGGCCGGATCGCTTTTCGGGCCGATCAGGACGAAATCGTTATACATCACGGGGTAACGCTTGGTCGCGAAACCCTCGTCCAGGAACTTCAACTCAGCCGCCCGCGCATGGACGAGGACCACATCGGCGTCGCCCCGCCGGGCCGTATCCAGTGCCTGGCCCGTCCCCTGGGCAACGATTTTCACCTTGATGCCGGTCTTCGCCTCGAAAAGCGGGAGGATATGGCCGAAGAGGCCGGAATCTTGCGTCGATGTTGTCGACGCAACGGTGATGGTCCGCTCCTGCGCGGACAGACCGGCTCCGAACGCGGCGACGAGAATGAGCGTGGCCGTCAATGTTAGCAAGGATCTGCGCAGCATCGTGAAGCTCCATGTTTCGTGGGTTTGGATCACCAGGGAAGATCTCCGGCGAGGAAAGCGCGTGCGGTCTGGGTGAC
>JBEINZ010000080.1:0-11683 GCA_040377825.1 Hyphomicrobiales bacterium | reverse complement strand
CCGCCGGTCATAGCGCCGCCTTGCGCCGTGGGGGTGCCCCTATTGGGCGGGGTCGGCGTGCTCACTTTGGGGGGGGCCGGGGGGGCCACAGGGGGGCTGACGATCACCGGCGTTTGAATGACGGGAACTTGAGGGGGCGGCGAAACGGGCGCAACAACGGGGGGCGTCGGCGTGACGGGAGCTTTCTTATCCGTCACAAAGGGCGGCGCGACCGCAAATTTGACCAGGCCGCTCATCACGGGGACCTTGCTGCTTCCCGGGAAGACCTCGTTGTTGAGTGCGTCATTCGAGACATCGAGATGGTCTTGGAGCACACCCTTGAACACGGAGCGAAGGTCCGTGGTCGGTTTCAAGTCGCGGCCTTCATAGAGATCCTTGGCACCAAGTCCCGGCCATTCGCCATAGACCTTACCGCCGGCAACGGCGCCGCCGGCGAGTAGTGCCACCGTTCCGACGCCATGGTCGGTTCCCGAGGAGCCGTTAATGGCGGCGGCCCGGCCGAACTCGGTCACGCATACAACGACTGTCTTACGCCAAGCGTCGCCGATCGTTGCCTTAAAGTCGCCGAGCCCGGTGTCGAGCGCTCTCAAGAGCGTCGCCAAGGCGCCAGTTACGCCGCCCTGATCGAGATGCGTATCGAAGCCGCCGACGGAAAGCACCGAAATGCGAGGGCCTTTCTCCGCGGCCATGAGTCTTGCTGCGCCACGGAAGGCTTTTTGAAGGTCGGTTATCTTTTCCGTGACCGCACCGGGATTGGTTCCGAGCGCCATCTCGTTGGCTTTCAAGCCAAGTCCAAGGACCTCGCCGAGAGGCTTGTCGGTCGACGCATAGAGTTTTTGCAGGGCGGAATAGAAATCCCCGCTGATGTCGCCAAGCTTCTGCGGCGACCAACCGAGCACCGGAGCGGCGCCGCGCATGATGACAGGCGCATTGCCGATCTGGACGGCACCGCCGACCTTAACGGAATCGCCGGCCTTTAGACTGGTGAGGAGCCGATTGAGCCACCCAGACGCGCCGACCGGAGGCTGGTTCGGCATTCCGGTTTCAAGATTGTCCTGCACGTCGAAATGCGAGCGGTTGCGCAGCGGCGGCGCGACGGCATGAATGACCGCGCCCTCTTTTGCTTTGTACATGGCGCCGAAGTTGACCAGCGCCGGATGCAGTCCGAAAAAGCTGTCAACCTTGATTGTCGACGCTTCGGGGATCGCGAGTTCGCCGCGCAACGTGTAATAGGTCTTGTCGCCGTAGGGGACGACAACGTTCAACCCGTCCATGCCGCCGCGCAGAATGACGAACAGGACGCGCGGATCATCAGCGGTGCCCGCCTGGGCGAATGTCGGCATGTAGGCCCAGGAGAAGAAGCCCGCGCTGACACCCAGGAGGTGGCGACGATTGATCAGGATACGCGATTCCTCGCATCCTTCGGAGGCGGCAATCGACAAGCCGGTGTCGATCCCCATGTTATCGTGATCGTGCGACATTGTGTCAGCTCCTCTGGAACTCGGGGGACATCAGCAGCATCGAAATCGCATCTTCGCGCTTCTTCTGAGCTGTGATCGCAGTTTTTGTCTCGGCGGACAAAGCCGAGTCGAACAGGCTTGTCGCCAAGTCCGCTATGTTTGTCGTGCCCTTGTATTGCGGACTGATTCCCCACCAAAGGGTCCGTGAACCCTCCACACGCAGACGCATCGCGTCGGGTGAGAGCCACCACGAGTCCTCATCGGGGAAGCCGTCCGGGGTTTGCCATGTGTACGGTGCGTGTTGGAGAGCACCCATGGGGCTGTAGATTCCCCAATCGCGATCAACAGAAATCGCCTCGTTGACAAGGAGCGCGCGAACCCAACTCGCCATCATTTCGTATGGGCGGCGGATCCGTTTGCCAAGCGGCAGGCCGAAAGCTTCGGGAAGGTTGATCAGCGCCAGCGCCGTGGCCTTCAGGTCGCCGGAGGTGGCCAAGAAAGCCTCGGCGATCGGGTCGACCATCGCCTTGGTCGGCGTGTCTGTTATGAAGTGCTGCACGAGCTTGTAGGCGATGTGTTCGGCGGTCTTCGGATGGATCGCCAGATCCTTTAGGACGGCAAGGCCTTGTTCCTGTCCGCTTTGAGCGTAGGTCTTTCCGAAAACTTCGAAAGCACCAGGTTCGTGGCGGTCATCGCGGTAGATGAACTGGCCGCGATTGTCCTCGTTTCCGCCAAACTTGATGTTGTTTGCATCCCAACCGCTCACGAAGCTCCAGCCGGTTAGGACCTTGGCGAAGTTTGTTACGTCGGCCTGCGTGTATCCGCCGTTGATGCCTAACGTGTGCAGTTCGAGAATCTCGCGCGCCAAATTTTCGTTGTAGCTACGCTTCCACGACTTGCCGGTCGGCGAGTTGGGACCGAACGAGGTGTGATTGTCGAGATAAACGATCATTGCCGGATGGGTAATCGTCCCGACAAGCATGTCGGTGAACTTTCCGAGAACATGCCTGCGGACAACCGAGCGATGCCACTGACCGACAGTGGCCGCGACCAATCCGTTCTTGTCACGACATATCGAGAAATGGTTGGTCCAGAATTGCACAAGCCGCTCGACGAAGCCGATCTCCACAGATTGAAGCTTGTTGAAACTCGAGCGTCGTTCTTGGCTGTTCAACGCCCACTGTTCGGGCCCTCGATCGGTCTTTGCGGCACCGAGCGCGCAAGCATCTTTAAGGGACGGAAGAGCCGGATCGTTGTTCAAGGCGGCCTTGGGATTATTCAGCTCGGCGACGAGCTTGTCGTAAGCTGCGGTCGGACCGTCCCCAAGGGCGGCCAAGCTGCCGGGCTTGGGTCCGAACCCGAACCTTGTGAAAGCGATCCGGCCTCGGGTCGCGGCAGTAGTCGTGAGCGGCATGGAACCGTCTCCTTGCGTTGCGTTCTGGCTCCATATTCGGGTTAAGGTTTCAATGGGGCTCTAATAGGTTCTGTACAATTTGAACAGAACCAATAAATTCATAAAAAACATTGTGTTGAAATTATTTTGTTAGAGATCTGATAACATTGAGTAATCGCACTAATAAAATACTTTAAAATTATGGAAAATTTGAGCTAATTCGGCTCGTTTGAATCTTCTCATTACATTCAGGTTCGTGTTTGCATGCCATGCTATGGACAGATTTTCGCTTGGGCGCGGAACTTGAATTGAACTCGATAGCCACCGGTCGCGTGCGTGACACCTGATGCCAGTTCGTGTATCCCCCCAATCGAAAAAATCAATATTTCAAAGCGATGTCTCCAAACCGAATGCGGGGCTAGATGCCGACCTTGGGGGGCACTTCGTGACGACTACGGCCTTGGCATTTGGCAAGGCTTGGCGTTAAAGGGCTTGCCGGGTAAAGGCACGCGTAAAATCGCGACTGAAATTGGCGCCCGCGGGAGCCGGTTCGCGCGGACGGGGGATTGAATGACAGAACTTCGTTGGAAGCGCGTGATGGTGAAGCTCTCCGGCGAGGCCCTTTCGGGGGCGCAATCCATGGGACTCGATCCGGAAATCGTCGGCCGCATCGCCGATGATTTAAAGGCCGCGGTTGAGCTTGGCGCGGAAATCGGCGTGGTACTCGGCGGTGGTAATCTCTTCCGTGGCGCATGGTTGGAAAAACAAGGAACCGACCGTGTGACCGGCGACCACATGGGCATGATGGCAACCGTCATGAATGCCCTGGCGATGCGGGAGGCGCTTGCGGCGCGCGGGGTCCGCGCCGTGGCGCTTTCAGGTCTTCCAATGCCCACCGTTTGCGAGACCTTCACGCAGCGCGAAGCCAAAGCACGAATGGCCGAAGATCGCATTGTGTTGTTCGCGGGCGGCATTGGATCGCCGTTCCTGACCACCGATACAACGGCTGCGCTTCGGGCCGCCGAACTCGGTTGTGATGCGATCATCAAAGCGACAAATGTCGATGGGGTTTATACGGCAGACCCGAAACGAGATCCGAACGCGCGCCGGTACGATCGCCTTGACTTTGCGGAAGCTATCGCGCGCGACCTGAAGGTACTCGATACGGCGGCTTTCGCTCTTGCTCGCGACAATGCGATTCCGATAATCGTTTTCTCGATCCAGGAGCCGGGGGCTTTAATTGACGTGCTTCTCGGCCGCGGTCGTGCGACGGTGGTGGCTGGCTAAATCCCTATATCGGCGGAACGGCGCGATTGTCTCGAATTGACTAGCGTTCCGTTGACGTTTGATCGAACACCGAGGAAATTCATGGCAGCGCAAAAGTTCGATATCGATGACCTAAAGCGGCGCATGGGACAGGGTCTGCAGGTGTTCAAAGACGAACTCCAAGGCCTCCGGACCGGGCGCGCATCGGCAAATCTGTTGGAGCCGATTACTGTCGATGCCTACGGTTCGCGCATGCCGTTGAATCAGGTCGCTTCGGTTACAGTGCCGGAGTCACGGATGCTGGTGGTTCAAGTCTGGGATCGCGGCATGGTCGGCGCGGTGGATAAAGCGATACGGGAGGCAAATCTCGGCCTCAATCCGATCGTCGAAGGCGCGACAATGCGCGTGCCCATCCCCGAGCTCAATGCAGAGCGCCGCAAGGAACTCGTCAAGGTGGCGCATAAATATGCTGAACAGGCACGTATCGCCATTCGGCACGTGCGGCGCGACGGAATCGACCTTCTTAAGAAGGCGGCGAAGGACGGCATGCCGCAAGACGAGGAAACTCGATCGCAGGAGCGCGTTCAGAAGCTAACCGATGACACGATCTCGGAGATCGACAAGCTACTCGCGGTCAAGGAACAAGAAATCATGAAGGTGTGACCCGCGATGGCGAGCCCGGAGGTCACCCACGAACAGCCGGCGCTCGCCGCAGAAGGCGGGGCGCTTCCTCGCCACGTCGCGATCATTATGGATGGCAACGGCCGCTGGGCGACGATGCGTGGCCTGTCGCGGACCGAAGGTCACAAGATGGGCGTGGAGGCCGTCCGTCGCATCGTGCGCTATGTCGGCGATCTGGGCATCGGGACACTGACGCTGTTCTCGTTTTCCGCGGAGAACTGGCGTCGCCCGCCGGACGAAGTTCGCTATCTGATGGGCCTGCTAAAGCTCTTCATTCGCCGTGACCTTGCCGATTTACACGCTCGCAATGTGTGCATTCGCGTGGTCGGCGATCGATCCAGCATGCCGGCCGACATTCTAAAGCTGCTTGAGGATGCGGAGGTCGTTACGCAAGCGAATACCAGCCTGACCCTGGTTATCGCCTTCAATTACGGCGCCCGACAGGAAATCGTCCAGACCGCCAGACGGCTTGCCGCGCGCGTTGCCGCCGGTGAGATCCATGCAAACGACATCGACGCCGAACTGTTCGCGCGAAATCTCGATACCGCGGGCTTGCCCGACCCAGATCTCGTTATCCGCACCAGCGGCGAGATGCGTATATCCAACTTTCTGCTGTGGCAGGCAGCCTATGCCGAATTCGTCTTTGCCCCGGTTTGTTGGCCGGACTTCGACGAGGCCGAATTCGATCGCGCTTTGAATGAGTTCAAACGTCGGGATCGACGCTTTGGCGGGCTGGTCGCTCGGGCGGGTGGCTAATGGGGAGGGACGCCAAAGATTTCAGACGCGGATCTGACAAATCACCGCGCGCGCGCGCCTGGACTTGGTCGAAGGATCTGCGTACTCGAATAGTGTCTGGCTTGGTCATGGCGGCGATCGCGCTCGTGACGGTCTGGTGTGGCGGATTGGCGTTCGCCGGCTTTGTGGCAATCCTGGCGGCGCTTGTGTCGCTCGAGTGGCAATCGATGGTGACCCATGCGCGGCCGACCCCATTCGTCTACGCCTCGGCCGGCGCCGTTGCCCTCTCAATCGTGCTGACGACGCTTGATATGGGATTTACGCCATTTTTCGCCGTCGGCGTCGCCGTTTTCTTGGCTGCGGGCATCGGCGGTGCGGGTGAGAGCCCTGCGGCGCGCAATTGGATGACGTTTGGACCTTTCTATGCGGCTATCCCCGGCATGGCGATCGTTGGATTGCGGGGGGACGACTCCGTTGGATTGACCGCGACGCTGTTCGTATTCTTCGTGGTTTGGTCGACCGACGTTTCGGCTTATCTGTTTGGTCGAAGCATTGGCGGAGCGAAGCTTTGGCCCTCCGTGTCGCCAGCCAAGACATGGTCCGGAGCTATCGGCGGTTTGATCGCGGGAACGGCAGCCGGGGCGATCGTTGACGCCTATGCGCCGTCAGGAGCATTGGGCCCAATGCTGCTCCTGGCGGCTGCCCTTTCGATCGCAAGCCAAACCGGCGATCTCTTTGAATCGGCGATGAAGCGCCGTTTCGGCGCAAAGGATTCCGGTGACGTGATACCTGGGCATGGCGGGATGATGGATCGCTTGGACGGGCTCATTGCCGCTGCCATGTTGGCGTTCATGATTGGTGCGATCAATGCCGGACAGGGGTCAGCCGCCGCGGGGCTGCTTCGATGGTGATGGTCGAGGCGGAATCGTCTCTCGCTGCGGGCAATCGACAGAAAACCATCAGCGTCCTCGGCGCGACCGGCTCCATAGGCACGTCAACGCTTGATCTCGTCGCCCGTGAACCTGAGCGCTTTAGAATCGTGGCGATGGCCGCGATGAGTAACGTGTCGGCCCTGGCAGAAGCGGCGCGGCAGTTTCGCCCTGATCGCGTTGCCATCGCGGACGCGACCCGGCATCAGGAACTGGCGGAGGCATTGTCTGGAACGGGCATTCTCGTGACGTCCGGGACCGATGCCGTGGTCGAGGCGGCGTCGGTGCCGGTCGACATCGTGGTTGGCGCAATCGTCGGTCGGGCCGGTTTGGAGCCGACCCTCGCGGCTCTTCGACAAGGAACGACTGTCGCGCTCGCGACGAAGGAATGCCTCGTCGTCGCCGGCAGCCTCACAATGAAAACCGCCGCCCGATACGGCGCCACGCTTCTGCCGGTCGATTCCGAGCACAACGCGATCTTTCAATGTTTTGAGACCGCGAATGCCGATCGCATCGAGCGCATTATTCTCACCGCGTCCGGCGGCCCATTCCGAACATGGTCGCTCGACCGCATGCGGACGGCAAAGCGCGAGGAGGCCCTGAAACACCCGAACTGGACCATGGGCGCAAAGGTCACCATCGATTCCGCCACGCTCATGAACAAGGGCCTCGAAGTCATCGAGGCGCATCACCTTTTTGCCATGCCGGGCCACCGTATAGAGGTCTTGGTCCATCCGCAATCGATCGTACATGGCATGGTTGGCTACACAGACGGCTCGATGGTCGCGTGCCTGGGAAGTCCGGACATGCGAACGCCGATCGCTCATTGCCTCAATCACCCAGCGCGCGGTCCGGCGCCGACCAAGCGTCTCGATCTTGCGGAAATCGGCGCCCTGACGTTCGAAAAACCGGATCTCATTCGCTTTCCGGCGCTGCGGCTTGCCTACGAGGCGCTGGAAATAGGTGGCGGGGCAAGCGCGGTCTTGAACGCGGCAGACGAGATCGCCGTACAGGCTTTCCTCGATGGCCGCATTGGATTCCTTGGTATTGCTGAACTTGCCGAAGCGACCCTATCCGAGGCGTCCCGTGCCGGTCTTTTCGAAGAGCCGCGTGACTTGGAAGACATAGATGCGGTCGATCTGCACGCGCGGGACATTGCTCGCGCGAAAATTCAAGGTGTTGCCGCAAACAGCCGATAGCGAAAGATTCATCGTTATCGATCGATAGTGTAACCGTCGCTCGGTCGAGCGCCGTCCGTGAGGGAATTATGGATCTGGTTAGCGGCCTTTGGAACGTACTATCGACGACTGTCGGATACGGTCTACCGTTCCTGTTTGTGTTGACCGTCGTGGTCTTCGTTCACGAGTTTGGGCATTTTCAGGTCGGCCGTTGGTGCGGCGTCGATGTGAAAACTTTTTCGATCGGTTTCGGACCGGAACTGTTTGGATGGAACGACAAGCATGGCACGCGCTGGCGTGTGGCGGCGATTCCGTTGGGCGGTTACGTTAAGTTCAAGGGCGATGAGAACGCCGCGAGCATGCCCGACACCGCGGCGGTCGCGGCCATGAGCGAATCGGATCGCGCGCGCAGCTTTCCAGCCCAAAGCGTTGCCAAACGCGCCGCCATCGTTGTGGCCGGCCCGGTTGCCAACTTTATCCTCGCCGTCTCAATCTTCACTATTGTGTTCGCGTGGGAAGGTCGATGGATTGTCCTGCCCGTGGTCGGCGAAGTGATCGCCGATGGAGCGGCGGCTGAAGCCGGCGTGCTTGCCGGCGACCGTGTCACCGCCATCGACGGCGTCGCGATCGGCGGCTTTACGGATATAATTCGTCATGTGGCGGGAAATGTCGGCGAAAAGCTTGTTGTCACCGTCGAGCGCGACGGCCGCGTGCTTGATCTGACTGTTGTTCCGCAGCTGAAAGAGCAGCAAACGGATCTCGGCGTTCAAAGGCGTGGCATGCTGGGCATTCAGGCCTCGCGCGACCCCGCTCATCGTATTCAGCAGCATTACACGCCGATTGAGGCGTTCGGCGAGGGCGTCAAGCAGAACTGGTATATTGCTGAGCAGACCGTTGCGTTTTTCGGACGGCTCTTTACCGGGCGCGAGCACCTCGATCAGATCAGCGGCGTTGGACGTATTGCGCAGGCCTCGGGCGACACGGCTAAGCTCGGCCTCGTCGCCCTGATCCTTTGGGTTGGCTATATCTCCACGTCGATCGGTCTTCTAAATCTTCTACCGATTCCGGTGCTCGATGGCGGACATCTTGTATTCTATGCGGTGGAGGCCGTTCGCGGGCGTCCACTGTCGGAGCGTGCGCAAGAGTTCGGTTTCCGGGTTGGGTTTGCTCTGGTACTGGCGCTTATGCTTGTGGCGAATTGGAACGATGTCCTGCATTTCGCCTCAAAGTTGAGTTGATGTTCAAGAGCGTTGTCATGGTTCTTGTCCTGGGGGTCAGGGCATGTGTGCATGCGTATCGCTCAGGCGGGGAGCAATATGGCGATTATAGAAGCGGTTGAGGAAGTTGCGCAACGGCAACGGTGCCGGCCGATGTATAGCGATGCCGCTCCGGCGCGACTTGCGCGACCTTCGAAAGACTGTACAACGGGTTTAGTAGCTAACCAGAATCCTCGATCGGGCGTGCCAACTTGCGCCCGGTACAACGATAAAGAGCAGGGCCCTCGATCGATGCGAGTCTTGGCGAATTCACTGAAGACCATCGCGGCCGCCGCAGCTTTCATGACGATAGCGCCGGCAGGCGGGACGATCCTTGGCATCGTCGGCATGGGTATCGCCGTGGCACAGTCCTCGCAGATTGTCGTGAAGGGCAACCAGCGCGTTGAGACGGACACTGTCCGCGCTTATGTTTCCGGGAAATCCGGAAGGTCGTTTACGGCGAAAGATATCGACGAGTCGCTTAAGGCGCTTTATGCGACCGGCCTTTTCTCTGACGTGCAGATCCAGCAGTCCGGTGGTCAGCTGATTGTCACGGTTGTCGAGAGCCCATTGATCAACAAGGTTGCCTTCGAAGGCAATAAGCGCATCACGAAAGAGCAGCTCGGCCTGATTGTAGAAACCAAACCGCGCAGCTTTCTGTCGAAGTCCAAGGTGCAGAGCGATACGCAGCGCCTGCTGGAAGCCTATCGCCGCAGTGGGCGTTTTCGCGCGAGCGTCGAACCGAAGATCATCCAGCTTCCGGAGAACCGGGTTGACCTCGTTTATGAGATCGACGAAGGCGACAAGACGGCCGTGTCGCGAATTTCGTTCACCGGCAACAAGGCATTTTCCGACGGTCGCCTTCGCGATGTCGTGAAAACCCGCGAGACCGGTCTACTTGGCTTCTTGCGCACAACCGACACCTATGACCCGGACCGTCTCAACGCAGACCAGGAACTGATCCGGAAATTCTACCTGCGCAACGGCTATGCGGACATGCGCGTTGTTGCTGCGACAGCCGATCTCGACCGGGAACGCAATGTGTTCTTCGTGAGCTTCACGGTCGACGAGGGCGATTACTACACCGTTGGGGCTGTCGACGTGCAGTCGACTCTGCCTGGGCTTGATGGTGGCGAGCTTCTGAAGGCTGTTCGGACGAAGACCGGAGCCGCCTATAATTCGGAAGAGATCGAGAAAAGCATGGAGGATCTCGTTCTGGAGGCCTCCCGGCAGGGCGCCCCCTTCGCGCAGATCCGTCCGCGCGCGGTTCGAGATTACGCGACCAAGCAAATCGCCCTGACCTACTATGTGGACGAAGGGCAGCGCGTCTATGTCGAGCGTATCAACGTGCGCGGCAATGATCGAACTCGGGATTATGTAATCCGCCGTGAGATCGAGCTCTCCGAGGGTGACGCCTACAACCGCGCCTTCGTGACCAAGGCCGAGCGTCGGTTGAATCGGCTTGGTTTCTTTAAGTCGGTCAAGGTGACCACCGAGGCGGGCTCCACACCGGATCGTGTGGTTATGAATGTGGACGTCGAAGAACAGTCGTCGGGCGAAATCAGCTTCGGCGCTGGTTATTCGACTTCGGACGGCGTCATCGGTGACGTTTCGATCCAGGAGCGCAATTTCCTCGGTCGTGGTCAGTTCGTGAAGGCGTCGGTCCAGTCCGGAAGCTCCCAGCGCGGCTACTCATTCTCCTTTACGGAGCCCTACTTCACGGGCCGGCGGATCTCGGCAGGCTTCGACGTCTACTCGAACCGGTATGGCGAGACCAACTTCCGGAACTATACCGAAAACACGGTCGGTGGCGGTGTTCGCCTTGGCTTCCCGATCACGGATTCCTTCGCGGTTGGCGTAAGCTATTCGGTGTTTCGACAGGAAATTTCGCTGACCCGGTCGCAAGCCAACGGCAACCTTACTGACGGCGAAGCCTCGCTTGCTTATAAGCAGTATATTTCGAAGGGCACTGGCGGATCGATCATCGCGCCGTGCCTTACAAGTTCGAACTGCTCAAATACCGCGATTACATCGATGCCGTCGGTGAACTTAATCTACAATACGCTGGACAACGTTCAGTTTCCGCGTGATGGCATCTACGGAAAGTTCCAGACCGACTTCGCCGGCGTCGGCGGCGACAATCAGTATCTCCGCTTTACCGCCGAAGGCCGCTACTACCGCGAACTCAACGCGGAATATGGCGCGGTCGGCATGCTTCGCGTGAAGGCCGGTTATATCACGGGCGTCGGTCAACAGGTTCCGTTGATCAATAACTTCTATATCGGCGGCGAGACCGTGCGCGGCTTCGCCTCTGCCGGTATTGGACCACGCGACGTGTCGCGCATCGCCAACGGCAGCAATCCGTTCAATCTGAGCGAAGCGCTTGGCGGTCAATCCTATGTCGCCGCGACCGCGGAAGTAACGGCACCGTTGCCGTTCACGCCGGAAGAGTTTGGGTTATACGTTTCGGCCTTCGCGGATGCGGGTTCGACGTTTGGCGTGTCCAACGAGATTAAGGCCTTGTCTGGAACCTGCATCAACAGCTTGTCGACATGCGATAAGTTCTCCTTCGTTGACGATGCCGCGATCCGTTCCTCGGTTGGCGTCGGCGTCGTGTGGCGCTCTCCTTTCGGTCCGCTGCGCGCGGATTTCGGTTTCGCCCTCACGAAGGGTGAAGGCGACAAGCTTCAGGTGTTCCGTTTCTCCGGCGGCACGCAGTTCTGATAAGCGTCCGTTCGTAAGATATTCGGCCGCCGCGACCCAAGCGGCGGCCTTTTCATATGGT
>JBEINZ010000047.1:0-15071 GCA_040377825.1 Hyphomicrobiales bacterium | reverse complement strand
GGCAATGCGAACATGCGTCGACTTGGCGGTCCGGTTGAGGGCTCGCCACATCGGGACGAGATCGCTACGGCCCAGGCTCGGCGAGCTATTTGACCGAGACGACAAGATCGGCAATTTATTCGGTCGGTAAACTCAACCTCCTTTGATGCAAATTGCTGCAACCCGCTTGAAAGGCCGTCCCATGGCAAGTCCAGCCGCCGAAATCGAAGTCGTTGAGAGCAGTGAAGTGCGGCTCAGTTTTGAGGCCAAGCGCTGCATTCATTCTCGAACATGCGTGCTATCCCGACCGGACGTCTTCGTGCCGAATGTCGTCGGTCCCTGGCTGCATCCCGAGCGCGCGACAGCGGCCGGAATGGTTGAACTAGCGCATAACTGTCCCTCCGGAGCGATCAGGGTGGAGTATCTCGACGGGCGCACGAGCGAGACGGCGCCGCTCGTGAACACCCTGCAGATCCGGGAAAACGGTCCTTATGCCATTCGAGCCGCAGTCGAAATTGTCGATCATGGCGCCATGACGCGGGCGACGCTGTGCCGATGCGGCGCTTCCAAGAACAAGCCGTATTGCGACGGCAGCCACGCCGCCGCCAGTTTCAAATCGACCGGCGAGCCGGAAACGCGCGCCGACGCGCCGCTCCCGGTTCGTGACGGCCCGGTCTCTGTCAAGCCGCTACCGGATGGCCCGCTGCTCGTCGAAGGTTCGCTCGAGATCGTCACCGGAACTGGCCGAACGATCGCCCGCGTCACGCGGACGGCCCTGTGCCGATGCGGGGAATCCAAGAACAAGCCCTATTGCGACGGCTCGCATGTCGCGGTCGGCTTCAAAGGGTAATGGGGTACCGATTTGAGCCCCTGAAACCGGCCGGCCGGCCGTCGGCGCACGCTGACCAAGGCCTGCCGGGGGTGGGCACTTTCCGATTGCGGCACGCTGCTTGCTTTAATGTGTCGATTTCCCGCTCGCGGCGCGGTGCGGTGCGGTGCGGCAAGCGGGTTTGTCCATCGTCCAGCGCATTTGCACGCTGGAAGTTTGGGTTTTTCGAGGAAGCCGCCTAGTCCCAAAAGACCTTGGCCACCGAAAAAAATGAGGGAGACGGGCATGATGACAATCGGAAAGTGGAGCTTGGCGCTGGGCATGGTGGCCATCGCGGCGGTAGCGCCGGCCAAGGCTCAGGACATCAACGCGCTGGTGTGGTGCGACCATACCGACGCGGCGTTCCTTGAGCCGTTCACAAAGGCCACCGGCATCAAGGTCAACGTGAAGGACTACGAGGGTACCGGCACGGCCCTCGCCCTGCTGGAACAGTCAAAGCCGGGCGATTGGGACGTCTTCGTCGTGGATACCACGGACGTTCGCCGCGTTGCCGCGCGCGGGCTCCTCGCTCCGCTCGATCCAGCCGCCTTCCCTCTCGCCGATGTGCCCAACCCGATCAAGCTGCCCGAGCATCATATCGTCGACGGCAAAATGTACGCCGTGCCGGAGAAGTTCGGCTACAATGCGATTGCCTTCGATCGAAGCCAGTTGCCTTTAGAAAAGGCACGCGATGTCTCGAGCCTTTGGGACCCTGCCAACAAGGGCAAAATCGCGATTTATGACTATTACCTGCCTTTGATTGGACAGGTTGCGATCGCGCTTGGCAAGAAGCCCGCCGAACTGACCGAGGCGGACCTGCCGGCCATCAAGCAAAAACTCGAGGCTATCCGGGCGAATGCCGCTCTCATCGGCGATGTCGTGACCTCGCAAACGGCGCTTGCCACCGGGCAGGTGACAATCCTCGCTGGCGGCGGCGAATATGCGGTGGCCGGCCTTCAAGGCGAAAAGCCGAACCTTGATTGGGTGCTGCCCGATGTCGGCGGCGTGCGCTGGCAACAGGCGATCGGCGTTTTCGCGGCTTCCACCAAGAAGGACGCGGCGACCAAATTCGTCCAGTATGTGCTGTCGCCCGAGGGGCAGGCGCGGCTTGCGACATCGTCTTGCTATTGGGGCATGCCCGCCAACAGCAAGGCGAGCCTGACCGATGCGCAGAAGAAGATCCTCCGCTGGACCGAGCAGCCCGCTTTTCTCGCGAAGTCCTATCCCTATCCTTCGCCGACCGAAGCGTTCGACAAGGCGATGCAGGACATGTGGGCCGACGTCATCCAAAAGTGAGCGTCGAGCCGATGCAGGTTGGTTTCCCAAGCGCACAAGCCTCGGCAAACATGGTGTCGCCGGAAGTCGCTTGGGACAGGATAGAACGGCGCCGCGGGCTCATGCTCGTGGCACCGGCCTTGCTATGGACGCTGGCTTTCTTTCTCGTGCCGACGGTCTCGATCCTCGGCCTCAGCCTTTACGAGAAGACAGGCGGCCGACTTGGCGCCGAGATGACCTTGGCGAATTACGAGCGTTTCCTGGACCAGCACTATTTCTGGCAATCGCTGATCAACTCCGTTGAAATTACCGGCGCGGTCACAGTCCTTTCGCTGCTGCTCGCCTATCCGCTCGCCTACATGATCGCCTACCACGTTCCACGGCGCTGGCAGCGACTTTGCCTCATGTTGGCGGTCCTGCCGTTTTGGACCAGCTATGTGGTTCGTTCCTATGCGTGGCTGCTGGTGCTGGCCCCAAACGGCATCGTCAACCAGACTCTCCTCGCGCTTGGCCTGACAGCGGCACCACTGAAACTATCCTTCAACACGGGCGCGACGATTCTCGGCTTCGTTCATTTCTTCACAATGCTTGCGACCCTGACGATCTATGCCAGCCTCGTCCGCATAAACCCGCGACTTGTGCTGGCCGCCCGAGATTTGGGCGCTTCGGGCTGGCAGGGGTTTTGGCGGATCATAGTTCCGCTCTCGCTGCCCGGCGTTGTTGCAGGCGCCTTTCTCACGGTCGTCGTGGTGATCGGCGATTACGTAACGCCACAAATCCTCGGCGGCAACAACCAGTTGGTGCTACCGCAGACGATCATGATGCAGATCCAGCGCCGCGCGGACATACCCATGGCGGCGGCTCTGTCCATAATCATGATGCTCGTCATCGCGGTCGTCTATCTTGCCGTGGCGCGCCGGCTGACCGCAAGGCCGGCGTGATGGGCGCGTCGGCTCAAAGAGTATTGATACCGACACTCCTTATCGGCGCGATGTTCATTTTCATCTATCTGCCGGTCGCGACCCTCGTCGTTTTCTCCTTCCACGACGGGCGCGTTCCAGTCCCGCCGTTCAAAGGCCCAACGCTCGATTGGTATGTACGCATTCTGGCCAATCCAAAGGTGACTGGCGCGACGATGAACTCGATCCTCGTTGGCGTGGTCTCCTCGGCGGTCGCCGTGGCGCTGGCGACGCTGGCGGCTTGGGGCCTCGCCCGCCATCGCATTCCCGGCCGGCGGCTGGTGGAGGCCCTGATCCTGCTCCCGCTCGCGGTTTCCTACCTTGTCATCGGCGTCGGACTGATGGTCGCCTATTCGAGTGGCTTCCTGGGTAAATCGCTGGTCCTCGTCGGGATCGGACATGTCGTTTTGAATTTGCCGCTCGCCTTTGCCATCATTTATGTCCAGTTCGACCGCGAACAGGCCAAACTCGAAATTGCGGCGCGCGATCTCGGCGCAACCGAGGCCCAGGTGTTCTTTAGGGTCACGCTGCCGTCAGTGCGGGTCGCGCTGATTGCCGCTTTCGTCCTATGCTTCACTTTTTCTTGGGACGAGTTCATTGTCGCTTATCTTCTCTCCGGTTTCGACCCGACCTTACCGATCGTGATTTTCAGCCTGCTACGGACCGGGCTCGATCCACAAACAAATGCGGCGGGTACGCTTGTCTTCCTCGTCTCGATCGTCGCCGCGATCATCTTCGAACTCATTCGCATTCGGAAAACGACGCGTGACCCAGCCCTCTGATCTCGCGCTCGAAGACGTAAGCAAGCTCTTCGGGTTACAGCGCGCCGTCGATCAAGTTTCGCTACGGATTGAAGCGGGAAACTATGTTGTCTTGCTCGGCCCGTCGGGCTCCGGCAAGACCACGCTCTTGTCCATTCTTGGTGGCTTCACCGCGCCAACCGCCGGCCGCGTGACGATTGGCGGCGCAGACATGACGCTGACGCAGCCGGCGAAGCGGCCGACGGCAACGGTCTTTCAGGACTATGCGCTGTTTCCGCATATGAGCGTCGCGGAGAATGTCGGCTTCGGCTTGTCGGTGCGCGGCGTTGCGAAGCCCGAGATCGCGGCGCGCGTCAACGCGGCGCTTGCCTTGGTCGATCTCGCAGGCTTCGGCGCGCGCGCCATCTCCGCCGCCTCGGGCGGGCAACGCCAACGCATCGCGCTCGCCCGCGCGCTCGTCATCGAGCCCGCGATCCTGCTTCTCGATGAGCCGCTTGGCGCGCTCGATCTGCATTTGCGCCGCCAAATGCAGGACGAACTGCGGGCGATCCAGCGCCGCGAGGGACGAACCTTCGTGCATGTCACGCATGACCAGGAAGAGGCGATGGCGATCGCCGATACCATTGTCATCATCAACAATGGAAAGATTGAAGACGAAGGCTCGCCGTCGAGGATCTATTGGCGGCCGCGCACCCGTTTTTCAGCGAGCTTCATGGGTGAAAGTACGATCCTTTCCGCCAAGCAAACCGAGGCCGGCATGGCCGAGACGCCGCTTGGTAACCTGCCAGTTGTCGGCCTATACGGTGCTCATGTTGCCATTCGTCCGGAGAGCGTCCTTTTCGAACCGGCAGGCAATTCCACCTTGCTCGGAACGCTCTCGATCACCGAGGCAACGTTTCAGGGCTCATTCGCGCGCCTGAAGGGCCGTATCGGCCAGACCGAGATCAGCGCGAAGGTCGATCCCCGACGAGCGCCGCCTGTTGGAGCCAGCCTACCCGCCTTCCTTGCCCCCGATGGCGCCGTTTTGCTAACCGAATAATGTAGTACTCAGCTTAATCATTGACTCGGGGACGACGACATGATCCCAGCGAATGCTTGGTACGAAACCGTACCTTTCGCCGACGGCGTTACGCTGATCCACGAACCTTGGCTGCCGTTCTTCTTTCGCTGCAACATGTGGCATGTCCGCGGCCGGGATCGGGACCTTCTTGTCGATACCGGGCTGGGAGCCTTCGGATTGCGCGCCTACGTTCCAATTCTGCGAGGGCGCCCGATTGTCTGCCTGTCGAGCCACGCGCATTTCGACCACATCGGGTCGACGCATGAATTCGAAGAGCGGCTGGTTCATCCCTTGGAGGCCGCAATCCAGGCGAACCCCGACAATGACGCTACCCTTTTCACGCCCTATGCCGGAGACGGCCGCGACGCGGACATGTTTATCGAAAGGCCGCTGGGCTGGGACCCCGCCACCTACAAGATCACGCCGGCGCCCGCGACGGGCCACATCGCCGAGGGCGACCTCATCGACCTTGGCGACCGCCAGTTCAAGGTGTTGCACACGCCAGGGCATTCCCCGGGACATCTCTCGCTCTTTGAGGAAGCGACCGGCACCTTGATCGCGCAGGACGTCATCTATGACGGCCCGCTCGTGACGGATTGCGCGGGCGCCGACATGATCGTTTATCGCAATACCATGCAACGGCTTAGGGAAATCGATCCGCGTATTGTCCATGGCGGCCATTTCCCGAGTTTCGGATTGGTTCGATACAGGCAACTGATCGACACGTTCCTTGAGCAGCACACTGGGTGACATGAAACTGGGACAGGTGCGCGCCACCAGAGTCTTGATGGACGTTTGTTGTCGCACATTGACGCTTAAGCCGACCTTGGTCCTGCGTGACCGCTATAATATTCCAGTTATCCTAATCAATATACTTTTTCTTCCTACCATCACGATTTCTTCGCGAGATATCATGAAAACGTCGCTCCGTTATCGCGATGTCATGGCGGGTCGGTAGAGCTCCTTCGATCACCGGCAATCGAATGGAGCGAGACTGATGATTAGTCGCCGTAGCTTTGTCGCGGGCATTGCGGCTGTGCCGCTTGCCGCACCCGCCATTGCCCAAAACCAGAAGACCGAAATCACCATCTATCACTATCAGAATGACAAGCGCGGTGAGGCCTTCAAGGACATCATCCGGCGGTTCGAGGCCGAGAATCCTGACGTTAAGGTCACCGACGTATTCAAGACGGACGCCACCATCACCGCCGAACTGCAAGCCGCCCTCGCCGCGCGTCGGCCGGTGGACCTCGGAACAGTGATTGGGATCCGCGTTCAAGTCTATCGCATGCAGACCCCGGTCGTCGCCTTCGACGATGAGCCGGAAAAAGCCCGTTGGCTCGAGAACTATTTGCCGAACTTCCTTGATGTCGGCCGCGCGAATGGCAAGGTCTTCGCGGTCCCCTATGCCTTCGGCACGCCGATGCTTTACTATAACAAGGACTTGGCAACCAAGGCCGGGCTCGACGCGAATGCTCCGCCGAAGACTTGGAACGACGTGATCGCCTGGGCCACCAAGATCCAGGCAGCAACCACTGTCCCCGGCATCGCGCATTTGCATGCCTCCAACAAAGTCTACGGCACCATGCTCATGGCAAACAATGCCGGCGGCCGATACATCGCCGAAAGCGGCGATCGCGTTTTGCTCGATAGCCCGGAAGGCATCGCCGCGATGCAGCTTTGGCAAGACCTCGCGGTCAAGCACGCGGTCATGCCTGTCGCCAATGATCAGCAGTGGACGGCCGCATTCCTCGGCGGGCGCCTCGCCATGTACATCACCTCCTCGGCGTTGCTGCGGCAGGCGGTCGACTCAACGCAAGGCAAGTTCGAGCTCGGCGTGACGCAATACCCGCTGTTTCCGGGCAAAACCGCGCGGCGCACCCCGAATTCCGGCGCGACCATGATGCTTTTTGCCCCTCCCGGCCCGCGGCGCGACGCTTCGTTGCGCTTCATGGCCTTCCTCTCGACGCTCGAGGTGGCCAACGGCTGGTCCCGCGACTCCGGATACATGCCGCTGATGCGTGATCCCCTGCGGGATCCGGCGATGCGCGGCTATGCGGAAAACTTCCCATACGTTCGGCCGGTCATTGCTCAGATGGCGGAAACGGTGGCAACCGAGACTTGGAACCATCCGAATGCCTTGCAGGCCGAGAACATCGTCTCAACGATGATCGATGATCTCTGGGCCGGCAAGGGTCCCGCCGCGCAGTTGGTGCCGGATGCCGTCAAGCGGGCGAATGCCGCGTTGAGCCGGGCTTGAATGTTGTGACACAGTCGTATGAGCGGAGCGCAAAGTATTCGGTACCGGAAAAGGACTTTGGTCAAGTTGCAGGCCCTTATCTCTATCTCGCGCCGCTCATCCTGCTTATGGGTTTATTCACGTTCTGGCCGCTAGTCCAGACGGCCTATCTTTCCGTGACCTGGTGGAATCTCAATCCGGACATGCCAACGCGGTTTGTGGGAGCCGCGAACTACCTTGATGTCGTCGACAGCGAGCTTTTCCGCGCCGCGTTGTGGAACACGATCGTGACGATCGCGGTTGCTATTCCCCTGAAGGTTTTGCTTCCAGTACCGGTCGCAGTTTTTCTTTGGTCACTCGGACGGCGGGGCGAAATCTACAGAACGATCCTTTTCTTGCCAACGCTTATTTCTTTCGTCGCTGTTTCTGTTGCTTGGCTGTGGATTCTATCACCGCTCGGCGGCTACCTCGGGATCGTCATGGGCCAGATGGGCATTCGCTTGCCGCCGCTGCTTACCCGAGCGGAGACCGCACTCGGAACGGTTATCGGGATCGCCACTTGGAAAGTATTTGGCTTCAACGTTCTTCTCTATCTTGCCGGTCTCACGCGTATTCCCCATCGATTGATCGATGCGATGCGTGTTGACGGGGCAAAAGACGGAGTGATCTTGCGTCGTTTAATCTGGCCTTTGCTTGGTCCAACGACTTTATTTGTGTTGATTTCCACCGTCATTTTCACAATGCAGCAGGTCTTTACGCCGATCGACGTTTTAACCAAGGGCGGCCCATCAAATTCAACCACAAATCTCTTCTACGTGACTTATCAGTATACGTTCCTGAATTTTTCGGTCGGCCAGGGCGCGGCGGCGACTGTGATCCTCTTCATTTTCTTAATGGTCGTGGCACTTCTAAAGTTTCGCCTCTTCGATCGTCTCGTCCATTATCGATGAGGCTGAATCAATGGTCCGTCTTTCAAGAAGTTCCAACGTAATTGGTCATTTCATCGTCGTTAGTCTATCGGCCGCAATGCTTTTGCCGATGATTTTAGTTGCCTTAACGGCGTTTAAGCCGAGCCAGGAAGTCTATTCAGCGATCCCATGGCCAAGTCATCCTACAATGGACAATTTCCGCCGGCTGTTTGAAGTCTCGTTCGATATTTACCTCTGGAACTCTTTCGGAACGACCGTCCTTCGCGTAGCGGGTCAGATCCTCATCGCTATTCTTGCCGCGTATGCTTTCGCTCGGTTCGAATTCCGCTTGCGCGAGGCCCTGTTCGCGCTGGTTCTCGCCGCGCTGATGATCCCGCATACGCTGACCATGATCCCGATCTACGTTCTGATGGTCGATCTCGGCTGGTTCGATACTTGGGCGGCGTTAATCGTTCCGAACCTGGCGTTTCCCTTCGGAGTCTTCTTGTTACGGCAACACATGATGCAATTTCCCAAACCGTTGCTCGACGCGGCAAGGGCCGACGGCGCCGGACATTGGACGGCGCTTTGGCGCATCGTTGTGCCCAATATGGGACCAGCGATCGCCGGGCTGACGATCGTTGCCTTTCTCGAATGCTGGAATGAATATTTCTGGCCGCTGCTCGTGACCGATTCCGACCGCATGCGAACCATTCAAATCGGCATCCGTCGCTTCCTCGATTCCGAAGGCGTCGATTCGTTCGGGCCGCTGATGGCCGGCGTTACGCTCGCCTCGCTCCCCGCGATGGTCGTCTTCTTCGTCCTGCAACGGCGTGTCATGGACACGTTTGTCTCCTCCGGCATTCGGTGAGATCCATGGCACGCGTCGACATGAAGTCCCTGACCAAGCGCTTCGGCGACGTCACCGCGGTCGACGCCATCGATCTTGAGATCGCCGATGGCGAATTTGTCGCGATTCTTGGACCATCCGGCTGCGGCAAGTCGACGACCTTGTTTCTGTTGTCCGGGATCGAAATGCCGAACGACGGGGTCATTGCCTTCGACGGCAAGGACGTGACGCGGCACGAGGCCATGGAGCGCGGCATCGGCCTCGTGTTCCAGTCCTACGCGCTTTATCCGCACATGACCGTCCTGGAAAACATCATGTTCCCGCTGGAAATGATGCGCCTGCCGAAACCAACGCGTCGCGACAGGGCGATCGAGGCGGCCGGCTTGGTTCAGATCGGCGATCTCATCGAGCGCCGGCCGCATCAACTCTCCGGCGGCCAGCAACAACGCGTCGCCCTTGCTCGCGCGCTCGTGAAAGAGCCCCGCCTGCTTCTACTAGACGAGCCGCTATCCAATTTGGATGCCAGCCTGCGTCACGTGATGCGCTCGGAAATCCGCCGGCTTCAACGGCGTCTTGCCCTTACGACTGTTTTGGTCACGCACGACCAAATCGAAGCGACCACCATGGCCGACCGGATCGTCGTCATGAACAAGGGCCGCATCGAACAGGTCGGAACTGCCGACGATCTTTACCGCCGCCCCGCCAACAGCTTTGTTGCTGGCTTCATCGGCAGCCCGTCAATCAATCTGATCAGTTCGGTGGCTCATGCCGGCCGTGTCCAGTTTGGCGACGTGTCGGCGATGCTGGCGCGGCCGTCATCGACCCCGCTGTTGCTTGGCTTTCGCCCAGAACATCTGCGCTTTGCCGACACCGGCGTGGCTGGCCGCATCGTTCAGGTCGAGCCGATGGGCCGTGAAGTGCTCTACGAGGTTGAAACCGGCAACGGAATACTCGGGGTTCTCCAGTCGGCGGATCTACCGCGCCTCGGCGAGGGGAACTCCGTCCATCTGGCGGCCGACGCTCACGACATGCTTGCTTTTGATATCACAAGCGGCAAGGTGCTCGACCTACAGCCGCTAGCGGCAGCCATATCTTCGCCGAGGCACGAGCCGGAGCTTTCCGGCACGATCCCTGCCTGAACGATAATAGCCGGCAAACAAACCGTCGGGCATCGCGCGCAATTCGGCGAGAATGAGGATCGGAACCCATATGTCCCTAAGTGATAGGCCCACCGAGCCAGAAGCCCCGCGCATCCATGTCGTCGAAGGCATCTCCAATTTGCGCGATGCCGGTGGCTACATCGGCATGAACGGAGCGCGTCTGAGACACGGTCGCCTGTTCCGCTCAGCCCACCCGGCCGGCCTGGACGATCAAGGCCTGATGCAGCTGACAGTCCTCGGCATCGGCACCGTCGTCGATTTACGTGGTGTTGCCGAGAGCGCGGCAAAGTCGATGCGCGACCCTTCAGGCCTGCCGCTCGAACGCGTTCACGTGGCGCTGGAACCCTCGACGCCACCGATCGTCCGGGCGCTCATTGCGGAAGGCCGCGCGACGCCGGAAGCCCTGCGCAATGTCATGTTGGGGAGCTATCGGCGCTACGTGGCCGAACGCACGCCACTCTTCGCGAAGGCGGCGGCCGTCGTGATCGATCGGATCGATCGGGGCGTCATGGTGCATTGCGCCGCCGGAAAGGACCGCACGGGCTTCTTGATCGCGATGCTTTTGGCGGCTCTCGAAGTTCCGCGCGAGACGATCTTCCTCGATTATCTCGCGACCAACACCGCCTGGGATGGCGGCGGCGGCGATACACCGGCGGGGCTTTCCAAGGAAGCCCACGACGGCATGCGCGCGGCGAGCCCTACCTATCTTGAGGCGGCGTTCGACGAAATCGACAGGCTATACGGCTCGTTCGACGACTATCTCGCGACCGGTCTAGGCATTGACGCGACCCGCCGGCGTCGTCTCGCGGATGCCATGCTCGTCGTGCCCGGTTGACGCGATAGATGCCCAGGAACTCAAGATCAAGCCAATTCCGAAGCCCCCCGAGGAGCACGATCCTTTTCGGGGGGCGCTTCTTTCCCATGTCGCGGAAGCCGCGGCCGGTTCCATGACATCAAGCGTGGATACGACCGCCGCGCGCGATGATCTCGTCAAGCCGGCCCTCGGGAAACAATTGCGGCGCAAGCGGAATGATGGTCGGCGACACGTCGTGGTGATGAACGACGACATCGCCGCCCTTGACGAGCGCCACGGCGGTCATGATCGGAAACAAGGTCCGAGTGACCGGGCCGGGTTTATGGCTCAAGCCGACCGATTGATTGTAGTGCGTCGCGCCGACATTGACGAAGGGAATGCCTCTCCAGACGCCCGAGCAGGTGCGGTGCGTATGCCCGGCAAAAATCTGCCGAACATCGCCGTGCTCCGCGAGCGCCGCGTGAAACGCGTCCGTGTTCGCGAGCTTAATGGCATCGACACGCATTCCAATGTCGAAGGGTGGATGATGCATGAAGATGGAGACCGGTTGGCCCTTGGCCTCCGCGAGCCGGGCGCTGAGCCAAGCATGCCGCTTTTCGCAGAGCATGCCGTTGACGTGGCCCTTCTCGAACGTGTCAAGAAAGATGAAACGACCCTCATCCGTGTCGAGCACCGATTGCACGAACCCTTTTTCGTCGATCTCCACGCCGTCGACCACGCGCTTGAATGTCTCGCGATCGTCGTGATTGCCGATCAGCACCCGCGCGGGCACCTTCATCTGCGATAGCCGCACCTTCAGTTCGATATAGGCGGCTTCCGCGCCATGATCGGCGAGATCTCCGAGCAAAACGCAAAGATCGGCGTCGGCGTGATGGGCGGCAAGATCAGCAAGCGCGACATCAAAGCGCGCGGCCGTGTCCAGGCCCTTGGAGGTTTCGCCTGGAACCAGCAGATGGATATCCGAAATTACGTAGATCTTCATGGGAATTACTCCTCGCTCCAGGACATAATGGCCGCAGCACGGGCCGATCGACAGTCGACGATGACTCACAGGTCGACGGGCAGTCAGATCACAAGTTTATATCGCTAGGACTTAGAGGCGCTCAGTTCTATTTTTATGACAACAGTTGGTGAGTACTAAGATTCCTCAGCGATATAGGATCTCGCCTCAGTCGAACATTTTGGGAATTTTCAGCTTAACGACATATTCGATTCCGGCACTTTTGCCATTCCGAAAGCTATTACCCAAGATACAAGGGTCCGCCCAAGCCGACCATCCGCCAACCCAAAGTGGATCAAGGATGCTCACATCAAAATGATGCCTTTGGAAGTGTGCCTGCCAGCCCATTAATGTTTGCCGACTAAATATTAACTTTCGCTGCGAACGCCATTGAAAAAATCATCCGCTCTTCCCTAATCCGCAAGGATTCCGACGTTGGACGCAATGAGCGAACGCGTTATTTGCTCGAGGGAGTTGATGGAGATATTTAGGTTAACACTCAATCCTTAGGGTCTATGCGATAGGGTCGCCGACGTTCTACGGAAGGCTTTGTTGCAACGCTCAATTCCGATTAGATTGCCAGACAATGGCTCGCCAATCAGTCGACGGCGATCGGTCGACTGAACTGTCCGCAACTCCAAGGTCTCGGTCCGAGACCAACGCCGACGAAAAGCACGCCGGAGCGATGTTGAACCGACCAGCACCGGCACCTAAAGATCGACAACCGAATGCTCCGTGAAGGGATTAATCATGAACGACGCACCGAAGTGTCCTTATTCCGGCGCCCCGCGCCAAGCCACGACCAACCGTGACTGGTGGCCAAACCAGCTAAACCTTCAGATCCTGCGTCAGCATTCGAACCTGTCGGATCCGATGGGCGCCGGGTACAGCTATGCCGAGGCGTTCAAAGAGCTCGATCTCGAAGCCATCAAAAGCGATCTCCATGCGCTGATGACCGATTCGCAAGATTGGTGGCCGGCCGACTACGGACATTACGGCCCACTCTTCATCCGCATGGCTTGGCACAGCGCCGGCACCTATCGCACCGGCGATGGACGCGGTGGCGCGGGCACGGGAACGCAGCGATTTGCGCCGCTCAATAGCTGGCCGGACAATGGCAACTTGGACAAGGCCCGTCGTCTTCTTTGGCCGATCAAGCAGAAGTACGGCAGCCGGATTTCATGGGCCGACTTGATGATCCTCGCCGGCAATTGCGCGCTTGAGTCGATGGGGTTCAAGACGTTCGGTTTCGGCGGCGGTCGCGCCGACATCTGGGAGCCCGAGCAAGACATTTACTGGGGTTCGGAGACCGAGTGGCTGGGTGATAAGCGGTATAGCGGAGACCGCGACCTCGCGAAGCCGCTCGCCGCCGTCCAGATGGGCCTGATCTATGTCAATCCTCAGGGGCCTAACGGTAATCCTGATCCGGTCGGGTCGGGCCGCGATATCCGCGAAACGTTCGCCCGCATGGCCATGAACGATGCCGAAACCGTAGCGCTCGTCGCCGGTGGTCACACCTTCGGCAAGACGCATGGCGCCGGCCCGGAGTCGCATGTCGGACGTGAACCCGAGGGCGCAAGCATCGAAGCGCAGGGGCTCGGCTGGCTCAGCAGCTACCGTAGCGGCAAAGCCGGCGACACCATTACCAGCGGCATCGAGGGCGCTTGGAAACCCAATCCGACCAAATGGGACATGGGCTATTTCGACGTGCTCTTCGGTTACGAATGGGAACTGGTGAAGAGCCCGGCCGGCGCGCACCAGTGGCATGCCATCAACGTGAAGCCCGAGCACATGGTGGTCGACGCGCACGATCCCAACAAAAGACATCGGCCGATGATGACCACGGCCGACCTCGCGCTGCGGTTTGACCCGATCTACGAGCCGATCTCCCGCCATTATCACAAGAACCCCGCGGAATTCGCCGACGCCTTTGCGCGGGCGTGGTTCAAGCTTACCCACCGCGACATGGGACCGCGCGTCCGCTACCTGGGTCCGGACGTGCCAAGCGAAGAGTTGATCTGGCAAGACCCGTTGCCTGCGGTCGACCACCCTCTTATCGGGCCCGAAGACATTGAAGCCTTGAAGGCGATGATCTTGGCATCCGGCTTGACGATCTCCGAGCTGGTGTCGACCGCCTGGGCTTCGGCATCGACCTACCGCAATTCCGATAAGCGGGGCGGCGCAAATGGCGCGCGCATCCGCTTGGCGCCGCAGAAGGATTGGGAGGTCAACCAGCCCGCTCAGCTGGCACAAGTGCTGGATGTGCTGACGACGATCCAGAGCGCCTTTAATGCCGCGCATGCCGACGCCGCGAAGAAGGTCTCGATCGCCGACTTGATCGTGCTCGGCGGGGCGGCGGCGATTGAACAGGCAGCCAAGGCCGCCGGCCACGACCGAAAGGTCCCTTTCACGCCGGGCCGGACGGATGCGACCGAGGCGCAAACCGACGCCGAGTCCTTTGCGGTCTTGGAACCGGTCGCTGATGGTTTCCGCAACTATCTGAAGACGGCTCACACCGTGTCGGCCGAAGAGCTGCTCGTCGACAAAGCGCAACTGCTCTCGCTGACCGCACCGGAAATGACCGTCCTGTTTGGCGGCTTGCGCGTGCTTAACGCAAATGTCGGCAAGGCCCCGCACGGTGTGTTCACGACCCGCCCCGAGACCTTGAGCAATGACTTCTTCGTCAACTTGCTCGACATGGCCACGGCCTGGAAGGCCGTGCCGGAGACCGAGGGCGTGTTCGAGGGACGTGATCGCAAATCCGGTGCGTTGAAATGGACCGCGACCCGGGTCGACCTCGTATTCGGATCGAACTCGGAACTTCGTGCCTTAGCGGAAGCCTATGCCTGCGACGATTCTAAAGCAAAATTCGCGGACGACTTCGTTGCGGCCTGGAGCAAAGTCATCAACGCGGATCGCTTCGACATCGCGTGACCTGACGCGAAACGATCTTCTGTCTCTGCCCGATTCGGGCCATTGATTCGGTTGGCGGCTTTCCCACGAAAACCGCCAACCGCGCATCGGAGGCACGCTTTAACGCGGGCCGCGCTTTCCCGCGTTTGACATACGCCGGGAGGTTCTTGATGCGCGAAAACTCAAGATAGGCATCCTTGTGCGCTTGCGGCACGGCGGCCAGGAATCCGTCGAAATAGGTCCTAGAACGTCTCCTTAAGCGAAAATTGATCCCCCGCCGCGGGG
>JBEINZ010000239.1:0-4630 GCA_040377825.1 Hyphomicrobiales bacterium | reverse complement strand
GTGATCGAAGAACACGCCCGGGGAGCGGTGCATCTGCGATACGATCACGCGCTCGGTGCCGTTCACGATAAAGGTACCGTTATCGGTCATGAGCGGCATATCGCCCATGTAGACATCCTGCTCCTTGATGTCCTTCACCGACTTCGCGCCGGTATCCTCGTCAACATCAAACACGATGAGGCGCAACGTCACTTTCAGCGGGGCCGCGAAGGTCATGCCGCGCTGACGGCACTCGTCAACGTCATATTTCGGCGGCTCGAATTCATAGCGGACGAATTCGAGGAGCGCGCGATTCTGGAAGTCTGAAATCGGGAACACCGACCTGAAGACGGCCTGCAGGCCTTCCTCGGTACGCCCGCCATTCGGTTCGTCGATCTGCAAGAACTGGTCGTAGGACGCCTTTTGAACCTCGATCAGGTTCGGCATCTCGGCGACCTCGCGGATCGAGCCGAAGAATTTGCGGACACGCCTGCGACCGTTGAACGTCTGGACCATTGTCGCTCCTCGCTCGGGTATTCCGACGCCAATCCGCAGCACCACCTTCGTTTGCCGGCTGGCGCCGGGTCGGAGCTGGGGATCGTCGTCGGCAACCCGACTTGATTCTGGGTCTCAGGGAATTCCCCAAACCCGTTGATTCCAATTGGATTCTAATCTCTCAACCCAAGCATCCGCCGGATCCGAGAGCGCCCGAGGTCGGTCAAACCGGCCTCGGGCAATGGAGCTGATCCACGGGCCTCGCGGCCCGCGGAGAGAAATCACTTCAACTCGACCTTGGCGCCGGCGCCCTCGAGCTGCTTCTTGAGCTTCTCGGCTTCGTCCTTGGAAATGCCTTCCTTGACGGCCTTCGGGGCGCCCTCGACGAGGTCCTTGGCTTCCTTCAGACCGAGCGCGGTGATCGCACGGACTTCCTTGATGACGTTGATCTTGTTCGGGCCGGCATCGGTCAGCATGACGGTGAACTCGGTCTTCTCTTCAACCGGTGCGGCGGCAGCAGCGGCGGGGCCAGCGGCCGCGGCCACCGGAGCAGCGGCGGACACGCCCCACTTCTCTTCGAGGAGCTTCACCAGCTCAGCGGCCTCGAGGATGGTCAGCGAGGAGAGATCGTCTACGATCCTGGAAAGATCAGCCATTGTTTCAGTTCCTTCGATATGGGTTCGATCACGTTGGTTTGCGAGGTCGCGACGGTCCGATTTGATGGACACCGCGACCGGGAATGCATGCGAAGACCCGGGGGTCTCACGCGAAGACGGCTCATGCCGCCTGGTCCTTCTCGGCATTCGCCTTGATCACGCGGGCCAGCGAGCTGCCCGGTGCGGCGATAACCGACGCGAGCTTCGCGGCAGGCTGGTTGATCATGCCGGCGAGCTTCGCCCTGAGCTCATCGAGCGACGGCAGGCTCGCCAACGCCTTGACCCCATCGGGGTTCAGCGTCGTCTTGCCCATGCCACCGCCGAGGATGACGAACTTTTCGTTCGCCTTGGCGAAGTCCGCGCAGACTTTCGGGGCGGCGACGGGATCGCTCGAAGAGACGATAACCGTCGGGCCCTTGAACAGCCCTGCGATGTGGTCGAGTTCGGTGCCTTGAAGAGCCAGTTTGGCGAGACGGTTCTTCGCGACCTTCACGGTCCCACCGGCCGCGCGCATACGACCGCGTAACGCGGTCATATCGGCGACGGTGAGGCCCGCATAACCAGCCACGACGACAACGCCAGTCGTTGTAAACTTGGCATTGAGTGTCGAGACCAGTTCGCGCTTTTCCGCTTTATCCACAACTGCCTCGTAGAGTTGTCCCAGAGGCGAACCCCGAGGACGGGTTGCAAGATGGCCATGCGGGGTTCTTGAGCCTGTCGCGTTCGGATGAGTCCATCCGCTCGGACATGCTCAAGGCATCGCGCGACCGCTCACGTCCTGTCCCCTCGGATCCGCCAGACGGCGAACACGAGGACCAACGGTCCGAACCGGTTCAAAGCGACGGCTTTCAGCCGAACGCGCGAAAACGGTCCCTTCCCGTCTCATGCAGGCCCCATCGGATCGCACCCGACGTGACGCGGTTTACGCCGGCCTTGCCGGCACCTGCAGTCTCGGACAGGTCAAGCCCGCGTGAACCGCAAGGGTGTCGCCACCGAAGCCGTCCCGCAGGCTCAACGCCCGGCTTGCTCTCGCTTGCCGGGACACTCGAACAGAGCGCGGATCACGCGCCCCGAAACTCTTAACCGGCCGACAATCACGTCGGCCGGTCCGTTCAGCCTTGCGCCTGCAAGGTCGCGGTCTCGATCTTGACGCCCGGACCCATGGTCGAGGAGATCGTCGCGCGCTGCAGATAGGTGCCCTTGGCGCCCGTCGGCTTGGCTTTCATCACGGAATCGGCGAAGGCGCGGATATTTTGGAGCAACGCGTCCTCGCTGAACGAGGCCTTGCCGATGCCGGCATGCACGATGCCGGCCTTCTCCGCGCGGAACTCAACGGCGCCGCCCTTGGCATCCTTGACCGCCTTAGTGACGTCCATGGTCACCGTACCGACCTTCGGGTTCGGCATCAGGCCGCGCGGGCCGAGCACCTTACCCAGACGACCAACGAGCGGCATCAGATCCGGTGTCGCGATGCAGCGATCGAAATCGATCTTGCCGCCCGAGATCTCCGCCACGAGCTCTTCCGCGCCGACGATGTCCGCGCCGGCGGCCTTGGCTTCGTCGGCCTTCGCGCCCTTGGCGAACACCGCGACGCGCAGCGTCTTGCCGGTTCCGTTCGGCAAGTTGCAGACGCCGCGGACCATCTGGTCGGCGTGACGCGGATCAACGCCAAGGTTCAGCGCGACCTCGATGGTCTCGTCGAACTTCGCCGTCGCGCGCGCCTTCACCATCTTCACGGCGTCTTCGAGCTTGTAGAGCTTGGTCCGGACGACGCCCTCGCGGGCCTTCTCAGTCCTTTTGGCAACATGCACCATGATCTTACTCCACCACACGGATGCCCATGGCCTTCGCCGAACCTTCGACCATGCGCATGGCCGCTTCGACGTCGGTCGCGTTCATATCCTTCATCTTCTTTTCGGCGATATCCTTGACGTGAGCCTTGGTGATTTCGCCGGCGAAGGTGCGGCCTGGGGTCTTTGAACCCGATCCGGGCTTCTTCTTCGTCTCAAGCTTCGCCGCCTTCTTGATGAAGAAGGCCGTCGGCGGAGTCTTGATTTCGAAGGTGAAGCTCTTGTCCGTGAAGTATGTGATCTTGATCGGGCACGGCGTGCCTTTTTCAAGCTCTTGAGTCTTCGCGTTGAATTCCTTGCAGAACATCATGATGTTCAGACCGCGCTGACCCAGCGCGGGACCGATCGGCGGCGACGGATTCGCTGCGCCGGCCGGCACTTGGAGCTTTATATAGCCCTGTACCTTCTTCGCCATTTCACTCTCTCCATGTTCGGGCCACACTTGTCCGATCCGAATTCGGACAGCGGCTCGGAGTGGCGGTTCGGCTCCTCGGTCCGGCGAAGACCGCGATTACCCCCCGCCCCCACGTCGACATGAGCTTGCGTCATGCCGTCCGCGGATCGGCGCCGATACCACCAAATGGCGGCTTCGGCCCCTGAAGTCGGCACGCGCGATTGCCCGTGCCTCCCATCGTTGATCGAGCGTCACCGCCAGATCCTCGAATGCCGTGCCGCACCCGCCGCGCGCTCCCAAGCCGGGACCAGCGCGGAGAATGCCGCGTCAAACTTTTTCGACCTGCCCGTATTCGAGGTCGACCGGCGTGGCGCGACCGAAGATCGACACCGCGACCTTAAGGCGCGCGCGCTCCTCGTCGACTTCCTCCACCGTTCCGCTGAACGACGCAAAGGGCCCGTCCGCAACGCGAACCTGCTCGCCGACCTCGAAGGTGATCGACGGCTTCGGCCGCTCGACGCCCTCTTGGACCTGCTTCAGGATGCGCATCGCCTCGGCTTCCGTGATCGGCATCGGCTTGTTGTCCGATCCGAGGAAGCCGGTCACCTTCGGCGTGTTCTTGATAAGGTGGAAGGCCTGATCGGTCAGATCCATCTTCACCAGGACATAGCCGGGAAAGAACTTCCGCTCGGCGTCCACTTTCCGGCCGCGACGCACCTCGACAACCTTCTCGGTCGGCACGAGGACATGCTCGAACAGATCGGTAAGACCGTGTTGCGACGCGCGTTCACGGATCGCTTCCGCGACCTTGTTTTCGAAGTTCGAATAGGCGTGAACGATATACCAGCGCTTGGCCATGATTCTCGAAGTTCCGTATCGTCCGATCAGCGGCCGACGCCAAGAATGAGGCCTATGCCCCATCCCATCAGCTGATCCGCGAGGAGAAAGAAGATGGCCGCGATGACAGCCATCACAAATACCATCGCGGTGGTAATAGCGGTCTCGTTGCGAGTCGGCCAAGATACCTTGGACACCTCGTCACGCACCTGCTGCAGAAACTGAAAAGGATTGGGCTTTGCCATCCGCTGCTCACGACAGGCGGGCGCGGGAAGACGATTATTAAAGCGCCCCCCGTGGAAACCCTCGCACAAAATCCATATCGCCAGAACCACAAAGATAGGAAGATCACACCTCTGAAAACCACTCACAAAATCGAATAGCGGGGTGGGGGGGGGTGGTGTGGAAGTGGGGGGGGG
>JBEINZ010000303.1:0-3063 GCA_040377825.1 Hyphomicrobiales bacterium | reverse complement strand
TCATGCCGCCGTTCACAGTCCACCAGCAGGGGCATATCTTTCAGACTAAATACCTGAACGGTACTATTGTTCCTGTTCCGATTGCCGAGGTTATTGCCGATGCAGTTGAAGAGAAGGCGGTTCGTTACCGTAAAAAGGATAAGATGGACCTTTCTAGATCAAAATTCTACTTGATCGATAATCCCCAAGCCTCGAACAACTATCGGGCCTTGATTGCAGCGACCAAGGAACAACTGATTAACGATCAGAAACCCATGTCCGCCCGGCCAAAGCAATACCGAGTGAGACCGCCCAAGGTACGGTTCCTGAATGACAAACGTGATCAGGCTAATCGGCGCATTACATCCCAGACGAAGCAGATGATGGAAGAGATCGCAAAGCAAAAGAAAGCTTCGTAAGGGCGATCAGATAGAGCAACGAAGATTGGAGGAGAGCGGGATCATCGCCTTCCTTCCTTCTTCATCTTCATATTCATCTTCATCTTCATGTTCACAACTTCAGCAAATCTCTTCCATGTTGCGGCATTACGGTCACACTTCAGGGCTTCAACCAACACCGCCACCGCGGCTGATCTGGGGTCCACATCCAGCCTTCCGGATGCGGCTACCTGATTAAAGAACAGGCATCCGCTAGTCACGGCAGTTGGAGCTTTCGGTTGAACCTTTGGCTAGGTGGGGATGAGCTTGGCTCATTTCTCCCTCATCGATAGTCAATCCCTATAGCTGCCGACTGATTTGCGGGCCTCACATTCAAGAGCCTATCCCCCTGGATGGGACCCAACGAGAGCTTCCCCCCGGTGCCGCCGCCTTGCGACCGCCTTAAGCCCTTCCGATCGGAGGCCTCATATGGACTTGCGCCTTGGGATCAGCTTTTGGGGTAGCGCTGGGGTAGATCCTTCAAGATCCCTACAGAGAACTCATTGAAATCATCGAGATTCAACTGACGGTTTTGGGCTGGCGGAAGGAGTGGGATTCGAACCCACGGTGGGCTTGCACCCACGGCGGTTTTCAAGACCGCTGCCTTAAACCACTCGGCCATCCTTCCCGCTAGGGATCAATGCGATTTTGAGGCGGCTTTGACAAGGGGGTGAGCGCTGTTGGCTTCGCCGCGCTGATTCTGCTTGGCATTCCTAAGTCGATTCAAAGCCGCCGCCATATCGTTGCTTAAGCGTGGGTTAACTTGCCGGTGCGAATATCGGCGTATTCGGTGCTTTGCTCCGGATGTGTGTCAGCGTCGATCCACGGGCTCTTTTGGGGGTAGGGGGTCGTGACAGGCCCCTGTTAGCGGGGCGGGTTCGGGGTTTTATGGCTCGGCTTGTCGACGGTTCTTCTCAAGGTCAGTCCCCATCCACGGACAGCGATGTTAATCCTCCACGTGCCGGATGGCGACCGGCCGCGCTCCGCCAGACTGGCGCGCCAGCTGGCTATGGCTTAGTGAAACAGTCACTGGAACCGCTCGACGAGGTAACAGTCCCAAAGGCGGCCGGCCTCGCCGCGCTCAGCTCCTGCTCCACGGCGCGCGGCTTTCTCGCAGCCGCCGCCTGTTTTGTGCTTGCGGCTTGTTCGGCGAGTCCGGGCAGCAAGATCGATCCGCGGCTCGGCGTTTCGGCGAGCCCCAAGGTCGTTGCCGATGGCGAGCCGGTCCCGCCGGGTGGCGGGCGCTATAAGGTCGGGAAGCCTTATGTGATTGCCGGCCGGACCTACTTCCCGCGTGAAGATTCGTCCTATGACCGGACCGGGACAGCGTCTTGGTACGGCGTGGAAAACCATGGTCGGCTCACGGCCAATGGCGAGGTATTCGACCGTCAATCGATCTCGGCCGCCCACCCGACCATGCCGATCCCCTCCTATGCTCGCGTCACCAATCGCGAGAACGGCATGTCCATCATCGTTCGCGTCAATGATCGCGGACCTTATGCGGGTAATCGCATGGTGGATCTCTCGGAGCGGGCGGCTGATCTTTTGCGGTTCAAGGGGCGCGGCCTTGCCAATGTTCGGGTGCAGTATATCGGCAAGGCAGGGCTTGAAGGGTCCGACCAGCGCATGCTGCTTGCCTCGCTGGCCGGGCCCGATCGGCCGCCGTCGTTGGGCAGCGACCGCATCATGGTCGCCCGCGCTGATCTTGACGGCAATGAAGCCGCGACGCGGCCGCAATCGCCGGCGGTTGCCGAGCGGCCGATCATGGTGGCCGCCGCCATGGTGCCGGTGTCCGCGTCGCAGCAGACAACACGGGCCGATGTGGGGACACCGATCTTGCCGCCTTATCCCAAGCCGGCGTCGTCCTCGGCCGAAATCATCGCTCGTTCGCTGGGTGGAGCGGACGGGCCCCCGCTCCTGATCATGCCGCCTGATGTCGATGACATCCTTCCGCGGCCGGCGGCCGTTACCGGTGCTGCTTTGACCGCTCCGGCACCTCAACCGCAGCCGATTTACCGCTGGCAAACGCCCTTGCCGGGCAACTCCAGGACCTCATATGCCGCCGGCGACCTATCCGGCGAAATGGAACCGCGCATATCGGCCGCTCATGCCATCTTCGCCGCCGTCGACCGGTCGCAAAGCGTCAGGCTCGACGGGGCGCGGCCGACAAGCCCCATTGCCAGCGTGCGCATTGATCTCGGCGCGTATCGCGATCGGGCAAGAGCCGAGAAGCTCGCGACGCGCTTCGCGGCCTTTGGCTCCGTAACCCTGGGTCGCGCCGGGCGAAATGGGTTGCCGCCCATGACGACGGTTTCGCTCGCCGCGGAAGCCCGACTTGCGCCGGCGATTCTTGCTGCGGCGCGGTCCGCAGGCGTGTCCGACGCTCACCTCATTGGGCGCTGAATCGGGCTAAGAGTCCGTTCGGAAACGCTTGATTGAGGGGATTCCCTTTCGGGTCTGGATGTGATTCACACATCTGATGTGGACGCCAGAGACCCGAGGCCGTATGGCCGCCATAGCCAAGAAGACGAAGCGCTATCCGTCCGACTTGACGGATGAGGAGTGGGAGCGGATCGCGCCGCTGATGCCGAAACCCGGTCGCACCGGTCGCCCGCGCGAGGTCGAGTTCCGCGAGGTGATCAATGCG
>JBEINZ010000012.1:0-27630 GCA_040377825.1 Hyphomicrobiales bacterium | reverse complement strand
GTGGAATGTCGCATTGGCAAATAAAAGTTCGAGAAAGCGTGATCTAAAACAAAGATCCCGGCGGAGCCACCCATAGCAAACAAAATCATATTGAAAATGACCCCAAACCCGATCGTTCCGAGAATCAGGTCCGCCATGTAGCCGAGCGCAAACGCAACAAGGAAGATAACCGCCACGAGGACGAACCATGACGAGTTATCGAAGTAAGCTAACATGTTACTTCACCGATTGGACGAATTCGAGCGCTGCCCAAAACTATGATATCATCTTCCCTTGTGTAAATTTAAATGTAAATCCTGAATTAGCCTTAAATTTTTGATGCGCTGAAAAGCTCTTTTTTGGTCACTCGCGGGCGCGCCGACACATGGCGCCCACATTTTGGCGAAGTGAAACTGATCCGATCGTCGCATGGCGCGTTTGGACCAATGTCAGTTACTGGAACCGCATTTCGAGAGGACAAACATGCCGCCTCGCGCTCTGTCCATCAATTCAGACCCGTCCGACACGGCTACGCTGAAGGACCTTTACGAGATCGGCGAAATCCCGCCGATGGGGCATGTGCCCGCGAGGATGTATGCCTGGGCGATCCGTAGGGAGCGTCATGGACCGCCCGAAGACGCCATGCGGCTTGAGGTCGTGCCGACCTGGGAGATCGATTCCAATGAGGTTCTCGTCCTCGTGATGGCGGCCGGCGTGAACTACAACGGCGTTTGGGCGAGCCTTGGACAGCCGATCTCGCCCTTCGACGGGCACAAGGCGCCGTTTCATATTGCCGGTTCGGACGCCTCCGGCATAGTTTGGAAGGTCGGCTCGAAAGTGCGGCTTTGGAAGGTCGGCGACGAGGTGGTTATCCATTGTAACCAAGACGACGGAGATGACGAGGAATGCAACGGTGGCGACCCTATGTTGTCGCCGACCCAACGCATTTGGGGTTATGAGACGCCGGATGGCTCATTCGCGCAATTCTGCCGCGTGCAGGCACGACAACTCCTGCCGCGCCCCAAACATCTGACTTGGGAGGAAGCGGCCTGCTACACCCTGACGCTCGCCACCGCCTATCGGATGCTCTACGGGCACGAGCCGCATACGCTGAAGCCGGGGCAAAACGTGTTGGTATGGGGCGCCTCGGGCGGCCTCGGCGTTTTTGCCGTGCAAATTTGTGCCGCGGCCGGGGCAAACGCGATCGGGGTGATCTCGGATGAGACGAAACGAGACTATGTCCTGGGCCTCGGCGCGCGCGGGGTCATTAATCGCAAGGATTTTAAGTGCTGGGGCGCGCTGCCAAAGGTCGGAAGCGCCGAATACGATGCCTGGTTCGCCGAAGCCCGCAAATTCGGCAAGGCGATTTGGGCCATTACCGGCAAGGGCGTGAATGTTGACTGCGTGTTCGAGCATCCCGGCGAGGCAACGTTCCCGGTTTCGGCTTTTGTGGCCAAGCGGGGCGGACTCATCGTGTTTTGCGCGGGGACTACCGGATTCAACATCACCTTTGACGCAAGGTACGTCTGGATGCACCAAAAACGCATCCAGGGTTCCCACTTCGCGCATTTAAAGCAAGCAGCGGCCGCAAACCGGCTCGTGCTTGACCAACGTATCGACCCATGCATGTCCGAGGTTTTTTCATGGGACAAGATCCCTTTGGCCCATACGAAGATGTGGAAGAACGAGCACGCGCCCGGGAACATGGCCGTCTTGGTGTGTGCTCCGGTGACGGGGCTACGGACCTTGGAAGACGCGATTGAGACGGGTTCGCACTGATCAGATCCATTTCTGATCAGTGCGAACCAACAGTTCGGCGTCGCAAGGGTAATTGTCACTTCAGGCGAATACTGGACTTGGCCCGTCACGCCGCGCCATGCGTTAAGAAACATAGAATCCGTTCACCAGCAGTTATTGCCGGCCCGACACATCCTCGCCCCGCAGTTCCAAATAGAAATGATTGATCTCCGCGCCATACAGGAAAATCAGCCCAACGATATAGAAGAACAGCATGGACGCGATCACGCCCGCGAGTCCGGCATAGGTTCGCGTATAGGATGAGAAGTGGCTGAAATAGTAGGAGAATACGAGACCAGCGATGAACCAAAGCCCTAGCGTTACCAGTACGCCGGGGATCACGGCCGCGAAGGTCTGCCGCCGCGCCGGCAAAAAGAGATGCGCGCCGAGGAGGAAAAAGAACACGCCCAGCGAAAAGAACACAAGCGGCAGCCGATTGAAGTAGGAATAATATGGTGCGAGTTCAGGCGCGCGGGGCAAAAGGAAGTCCCACAATACCGGCAATACAATGACCAGGAATCCAAGGCCGAGAATCGTGATTCCGCCGACCAGCATGAAGAAAGTCCCTTCAAGTCGACGGATCAGGAAATGACGATTGTCATAGGCCCGGTAAGCGTAGTTGAGACCCATGCGCAGGCTTTCGACGAGGCCTGTCACGATGATCACGAGCAAGATCGCGCCGACCGTTAGTACCTGCGCCTGTGATCCGGATACGACCGCAGCGACCTCGGGCCTTAGGATTCGAGCCACCTCCTCTGGAAGCACCGAAAAGAGTCCGCCCGTTCCTTCCGCGGCGGCCTTGGCGAGTTCCGCCCCGCCCCAATAGCCGGCGATGCCGGTAATGAGGATCATGAAGGGAAAGAGTGAGAACAGGATCGCGAAGGCGATATTGGAGGCGTGGGCGAAGGACTCATTGCGCAGCAAACCCCAATAAAATGCCGACCAAACAACCTTACCCGCAGCCTTCAAACCGCGCGGGCGATCAAAACGCGGTGGAGGGGACGCAACTTCGCTGGTACTGTCCATAGGCATGTTTGCTGCTCGATGACCTCTGAGCGGTTCGGCAATGTGCCGGCCTGCGGACCCTAGATGTGGGATCTACGGCCACTTTTCCAAATGGTAGAGCAACCGATCCGATTTCGCGGCGCATTGCAAGAGGCCGGTTGCCTCGACCTCGAGCCGCTTTTGCCGCATTCTTCCGTCAACAGGGCGTGTCCACCGCACCGCCGTGCTCTTCAAACCCATCCCGTCATCGAGCTTTCGGACCGACCGTGCCCCAAGCGCTTCGCTTCCTCTCCCACATTCTAGGCCTCAACGCGCTCGTTGTTATCCTTGGCTTAACCGTGGGGTTGGCCGTCGGTTTCCCGCCGCTTTGGGCGCAAGACCGTGCCGCGCCACAGCGCGCTGAAGGCGCAAGCGAGAATCCGCAGCAGCAGTTGGATGCGTGGAAGATCGAAATCGATCAGATCGCGGCGGGGGTCGGCCGACCGGGTCTGAGCGACAGATCGCTGGTGGACCTTAGAACTCGCGCGGAGACGATTCGTGCCCGCGCGGACAAAATTGTCGAGCAGCTGACGCCCAATGTTCAGGCGTTGGAGGCGCGACTTAAGCAACTCGGCCCCGCGCCGCAGGTCAAGGAGGGCGAACCCCCGCCTGTCGAGGCCGACGCGGTTAAGCAGGAACGTGAGACGCAGCAAAAGGCGCTTGCGGACCTGCAGGGCTTCGTAAAGCAAGCCAATCTCATTCAATTGAAAGCCGACGAAGTCGCCCGGGCGACGACCGATCGACGCCGCGAGCGATTTACCTCAGCGCTGCTCGAGCAGTCCCGTTCCGTTCTCGACCCGAGCCTATTGCTCGAGGCGGCATCGGCGGTGCCCTCCGTTGTCGGGGGCTTTGTTCTTCTCATTCGCGAATGGATCGGTCTGCTCGCGGCTCGAGCAAGCCAGACGGCGTTGGTCGTGCTCGGTCTCGTGGGACTAGGCGCCATCTTCTTGCTTCGCCCGGTTCGCCGCCGATTAGTCCAAATAACCGAACGTGATGCGCGTGTCATCGACCCGCCGCAGCTCACTGTTTCCGGTGTCGCTGCTGCTATTGTCGCTGTTAATGTGATCCTGCCGGTCGCGTTCATCTGGGTCGTTATCGCGGCATTGCGCGCATTCGATCTCAATCCCGACCGCATCAATCAAATGCTGTTCGGTGTCATGGGTGGTATTGGTTCCGCGATGGCAGTCTATAGCCTTGCGTTGGCAGTGCTTGCACCCGCAAAGCCTCAGTGGCGGCTGATCGATTTTCCCGAGCCGACTGTCCAACGGCTTCGTGGGCTTCTGGTAACGCTAGCCGTCACCGTTGGCATCGGTGCCTTTGCCGGGCGAATGACGGACGTCTTGAGCGCGCCGATTGCCCTCGTCATCGCGGTTTCCGGCCTCTTCGCGCTTCTGTCGATCATCCTAATCATGCTGGTGCTTCGCGTCGTGGCCAGCAGCATCGCCGAGGATGAGGCGCCGGAGGCAAGTCCGACGACGGATCCAACCACTCAGCGCAGTGGTAGCATTCTATGGCGCTGGCTTGTACCGCTCGCCTGGATCGCCGCGCTCGTCGGGGCGGCTGCGGCCGTCATGGGTTATGTTGCCCTTGCCCGGTTCCTGGCCACCCAAATGGTTTGGGCCGGCGCGGTCTTCGCATCACTCCGTATTCTGATGTCACTCTATGAAGAAGCCATCGGCTCCGCGTTCCGAAAGGACACGGCCATCGGCACCTCGCTCAATCGCTCGATGGGCATCTCGCGCGAGGCCGTCGAACAGATTGGTGTCGTACTGGCCGGGTTCGGTCGACTGATCATGTTTGCCTTGGCCGCGCTACTGATTGTATCGCCATGGGGTATTGAATCGACCGACTTGGTGGCGGATGCTCGAGCGGCGTTTTTCGGGTTTCGGATAGGCGGCATCACGATTTCGTTGTCGTCGATCCTAGCCGGCCTCGTTGTTTTCGTCGGGGTCGTTGCCATCACGCGTGGCATCCAAAACTGGCTTGAACATCGCTTCTTGCCGCACACGCGCATGGATGTCGGGTTGAAGAACTCGATCCGGACAGCCTTCGGCTATGTCGGCTTCGTCGTGGCGGCTATGCTTGCCTTTGCGTCGATCGGTCTCAATTTGGAGAATGTTGCAATCGTAGCCGGCGCGCTCTCGGTCGGTATCGGCTTTGGACTGCAATCGATCGTTAACAATTTCGTTTCCGGCCTTATTCTTCTTGCCGAACGCCCGATTAAGTCCGGCGACCTGATCGAAATCGGGGCGGAAAAGGGCTTTGTTCGCAAAATCAATGTTCGGTCGACGGAAATCGAGACCTTTGATCGCGGTAGCTTAATCGTGCCGAACTCGACGCTGATTTCCGGTAGCGTGAAAAATTGGATGCATCGCGATTTAACGGGTCGTTGTGTCATCGACATCGGCGTGGATTACAGCGCCGATCCGGACAAGGTGCGCGAGGTTCTGCTCGGCTGCGCCCGCGGGCACAAGCTCGTTATGATCTTCCCGGCGCCGAACGCATTCTTTACAAATTTCGGCGAGTCAGCGATGCAATTTCGCCTCGTTTGCACCGTTGCCAACGTCAACGACGCCTATGGCGTGGAGAGCGATTTGCGGTTTTCGATCATCAGGCGAATGCGCGAAGAGCGCATCGACATTCCCCTGGCACAACGAGATCTGCACATCCGGCAACTCGATGATTTTCGCGGCCTCGCCGAACGTTACCTTGGGAAGCGTTCGGTGTCAGATCGAGGGGAGGGTGCGACGGCAGACAGTGAAGTTCGCGATGGGCAATCCCTTCCAGGCCGCTCGGCGTCATGAGGCTCGGGATGACATCGTTCAAACGACCGGCGGTTTTTGTGGCGATCACCAGCGCAAGCATTCTGCTAGCGGCTTGCGCGTCGGCGCCTGTTGCCTCCATTGCAACCCCGCCATTCTACCAGCGGCTGGATATTGGCGGCCGCAATGTCGATCCTGCATCCTCGCTATCGATGCTCAATCAGTATCGCGCGAACAACGGCGTAGCGCCTGTTGTGTGGGATCCGGCAATCACGCGCGCCGCTCAGGCTGCGGCCGATCGCATGGCGGCGGCCGATAAAGTGCAATCGTCGGAGGAGGCCGATCTGCCGCCGCTGCTTTCTTCAAACGGCGTTCGTTATCGGACCTACGTCATCAATCTCTCGGCAGGGTACCGCACCTTTGCGGAAGCATTTTCCGGCTGGCGAGACCTGAAGGCGCATAACGCAGTCATGCTGGATGCAAAGGCGACCCGGATCGGCCTTGCCACCTCCTATGTCCCGGCCTCGAAGTACAAGATCTTCTGGTCCATGGTTCTCGTCGAGCCGATGTGATCGCCTGTTTTGTTCGTCGCCGACGTTGTCGCAGTGCACAAATACTCCTATGGTGCGCTGCGACAAGTGTCGAGGGTAGCGTAAAATGTTGCAAGGGAGAAAGACCTACGCCGAAGTCATTGCAGACTTCCGGTGGGACCTTCCGCAGCGTTACAACATTGCCGTTCACGCTTGCGAAGGCTGGGCGATACGTGATCCCGAAAGGCTTGCAATCTTGGCGCGCGGTCCCGGTGGAGACGAGCCGTGGAGCTATGCGCGCCTGTCACGTGCATCCAATCGACTTGCGAACGGTCTCGCGGCGCTTGGTGTAAATCGCGGCGACCGCGTCGCGATCCTTCTGCCGCAATCGGCGGAAACTGCCGTGACCCATTTTGTGGTTTACAAGATTGGCGCCATTGCGCTGCCTCTCGCGGCTTTATTCGGTGTTGAGGCGCTCGCGTATCGGCTTATCGATGCCGATGTTCGCGCGATTGTCACCAATGCCAGCGGGCTTGCGAAACTCAATGAACTTCGCGATCGCCTGCCGAACCTAGTGTTGATTATTTCAGTCGATGGGCTGGGGGAACAGGCCGTCGGTTTCGACGATATCCTTGCCGGTGGCCGTGACACGTTCGTGCCCGTGGACACCGGCCCCGACGATCCAGCCATGATGATCTATACATCCGGAACGACCGGACCGCCGAAAGGCGCTTTGCATGGCCACCGGGTCCTGCTTGGGCACCTGCCCGGATTTCAGTTCGCGCACGAATTCTTTCCTAAAGTGGGAGATCGGATGTGGACCCCAGCAGACTGGGCCTGGGCGGGCGGCCTGCTAAATGCCCTCATGCCGTCGCTTGCTCTCGGTATCCCGGTCATCGCGCATCGCTTCGAAAAGTTCGATCCCGAACAGGCGTTCGATCTAATCGCCAAGTATCGCGTCCGGAATGCCTTCCTCCCGCCCACCGCGTTGAAAATGCTGCGCGGTGTCGAGAAGCCGCGCAATCGCTTTCAATTCGATTTGCGTACCATTGGGTCAGCCGGCGAAGCGCTCGGATCGGAGACCTACGAATGGGCCAAGTCCGAGCTAGGCCTGACCGTCAATGAGTTTTACGGCCAGACCGAATGCAACATTGTGCTTGGATCTTGCGCGGCGATCGGTGTCACCCGCGCCGGAGCAATCGGAATGACGACGCCTGGACATCGCGTGGCCATCATCGGTTCGCACGGCCAAGAAGTGCCGCATGGGTCCCTCGGACAGATCGCGGTAAAGCGACCCGATCCCGTGATGTTCCTGGGGTATTGGGGCAGATCAGATGCGACAGCGGAGAAGTTTATCGGCGATTGGATGACGACTGGCGATCAAGGGATCATGGACGAAGAGGGCTATGTGTTTTTCGTCGGTCGGGACGACGACGTCATTACGTCTGCGGGGTATCGCATCGGACCTGCGGAGATCGAGGATAGCCTGGCGTCGCATCCCGCGGTCGCGTTGGCCGCTGTAGTCGGGAAGCCGGATGAGCTGCGGACGGAGATCGTGAAGGCCTACGTAAAGCTTCGAGACGGTTTCGAGCCATTGGATACGCTCTCAACGTCGATACGAGACCACGTTCGCACGCGACTTTCCGCGCATGAGTATCCGCGTGAGATTGCCTTTGTGGCGGACATACCTCTCACAACCTCGGGCAAGGTGATCCGTCGGTTTTTTCGACAAGCGGCCCGCGCGGAGGTCGAAAGAGACCGGCAATTCGTGGAACTGTTCAATGCGACAGAGGCTTAAGCCCTACAAGCAGAGCTTCTGCTTTCGGCCGATCAACGCTTTTTGAGCCTGAGCCACTTAAGGGCGTTTCTAACAGCTGTCCTCGTGCTCGCGTGCAAGGCGAAATCAGCGGCGAGGATTGCGGCGCGGCGCTGTTGGGCGCCAAACACCACAATTGCCGTACCGATTTCTGTCCGATCCGACCATATATGGTCGATCATCGGATGACCTTCGACCGCTAACGAGTCGGCTTCGCTCAGATTGGGATTGGCGAGCAGGCGTTCTGTCGCCTTAAGGGTTACCAAGACACCGGGCGAGTAGGCGGCGACATGCTCTGCAAATGTTGTCTTCCAAATCCAAGATCCGGCTCCAGACGAAAGCCGAACCATGAATGCGATTGGCTTGCCATCGAGCGTCATGCGGTCGATCGTCGCTTGCCCGTGAGCCGCTAATGAACGGATGGCTGCGCGTACGAATACGAGCGCTCTCGGCTGCTGTCTCAAGGCTGAACCACCACGGCCCTTCCAACCCTGCGCCTCCAGTTGGATATACTGCTCGAAACCTTCAACGACATCCTCCACTGCGGTTAGTTCATCAATGACGAGCGCGCCGCTTTCTTCCAACCGCCGCCCAAGGCGATTCCATTCCTTTCGACGTTTTGGATGCCCAGGTTGACCGAGGGGCCTCTGTTTGACCAGATCGATCGCCGCGCGACGCCTTCGATCGAGAATGCGGATTGTGCCGCCCGTTCCGACCGTGGCGCGGCGGATTGCGTCGAAAACCGCGCCATCAAGCCTAAGATTGGAAAATCCGATCAATGCCCCTCTCGTGGCCAGTCCTTCGAGAAGGCATGCGCAGACGCCGACTGGGTCCGTGCGATCAATGAGGGGCGTGCCGAGCGGGCCGTATTCGCCGCTGAATATCGAGGGCACGGGCCCCACGATACCAAAACCGAAACGTGAGGATACGACCGGCACGATCGCGACAAGCTTCCGTGTGCCCGTGTACTGGCTCGATTCAACAACAATGAGCCGAGCGCCGCGCGTAAATGATGCAAGACACGGCGGCAAGAAATCCGGTCCATGAAACACATTCGGCTCTATGGCCCGCTTTTCCAAGTCTCTCCAAGCATCTGTGATTGCGACGGTTTCGGCCGGTATCAGCCATCGCGCGGTGTAAACTGCGGGCGTGTTTTGAACATCCAACTGATCTTGGTCGTTTGCGCTCAGCGCCACCATCAATCACCCCTGCGGTATGGGCGCTAACGCAGGCCCATGACCTTGATCCTGTCGAAGGATCTCGTCAGTCGGCAGGATAGTGACGTGGTTCTGTTTAAAATCCAGGTTGGCTGCATCTTCAGTTTGTCACGAGAATTCGACTTTCTCTGAGACCATGGGCGCGGACTAGGGAGAACAACTGTCTGGCATGGCTCGGTGAGAGCCGAACGCAGCCGTGGGAAGCAGCGCGGCCGAGCCGACCGATATCGTTTGTGGCGTGGATCGCGTAGCCGTCTTTGAAAAAAATCGAATGCGGCATCGGCGCATTGTCGTACTTTTTGGAAAAGTGCATAGCGGAAAGCCAGATGGGTTGATAAGTGCCTCGTGGTGTTTCGTAACCGCGCCGTCCTGTCGAGACGCGCCATTCAAACCGCCGCGTTCCGTCGACGAAAACGACCATACGCTGTTTCGAGATGAAAACCCGCGCTTCTACGTCGGCCCAAGACGGGACAGCGATTCCAATAAAAAGTCCGAACGAGAGAATTAACAGGATTAAGTTACGCATGGTCCACCTCATTAACGACAAGGAGGCTGTTTCAGTTAACCTATTGTAGTGGGCAAACCGAATATAAATTCAAGGTCGTCAAGTTGTTGCAATTTACTGATCTTCGCCATCGCTACTTCTGAAAAGACTCGTCACGAACCGCCGCAAGGGCGTCGTGCAGGTCGCGCAACGCGAAAGGTTTTTCAAGCCACATCTTAAGCGGCGAGGGCAGGACATGGGGTCGATCACGCCCTGTCACCGCGATCAACGCCGCGTCTTTTGTTCCTGACGCTTTAGCCAAGGCATCAATGATCGTCTCCGCGGTCATGTCCGGCAACCCGAGATCGAGTAATACGACATCGTATAGGTTACGCTCCGCGGCGTCCAAGGCCTCTTCGCCAGTGCATGCCACGTCGCTGACCAAACCGAAGCTCATAAGCATCGCTTCCACGAGCTTACGCGCGAGCGCATGGTCCTCCACGAGTAGTACACGGAAGCCGTCGTGCGTGGTCTCATTTACGATGCGCATTTATATGCATCGCCTTTCGACATGCCTGATCATTCCGCGACGGTAGCTCGATCCTCTTAAGTCTTAACTAAACCGCCGACTGACGATTGAACCCTCCAAGTCTTAAGAGGTTCCCATGACAATTAATGAGATTGTCTCCGTCGTATTACCGGTATTCGGCTTGATCGTCGTCGGTCTTGTCTCGGAGAGGGTTGGCCTCGTCAGGGAACATGTCACGCGCGGACTCGGAGATTTCGTCTATGTTCTGGCGGTGCCCATGCTCTTATTTCGAACGGTCGCGACCGCGCATTTTCCAGATGTTTCGCCTTGGCCGCTATGGGTTTCTTATTTCGGAGGCGCCATCGTTTCCTGGTCGATCGGATCAATGGTGGCGACCCAACTTTTCCATCGTGCCCGGGCGGAGGGTGTTATCGCCGGTGTCTCGGCATCGTTCTCAAATCTGGTGATGGTGGCGATTCCACTGGTGCTCACCGCTTTTGGAGAAGCGGGCGCGGTTCCCTTGTTAACAATCCTTTCGGTCCATCTTCCGACCATGATGGTGGTTGGGACCCTGATGACGGATCGCGCGTTACGTGCCGATCAGGGCGGGCAGGCCCTGATGAAGTTTGGTAGCACCCTGCGCGCCCTCGGCCTAAACCTCGTCACAAATCCTTATGTCATTGCGCTCCTTGCCGGTGCGTTGTACCGCCAAACCGGCCTCGCGCTGAATGGCCCAACACGCGTGATGATCGACCAGATAGCAGCGGCGGCGATACCTTGTTCGCTGCTATCTCTCGGTATGGGCCTGTCTCAGTATGGGATATCGGGAAATTTCCGGCTTGGATTGGTGCTATCGGGCCTTAAAGTCATCGTGATGCCGAGCGTCGTCTTTACGCTCTCGTACTATGTATTCGCCATGCCTCCCTTGTGGATCAGCGTAGCGACTGTGAGCGCGGCCTGTTCTGCCGGGATTAATGCCTATCTCTTCGCCGTACGCTTTGGCGTTGCACATGGTACAGCCACCAATACGATCGCATTATCCACTGCGTTGGCTGCGCCGGCGCTTGTGTTTTGGCTTGATTTTGTCGCCCGTTACAGCGGAGGCTGAGGTAACCCTACTAGATGTCGGATATCAGCAGGATCCGCGCCGCTTTTACGCAGGGTCGCCAGACTCGTGTCACGATAGGTCTTGGATAGCTTTCGGCCGGAGTCGTCCAGGATAAGACGATGGTGCCGGTAGAGCGGCGCAGGCAGCTTCAACAGTCTCTGCAAGAGACGATGGACGGCTGTCGCGGGCCTAAGATCCTCGCCACGAACAACATGCGTAACCCCCTGCGCCGCGTCGTCGACCACCACCGACAAATGGTAGCTGGTCGGAATTTCCTTGCGTGCCACGATCACGTCGCCCCATAGCGATGGCTCCGCGGCGACGCGAACGTAGCAACTCGCCTCGGATCCATGTTCATTCCAATAGAGCGCCGCGCCGACTTCGGCCACGGCGGCGTCCATCTTCAGGCGGAAGGCATAGCTCCTGCCTTCGGCCATTAATGCTTCCTCGGCCGGTAGATCCAGATCGCGGTCGAGGCCCGGATAAAGCGACGCGCCGTCCGGATCGCGCGGCCATCGTCCGCCAACCGCTTCGCGTGCTTCGACCTGAGAGCGGATCTCCGCGCGCGACATGAAAGCTGGATAAACGAGGCCGCGGGCCATCAGTTTTTCCAGAGCGCGCCGATAATCTTCAAAATGCTCCGATTGGCGGCGGATCGGGGTTTCCCACCGCAAGCCGAGCCAAGCGAGGTCGTCGAGCGCCTGCATCTCGTACTCGCGGCGGCACCGCACTACATCGATGTCCTCAATGCGGATCAGAAACTTACCCCCGATCGACCGCGCGAGATCGTAGTTGAGCATCGCCGAATAGGCGTGGCCCAAATGCAATTCGCCGTTCGGACTTGGCGCAAAACGGAAAACCGATTGCATAACGCTCTCTTGTCTAGACTATTGGCCTAGATTGAATATCTGATTCGTGACTGACCTGCCGACGACAGCATGTAGTTGACAGAAGACAAGGTTTCCTTACCTTGTCGTCATGCTTGAAATCATACGAATCGCTGCACTTAGAGTTGGGGGCGTGCCGGCATTGGCGCGTTCCATCGGCGTCACGCGGCAAGCAGTTTATCAATGGAGGGAGGTTCCAGCGGAGCGTGTGCCAGACATCGCGGCGCTGACCGGCCTTCAGCGCGCGGAACTACGCCCGGACCTTTTCGGCGACAGTGAGCTGTCGGTTGCTGCCGGCGATCACGAAACGGCTGATGGCTCCACGGAACCTCAAACTGCTCGTCCCGATCGCGTTGCTTGGATCGAGGCGCAAGCTATCGCTCTCGCGGAAGGCCGGATGGATGGCATTGAGCGGCGAGCGCTTGCGGAACTTCTGGCCGATATCGCCGACGAGGCGCGGCGGGATGTCGAAAACCGCCTCGGGGTCGTTCTCCACCGCTTGTTAAAATGGCAGCTGCGCATGGATAGGCGCTCGATGAGTTCGCTTAGCGTCATCGCGGTGGAGCGCGCGCGGTTGCTTGATCGGTTTCATCGCAGTCCGTCCTTGCGCGATCATGCCTTGGCGACGCTTCCGCGAGTTCACGAAACCGCGCGCAAACACGCTGCCGCCGAATGCGGACTTGAAGAAAGCGCCGTTCCGGTCGAATGTCCGTTCTCATTCGAGGAGATCCTCGATCCCGGCTTTCTTCCGATGGGACATCCACGCTCATGATCCGCGCAACCAAAACCGTTTCCGCCGGCGGCTTCGACCCTGCCGCGGTAATCGACGTTGTTGATTTGGACTTCGAGGACCGACGCCGTCGCCGTTTATCCATGACGGGCCGAAATGGCACATCGTTCCTCGTTGATCTCGCCGACGTGCCGGCGCTATCGGGTGGCGATGGATTTTTGCTCGAAGATGGTCGCGTGGTCACCGTGGCCGCCAAGCCGGAGCGGCTTGTTGAATTCGCATCGGCCGATCCTCTCATCGTGACCCGTATCGCTTGGCACCTCGGCAACCGACATACGCCAACGGAACTTCTCCAAGGCGCCGTCCGCATACGCGACGACTACGTGCTCGTTGAAATGGTCAAGAAGCTCGCGGTCGCCGACATTCGCTTCCTGACGGATGCTTTCACGCCGGAAGGCGGTGCTTATGGGATCGGCGCGATCACGGGTCACGACCACGCCGATCATGATCACGCCGCCACCGGCCATGCCGCCGTAATGAAAGCCGATAACGATCCCGAACTCGCCGCCGCGATCGAACGGCGCAAAAAGCGCCTTGCCGCGCGTGCCGAGCAAGATCCACATGTCCACGGCCCCGATTGCGGTCATGATCACGGGCATTCGCACGCCGGTCATTCCCATCATGATCATGACCACGAGCATGGTCACGACCACGGCCACGAACACGGCCATAAGCACGACCACGGGCATGATCATTACGATGATCATCACGACCATGCCCAAGGGAAACCGCATCGCCATGTTTGATGACGGCTCGCGGTCCGACGAACCACGATCGAGCGATGCCCATTACCAGACGTCCGAACTCGGGCTTCTTAATCTCTTGGTCTGGCTTTCCCCAGCGTTCCCCGTTGGTGCCTTTACCTATTCGCATGGCCTTGAATGGGCGATCGAGGACGGAACGGTCCGTGACGCCGAAACGCTAGAGTCCTGGCTTGAGGACGTCTTGGCCCATGGCGCGGGCCGCACCGATGCCATCGTGTTTGCCGCGACCTATCACGCGGCCGAAGTCGACGATGAGGCCGAATTGTTTGACACCCTTGAACTCGCCGCTGCCATGCAGCCAACCCGTGAACGGCGGCTCGAAGCCATCGCCCAAGGGCGCGCCTTCATGAAGGCAATTCTCGATACATGGCCAACGTCCGAACTTGAGATCATCGACGCCGCGCTCGCTCAACGCCTTGGTGTCGCGCCCTGGACCTATGCGACCGCCGTCGCCGTGGCCGTGGCGCAACATCGGATTCCGCTTCGACCTGCTCTATCGGCAATGATTCAAGCCTTTGCGATGAATGTCGTTTCCGCCGGCGTGCGCGCGATCCCGCTCGGCCAAACCGATGGGCTTCGGATCGTCCGTCGCCTGTCGCCCGTGATCCAAGAGATTGTCGACTCGGCCTTGATCGCGACGATCGATGATGTGGGCGGCGCCGCATTTCGCGCCGATATTGCCAGCATGAAACATGAAACGCAGTATACGAGGCTGTTCCGCTCATGAACTCGAATATCGCCGCGCGGCCCAACATGCCTGTCAAGTCTCCGCACGGACCATTGCGCATCGGTGTGGGCGGACCGGTTGGTTCGGGTAAGACAGCGCTGATGGACGTGCTGTGCAAGGGCCTACGCGATCGATACGACATCGCCGCGATCACAAACGACATCTATACGAAATGGGACGCGGACTATCTCGTTCGTTCCGGTGCCCTCGACGCTGATCGGATCATGGGCGTTGAAACCGGCGGCTGTCCCCATACGGCTATTCGCGAGGACGCTTCGATCAATCTCGCCGCGGTCGCGGAAATGCGGGGTCGGTTTCCCGATCTGGATCTGATCTTGATCGAATCCGGTGGCGATAATCTTGCGGCGACGTTCTCGCCGGAACTCGCGGACATCACGATCTATGTCATCGACGTTGCCGCTGGCGAGAAGATCCCGTCGAAAGGCGGCCCAGGCATCACGAGATCGGATTTGTTGGTCATCAACAAGATCGACCTCGCGCCGATGGTCGGTGCCTCCTTGGAAGTCATGGACCGCGACGCTCGTCGGATGCGCGGAGCGCGGCCATTCGTCTTCACGAATATTAAGTCGGGCGCGGGTGTTGCCAACGTCATGGCCTTCGTGGAGCGCGCCGGCGGCCTTGCCGCCTGAGGCGTTTCGCGTCGCCGACATATGGCATCTCGGCGCGGGCGACCCGGGCCGACGAAGCGCTTTCCGGGATGAGTCCGCGACCTTCAAACGCAAAGCGCATGAGCGTGCGCAGAAAAATTCGACTGATAGAAACAACATCACAGGAGTGAAACGCTTCATTTACCCGGCTCTGCCAATGTCTTGTTCGCGGGGTCGAAGGTACTGCGTGCCCCCGCCCTAACATTGGAGGCTCTGTCATGGACGTATCGGCCATTGCTACCTCCATGATGACGTCGCAAGCGCAATCTCGTAACGATTCGCTTGCGGCGAAATTCTTAAAGAATAATGCTGATGCCGAGCGTCAGGTTGTCGAAACCTTGATAGAGAAACCGGCAATGACGTCGTCAAATCTTGGTAGGACAGTCGACGTGAGCGTTTGAGCGCTGAAATATTGTTTCAGTCCGCCATTGCCGCTTGGACCAACTTGACCGCATCGGCGTGATCCCACTCGGCCGGACCGTTCATGGTACCGATCTCACACCCTTCCGCATCGATTAGGATTGTCGTCGGCATTCCACGGCTGAGACCGCGCCGCTGGAGATCCTTAAAGATCGTGAGCGTCGGATCCGCAAAGTAATCAAGGGCGCCGACGTTTATTTCCTTGAGAAATGCGAGTGGTCGGTCCGCGTCCTTCGTGTCGACGTTGACCGCGACAACCTCAAACCTAGGGCCGCCGAGTTCTTTCTCCAATCGATCAAGTGCAGGCATTTCCAATCGGCAGGGGACACACCAAGTCGCCCAAAGATTGAGGAGAACGGTCCGCCCCTTCCATTCGGCCAGCGTCGTTTTCGTCCCGTCTTCCTTGGTGAACGCGAGATCGGCAAGTGAGACCGCGCGCTCGGAAGGAACAAGGGCGGCCACATGCCCCTTGGTCAATGGGGCGATTCGCTCCGCGATTTCCAAGGCCCGCCCGCAGGATGCCGCCACCTGGACGTTGCGTTCGAGGCCGTTCATCCCGTATATCCCGACAGCGCCAAGCAAGGCGCCAGCTGCCGCAGCGCCCGCAAATCTCGCGATGGCTTTGACTGCCTTGCCATGGTTCGCCGGCGTGTCAGCTCGAATGTGTTCGTCGGGTTCGTGCTTATCTGGATCGGCCATCGCGGGATCGGGTCGCCTTTTGAAATCTTTAGCCGTGATGTCCAGATCGGACATCAATCGAGGTCAAAATGTCCAATCGCATGTGGGGCGGCCGGTTCTCCGAGGGACCGGACGCGATCATGGAAGAGATCAACGCCTCGATCGGCTTCGACCGGAAGCTCTTTGCACAGGACATTCGCGGTTCCAAGGCCCATGCGGCCATGCTGGCCGATCAGGGGATCATCGCGCGCGACGATGCCGAACGGATCGCGCAAGGTCTAGACACGATCCTGTCAGAAATCGAATCAGGCACCTTCGTCTTCAAGCGTAGCCTCGAGGACATCCACATGAATGTGGAGGCTCGACTTGCGGAATTGATCGGCCCGGCAGCTGGTCGATTGCATACGGCGCGCTCTCGCAACGATCAAGTTGCCCTAGATGTAAAGCTCTGGGTGCGTGACACGCTGGATCATATCGACGGACAGATCGCCGACCTGATGTTCGCGCTCGCGGAAAAGGCGCTTGTCCATGCGGCGACGGTTATGCCGGGCTTTACGCACCTTCAGTCGGCTCAGCCAGTGACGTTCGGCCACCATCTTCTCGCCTATGTGGAAATGCTCGGCCGCGATCGCACGCGGTTCGCCGATTGTCGTGCGCGCTTGAACGAGTCTCCTCTCGGCGCCGCCGCGCTCGCCGGGACGTCTTTCCCGATCGATCGGCATGCGACGGCCACGGCGCTCGGCTTTGACCGGCCGACAGCGAATTCGCTCGACGCCGTCGCCGATCGCGATTTTGCGCTAGAGGCGCTGGCTGCTGCCTCGATCTGCGGCATGCACTTGTCGCGATTTGCCGAGGAAATCGTGATTTGGACGTCGGCGCAGTTCCGCTTCGTGAAGCTGTCGGATCGCTTTACGACCGGCTCGTCCATCATGCCGCAGAAGCGCAATCCGGACGCCGCCGAGTTGGTCCGCGCCAAGGTCGGGCGAATATCCGGCTCCTTCCAGGCCTTGCTGATGGTCATGAAGGGCTTGCCCATGACCTACGGCAAGGACATGCAGGAAGATAAGGAACAAGTCTTCGACGGGTTGGAATCGATGTCGCTCGCGCTTGCCGCTATGGCCGGCATGGTGCGCGACATGGAGCCGGATCCGGCCGTCTTGAAGCGAGCCGCCGGCTCGGGCTATGCCACGGCGACCGATCTGGCGGATTGGCTGGTCCGGACCCTCGGCATACCGTTCCGCGAGGCGCATCATGTGACCGGTCGCATTGTCGGTATTGCTTCGGAACGCGGGATCGCGCTCAATAAGCTCTCCCTAGAAACGATGCAGGGGGTTCATCCCGCGATCACCAAAGCCGTTTATTCGGTTCTGACAGTGTCCAAGTCCGTCGCCAGCCGAACAAGTCATGGCGGCACGGCGCCGAAGAATGTACGTGCTCAGGCCAAACGCTGGCTTAAAGCGCTCGGTCCGAAAGCTGGGTGATTGACGGCGACAGAGTCCCGCCCGCAAATGGCCCCAAGGAAGGATTTGATCCGCATGGCCCGCTCCCGTTCGACGCCGATTGTTTTTGCCGCGCTGATTGCCATTGCCTCGGTTCTTGGGGGCTGCGGGCGACGTGGCTCGCTCGAACTGCCGACGGCCGAACCGACTGCGATGAATCCAGAGACTGAAAAGGCTGCCGAAGTTCACAAGAAACCGGGGAAGCCGAAGGTGTCATTCACACTCGATCCGCTCCTTTGATCGAACGCCGTCCGTCGTATCGGAGCGCATCATTGAAGCGTGGGTTCTCGATTACGTGAAACTGACGTCAACCAGCCGCATTGCCGAGCGCGAGCAAGTGTGGGAGGCTTTCTTTTCGTTTGGCGGGCTTGCGCTCGCGCCCTGTGGCGATGGTCTTCGCGATTGCAGATCGACCCAAACCTTCAGCGGGAGAGCGTTTTGGCAACAGGACCGTCCGGTCGTTCGAGCGTAGATCCAGCCATTCAGTCCTCTGCGAACTTAAGTTTGCAGCTTGAACGGCGAATTGCGTCCGCAGTCAACCGGGCTTGGTTTGCAATGCTTTGGGAAGACCTGTGGCCGCGATTGATCTGGCCGATAGGCGTAATTGTCGCATTTCTTTCTGTCTCATGGCTCGGCCTTTGGCTTGGATTAACCGGTCCATGGCGCATCGGTGGCGTCGCGTTTTTTGGCATCGTCTTCTTGGGTTCTTTGGTTGCGTTTCGTGGTTTCTGCCCGCCGAGCCGCTTGGCCGCGTTGGGGCGTGTCGAGGTTCGTTCGGGCTATCGTCATCGGCCCCTCGCCGCCTATGAAGATCGCCTGCCTGATGGAGCGGACGAAACGGCGCACGCACTTTGGGCCGCACATCGCGACCGGCTCACTCGTTCCATTCATCGTTTGGAAGCCGGCCTTCCACACCCAGGGTTGCCTCGTCGCGACCGCTGGGCTCTGCGCGCCATGCTCGGGCTGATTGCTTTTGTCAGTTGGTTTGCCGCGTCGGGCGAACATGTGGAGCGGGTCGCGGCCGCGTTCGCCGCTCGGTATCCCGTTACGGCCGCCGAGAGCCGGCTCGACGCTTGGGCCACTCCGCCGGTCTATACCGGTCGCGCGCCGATCGTTCTAACCGGCGAAGTTCCCCCAGCGGCAGAGGCGGACGGTTCGATTCGTGTTCCGGAAGGCAGTACCGTGATCGTACGTGCCGCGCGTTCTGACGCTGCGTCGCCCGAACCGACCATTAAGGTCACGGCACAGGTCAGCGGGGTCGCGCCAGTTCCCGTTATGCCGGCTGAACCCAAGGTCGACGAAGGAAATAGCACAGCGCGGGAGACGGCGGCGCCGGTCGAACACGAATTTGCGCTTAAGTCTGATACGCTGCTCTCGGTTGCTCCCAAATCTGGCAAGCCAATCGAGTGGCGGTTCAGTGTCGATGCTGACAACGATCCAACGATCCGGCTGATCGCCAAACCCGAGGTGCAACAGAGCGGGACATTGAAGCTTTCTTATGAAATCACTGATGATTACGGCGTCGTCGGCGCCGATGCGCGGTTCGAACCGACGGCTGAGGCCTACCGAATTACCTCAACGTCAAAAGCCATTCGGCCGTTGGTTGGCGCCCCGGATTTTGCGCTTTCTCTCCCGCAGGGGCGATCGAAGAACGGGCAGGCTCAGAGTCTGCGTGATCTGACGTCGCATCCATGGGCCGGCGCGACGGTTCGCCTGACGCTGGTTGCCCGCGATGAAGCCGGACAGGAAGGCCGGTCCGAGCCGGTCGAGTTTCGGATGCCCGAGAAGCGCTTCACGCAGCCGCTTGCCCGGGCCTTGATCGAGCAGCGCCGCATTCTCGCGCTTGATGCCAACCGCGCCCCGCGCGTGGGGGATGCTTTGGACGCGCTTATGATCGCGCCCGAGCGATTTATCGATAAGGCGAAGACGTTTCTTGGAATGCGGCTGCTGCAAACAACGCTTGCCGCCGCCACCACGGACGACGACCTTCGCGCGACGCTCGACCTCTTCTGGCAGATCGCGCGCACGATCGAAGATGGCGACCTCAGCGACGCTGAAAAGGCGCTTCGCGATGCCCAGGAAGCGCTGCGCAACGCTCTAGAGAACGGCGCAACGGAGCAAGAGATCGCCAAGCTCACACAGGATCTTCGCGAAGCACTCGATCGGTATCTTCGCGAATTCGCCCAACGCGCCTTGCAGAACCCGCGAGCCCAACAGGCGCCGATGGATCCGAACCTGCGCACACTGCGCAAGCAAGATCTCGACAAGATGCTGAACCGCATCGAGGATCTGGCCAAGACCGGGTCGCGTGACGCGGCCCGCGAGCTTTTGTCCCAACTCCAGCAGATGATGGAAAATCTTCAGGCCGCGAGACCACAACCAGGTCAGCAGGGCCAGCAAGGCGAAATGTCCCAGATGCTGGATCAGCTTGGCGAGATGATCCAACGCCAGCAGCAACTGATGGATCGTACGCATCGGATGGATCCGCGTAATCAAGGTCGTCCTCAGGGTCGTCCTCAGAACCGGCCGGGTCAGAACGGCGAAGATCGGCCGATGACGCCGGAGGAATATGCGCGTGCGCTGAAGGAACTACAGGACAACCAAGGCGCTCTCCGCGAAGCGCTTCGGCAACTGCAGGAGGCCATGCGCCAGCAGGGCTCGGGTCAGCAGTCGGGACAGCAGCCCGGCGAGGGCAATGGCCCGGGGCAAAACGGAAGTGGCGCGCTTGGCGATGCAGGCGAAGCTATGGGCGATGCTCAACAGTCGCTCGGCAATGGCGGTACCGGTGAGGCCGCCGAGGCACAGGGCAGGGCACTTGACGCATTGAGGCAAGGGGCGCGGCAACTCGCCGACCAGATGATGCGCCAGCAAAGTGGTCGCGATCCAGGCGAGGGGACAGCAGAAGGAAACGATCAAGCCGGTAACGAGGACGATCCACTTGGTCGTCCGCGCCGTCATGATGGGCCTGACTACTCGAATTCGGTCAAGGTACCGGGTGAGATTGATGTCCAGCGCGCGCGGCGCATCCTAGAAGACATCCGTCGACGCCTCGGCGAGAACTATCGCCCTCAGTTGGAACTGGATTATCTCGAAAGACTATTGCGCAGTCAGTGACAATTCGTGGAACCAATTCGATCGAGCCCGCCGATACCGCGCTTAGCTTGCCATGCGAGACGGATCCGACGGATCTAGCGACCGCTTCACGGCGGTGCGGATTTCGACCAGCGTGAACGGCTTTAGCACAACGTCACGGACGAGTTGATCGAGCCCGTGTGCCCGCTCCCTTTGATCCGCATAGCCGGTCATTAAGAGGATCGGAAGCGCCGGGAAATCCCGGGCGGAATTAAGCGCCAAAGCAATACCGTCCATGACCGGCATCTTTATGTCGGAAACGATGAGGTCGAATTCTCCCGCTTCGCGATGAAGCGTCTCAAGGGCGACCGATCCATCTTCCGCCGTTGAGATGGCATGGCCATCCATTTCAAGCGCACGTTTGACAAAGGCGCGAACCGAATCGTCATCCTCCACGAGAAGAATTCGCGCCATAAATCTCTCCGTCATTTCAGGTTCGGTCTAATATCAAATTCTAGATCTAAACCAAAGTCAGATTTAGCGCACCGTTCAACCCAGTCGATACATCAAACGGAACGGAAACAAGCGTTGCATATTCAAATATGAATAAGCTGGAGCAGAGCCCCTTACTCGTCTTCCGTAATATAGCCGATGAACGGCAGTTCGCGGAAGGCATGGGCAGCATCCATTCCGTAGCCAACCACGAACTTATCGGGACATATGAAACCAACGAACTCCGCATCAATCACCGCGGCGCGTTTGCCAGGTTTTTCCAAGAGCACGGCCACCGCAACACGTGCCGCCCCTCGTTCCTCGATGGTTCGCCTTGCATAGGCGAGCGTTCGACCGGACTCGAGAATATCATCCACAATCAGGATGTTGCGTCCTGCGACAACTGTCTCGATGTCGCGGATGACGGTCACCGTTCCCGACGACGTCGTTCCCGCCCGATAGCTGGAAAGCGACATGAAATCGACCTCTGGCGAGATTCCCGCAAAATGGAGGGCCCTGATCAGATCGGCGGCAAACACAAAGCTGCCCTTCAGGATGGCGACGACAACCACGTTGTCAGTGAAACCGGCCGCTCGGATTTCAGAGGCGAGTTCGGCATTGCGTCGCGCGATGATCTCGGCCGGATAAAGCACCTGTATATTGGGATCGCTCATGGATTTGCTGCCTGCCGGCTCCTGCGTTCGATGAACCTTACCTGCACCTCGCGCGCCTCTTCGGGAGGGGCCGCAAGACGAGTGCGGAACCGAACATTAGCATCAGGGGCGAGCCATTGTGCTTTAGGATCGACCGACCAAGCGTACATTTCTTGTGCATCGTCCCCGCGCAAGGACAATCTAACGGTCGGCACAGGGCGTTGCCGGTTGCTGACATTGGTGATGACGCCTTCGATGACCAACACCTGCTGTCCGTTTTCAAGTTCGCGTAGCGTCGTGATCTGAGAGAACTTAAGCCCGCGTAGATTCACCTCGAGTCCGATCGCCTGATAAAAGCCGGCGAGGTTCGGAACGGCATCGACAACCGACGCCCGAGCGATGACCGCGACCACGGGAAGCGCGATCGCGGCTAGGAACACCGCGATCCCTGTGAAGGGCTGAATCCGAGAGGCCGTGACCCAAAACAACGTAAGCGGCTTATCGAACAGCCGTCGACGCGATTTGACGGCTCTCAACTTCGGTTTGCGCGCTACGCTCTCAACATCGACAGACTTAGAAATCACGCCTTTCTCAGCACCGTCGGTCCCAAGTGAGAACGATGCGCTCGCAGTTGCTTTTGCCGTGGCAGTGCTTAGTTGTGATGCCGGCGAGGTCGGATTGAAAGGTTCGATCAAGGAATCAGTGGTTTTTGCTTCCTGTTCCATTTGCTCTTCGGCATCTGCGACAGTTAACCCGGCAATGTCGAAGTCCTGACGTGCAACAAGATCGGACCCGGCCAAACGACGTGACGCATTTTCAAGAGGCGTTTTGTCTTCATTGAAAAGATCATCCTCCGAGAGTGCCGCGAACACGCGCCAGTTCTCGCCGCATCGCGCGCAGCGGACCCTACGGCCGACCTCGCCGATTTGGTCATCTGAAACCAAATAAACTGTATCGCAATTCGGACAGGTCGCTCGCATCGTTTTGTGCGCTGTTCTCGCTCGCTACGTTTGCTTGATTCCAGCAATGCACAAAATCTCCTGCATTTTCGCTAAAGTCAGATGCACAAGCGCGTTTAGTTGCATGGGCGCGAGAACTGCGCTGTCACCCACACCACTAGACGCCTTGATTTTCCAGATGCGGCAACGACTTCTGATTCGGATGGTACACGGGTGTCTGTCGAACATAGGATCGAACGGGTGACCAGCGCGGTAGCATGGCCGTGCCGGATCGACTAGACTCAGCTGGTCCGCTCGGGTGTTTCGACACGCCTTGCATTCGTCGAAGGGAACGGCGCCGCGTGATCAAATTCGAGAACGTCGGTCTACGCTACGGGATGGGCCCGGAGGTGCTGAAGGATCTCACTTTTGAGATCGGACCGCGGACGTTCCAGTTCCTGACAGGCCCCTCAGGCGCGGGGAAAACGAGCCTCTTAAGGCTGCTGTTTTTGAATATTAAGCCGACTCGTGGCCTCATTTCGGTCTTTGGACGTGATACGTCACGCGTTAACAGAGCGGAGCTTCCCGCGCTCCAGCGCCGCATTGGGGTGGTATTCCAAGATTTCCGGCTGCTCGATCATCTGACGACTTATGAAAACGTCGCGTTGCCGCTACGGGTATTGGGACGCGAAGAGGCGGAGTTTCGCAGTGACGTGATTGATTTGTTAAACTGGGTGGGTTTGGGCGAGCGCATGCATGTTCTGCCACCGGTCCTTTCAGGTGGGGAGAAGCAGCGGGCCGCAATTGCCAGGGCTCTCATCACGAAGCCTGAAATCCTGCTTGCCGATGAGCCGACCGGAAACGTTGATCCGCCACTGGCTCGCCGCCTGATTCGGCTGTTCGTTGAATTGAACCGGCTCGGTACGTCGGTCGTTATCGCGACGCACGACCTTACCCTCATGGAACAGTTCGACGCTCGTCGGCTTGTCCTGTCGGACGGGCGTGTTCATATGGACGGGTGAGAGCGATGGTCGAGCGCAGGAGCGCAGGCGGCTCAAACCGCCCCCCGCAAGGTCCTCGCCCCGGAGAGTCTGGCTCGCGTCCGAGAATTGCACCCCTGCACGGGCCGCTGACCGGGGCACCACCAGAGCCGAATGCGACGAACAGTGTCGTTCGGCCAAATCGGCCGGATCAGACTTATCGCCCGGCCGGCGACAATGCGGGCCCCGAACCGAGACAACCGACTGCCTCGCGGCCTGCGGAACCGAAAACCAACGGACGCGGGCAATCTGCTCCGAAACCGGCGGAAAAGCAGATAGCGGCAAGACCGCAAAGTCAGAACGCATCCTCGGCAACAACCAAGGTAAAGCCTCCTGGTCAAACCAAAGGGGTCATTCGTCGCGGCAAAAGCCCTGCCTCCGCGCCGGTCGTCCCGCCACAATCGGTTGCCGGACGGGCCCTTATTTTGGTCGTGGCGATCATGGGATTCCTGGCCTGTTTATCCTTCGGCGTATTGACACTGATCGACAGCGCAGCGCGCGATTGGCAGCTCGACGTATCCAGGGAGGTAACAATCCAGGTTAAGCCGGTTGATGGTGTCGCAATGGAGCCCACTTTGCAGCGGGCGATGTCAATCGCGCGGGAGACAAGCGGCGTCGCCGCTGTTCGGCTTGTTTCCGATCGCGAAAGCGCTCGGCTTCTCGAGCCATGGCTGGGTGCGGGCCTGGACCTCTCCGGGCTTCCGCTGCCGCGACTTGTCGTTTTGGAACTCTCCGACCCTGCATCGGCGGATATGCGCGGATTGCGTCAAAGATTGTCAACCGAAGTCCGTGGCGCCGTACTCGACGATCACAGCATTTGGTCGCAGCGCCTGAGGACCATGGCCAGCGCCATGGTATTCGCGGGCTTTGCCGTTCTGGTGCTCGTGCTTGTCGCCATGGCGCTTTCGGTCGTGTTTGCCACGCGCGCCGCAATGGCAGGAAACCGTGATGTGATAGAAGTTCTGCATTTCGTAGGCGCCGAGGACGCATTCATTGCGCGTGAATTCCAAAGACACTTTCTCATTCTCGGACTGAAAGGTGGCATTGGAGGCGGTGTCGCGGCCATGATCAGCTTCGCAGTGGCTGATTGGGTGACACGAGGTGCCCAAGCCAATGCCGTCAGTGATCAGGCGCAAGCTCTATTTGGTGGGTTTTCGATTGGCTTGACTGGCTATTTTGGGATCATTGCTATCATTGTATTGGTCGCGAGCTTAACTGCCGCGACATCGCGGCTGACCGTCCGAGGCTATCTTTCGCAGGTCGATTGAGCAGTCCATGATCCGTTTTTGGCGCCATGACATGCAGTTTCGCGGTTTTCGGCCTAGCAAGACCAACCGATCTAACGGTCCTAGCATCGCAATGCGGCATGCTTCGCCGCGACCGCAGACGGCCGCGGCAATCAGCTGGACGCGCTCGAATTGGCTGATTCGAGCGGCGCGCTTCGGCTTGATCGGTGGCGCGATGGCCGTGGCATTCCTCATAGGAGGCTTCCTGCGCTTTGTTACCGTCGTCACCTCCTTTGATGATCGGATAGTCACCAAAGCGGACGGGATTGTGGTTTTGACGGGGGGGCGTGATCGGGTGCAGTGGGGTGTTGATTTACTTGAGTCTGGTCGGGCGCGCCGGTTGCTTATTTCCGGTGTGCATCCCTCAACAACGAGCGAAGACATCCGGAAGGCGACCGAAGCTCGGCCGAACCTCTTCGGTTGCTGTGTCGACATCGATCATAAGGCCGAGACGACAATCGGAAATGCTGCGGAAACTGCCGATTGGGTGAAGGCCAACGGCTTCCGCTCGGTTCTCCTTGTGACCAGCGCATATCATATGCCACGCGCGCTTTCCGAGGTCGCCGCAGCCATTCCCGGCGTCGTACTCGTTCCCGCGCCGGTCAAACGGTCGGATCTTGAAATCGGAAGCTGGTATCATCGGCCCATGACCGCGAAGCTTCTCCTCGCCGAGTACGTAAAGTATATCCTCGCTCGCTTGCGCCTCACCGTTAAGGGCCTCGATCCGTTTTACCCGCGGTCTGTCCTTTGAGCAGTTCGGATGCCTATGATTCTCCTAAGATCCCTCGCCTTCAATATCGCGTTCTATCTCAACATGATCGTTTGGATGATCGCTCTCCTGCCCGCTTTCCTGCTCCCAAGGCCGGTATTGTGGCGATTGGTACGGCTGTGGTCGCGGCTCAATGTTGGGCTTTTGGCGACGCTCGCAGGCGTGAAGGTCGTCGTGCGTGGGTTAGAGAACTTGCCGGCTGGCGGCTGCATTGTCGCGTCTAAACACCAGTCGACTTTTGAAACTCTTGCCGCGCTGCACTTATTTCACGACCCAGCCTACATCCTGAAGCAGGAGCTTATGCGGATTCCCGTATTTGGATGGTACGCGCGTCGGCTCGGCATGATTCCGATCGACCGCAAGGCCGGCCGAGAAGCCCTCAAGACGATGAGTGTGCGGGCGAAAGACGAGATGGCGAAGGGTCGTTCCATCGTGATCTACCCGGAAGGCACCCGCCAAGCGCCAGATTCAGAGCCTGCCTACAAGATCGGCGTTGCATTTCTTTATCGCGATACCGGGCAGACGGTGGTCCCGGTCGCCCTCAATTCTGGGCTGTTTTGGCCAAGGCATGGCTTTCTGCGTAAACCGGGTACGTTGATCATCGAGATCCTGCCGCCAATCCAATCAGGACTTTCCATGAGCGACTTCATGACCCGACTTCAATCCGAAGTGGAGGGCGCGACTGCGCGTCTCGTAGCGGAAGCTCGTTAGAACCGCCAAGGATTGCACCGTTCGCGGAGGCTTGCGACGCTGGAGGCCGTTCCGTTCGGAGCAATTCCTTAACGATCGGATGATTCGATCCGATCGGGAAACGCTCTAGAGCGATGTGGCGATTTGTCGCATCAGATGATCGTGATCAGAGCAAGCCATACGACAAGATACATTGCACTTTATGAAAGTGTTCTGATTCGCTTGTAAAAGCGAGGATCTAGTTCTACATTTGTTCCACCCCTAAACCAGCAACGGGAGTGAAAAGCGTGCGTTTCAGTTCTTCGCGTTGGTCTCATTTGAAGTCATCTCAGTCGATCAGGTTCGCGTCTAGGGACGACCGTCGTCCAAAGTCGGCGTGATCAGGAGCCGTGGAGGACTGCATGGACTCCCCTCTAGAGCCTGTACCATTCGGATCGAAGCGATCCGAACGAAAAGGAACAGCTCAAGTTCAAGAATCTGGAGCAGTTCCTTATCGATCGGATGAGTCCATCCGATCGGGAAATGCCCTAGACGATGCCGGTAGCCCGGAAACAGCGCGCGCCCTCGGACTTGCCGAACGATTTCGGTATTGGAAAGGTGTTTCTGGCCGCCGATACCTGTTCTCCGCCGTGCCAGAAGATACCCTCGAAAGTCTCTCCAACGTCGTCGTTGTCATGGCCGCGCATGGACCATCCGGCGAGCCTCGGGCGGCGTGGGTTGGCGAAATAGACGCCCGAGGGCGACGTCGAGGCCGCCCATTGGTACCGAACCGTTCTCAGCGTATTGCCGCCTTTGTACATTTTTTGGCTTTTAGCGATGCGGAGCGGCAAGCAGTGGTCGAGGATCTGATAGGATCGGCAGCCTGACAAACTAAGCCGTGGCTCTGTCTTCATTGAGAGCATTATAGATCAAATTCATCGATTGATCTTGGATGCCTATAGACATCAGATGTATTGCAGTGTTGATTAAATAGTCTCGGTTTAAGCCAGAT
>JBEINZ010000130.1:0-8802 GCA_040377825.1 Hyphomicrobiales bacterium | reverse complement strand
TCGTTGAGATCCATGAACATGCCAGCCCCCGTCTGCGAATCATCGCAACGAGGGAATCACGACAAGCCTTCAATGCGAAAGCGCCACCGGAGACGCGTTAACCTGACTTCCGAGCCGTGGCCCATCGCCGATCCTTTCAGGCAAATTCGAGCCCGACCCCAAGCGAAGCCATGTCGCGCCAATAATGCGGGTAGGTCTTGGAGACGCAGCCGGGATCTAGGATCGTGAGATCGCGCAATTTCAAGCCGGCAAGGGCGAAGCTCATGGCAATCCGGTGGTCGGCATAGGTGTGAATTGCCGCCGGCGTCGACTGTCCCGCAAGCGACGGGTCGGCCGAGACGATCAGATCGTCGCCGTCCTCATGGGCGAGGCCCGGTCGGATGCGGGCAAGCTCGGTCGAAAGCGCCGAGACTCGATCGCATTCCTTTACCCTCAAATTGGCGATGCCGGTGAAGCGGACCGGCGTCGCGTTGAACGCGGCCAAGACCGCAAGCGTCGGGATCGCGTCTTGCATTTGCGATCCCTCGATCACCGCCGGCATATGCGGGAAGCTTGCGATGATCGCATGCGCCTTCGCATCAGGCTGGGTCATATCCTCGGCCGCGACGCCGAGATCGATCTTGCCGCCGGTCAACGCCTCCGCCGCCCAGAGATAGGTCGCCGCCGAAGCGTCCGGCTCGACGAGACAATCGGTCGCCGTGTAGCCCATCGGCTCGACCCGCCATGACAAGGCGCCGGTCTCGGAAACGATCGCCCCGAATGTCCGCATGAGTGCGATCGTCACGTCGATGTAGCCGCGCGCGCCGATGTCGCCTCCGGCTACCGAAATGTCGAGCGTTCGGCCGCCGCAAGGCGCCGCGATTAGAATTGCCGAGACATACTGGCTGGAGAGCGAGCCGTCGATCTCGACGGTGTCGGCACCGAAGCCGCCGCGTCCGACAATGTGGACGGGCGGATAGCCATCGGTGTCGCATGCGTCGACGCCGAGCGCACGCAGCGCCTCGACAAGCGGACCGATCGGGCGCTTTCGCATATGCGCATTTCCATCGACAGTAACGGGTCCGTTGACCGTCGATACCGCGGCGGTCAGAAAACGCATGGCGGTTCCAGCATTGCCGAGAAACAGCGGCGCGTTGGGGGTCATCAGTTTGCCGGAACCCGTGACGACGATCGTCGTCGCGTCCTCGTTGACGATCTCCACGCCCATGGTCCGCAGCGCCTCGCCCATGTAGCGCGTGTCGTCACTGGAGAGCGCGCCGGTCAACCGACTGGTACCGCGCGCTAGCGCCGCGAGCAGCAAGACACGGTTGGTTGCCGACTTCGAGCCCGGTAAAGCGATCTTGCCCACGAGCGGACGCGTGACCGGTTCGATCCTGACCGCCGTGCGGCCCTCGCCCAAAAACGTCGCCATGGCCTAGTCTCCCCACCTCTCGTTTCGGTCATCCAATTTGATTGACCGCGGATGTTTAGGCGACCGCAAATGACGAGGCAATGTAATCCGCGCGATCTTCATGACCCGTCAAGAGGCTTTGGACGTAGCCACGATCACGGCAATAGGCCCGCCTCCGTCCGGCCCCTGGTGCTCCGCGCCCCCTGATACAAAAAGTTCGGCATGGCCGACGAGTGCTCCGAGTGCGCCGGCGACAAAGCCGCGAGCGTGCCGTGTTGAGGAAATGTCGGAGTCGTCGAGCATGGTATGGCGATGGTCTCGGAGCCTGCCGGACGTCGGAGCTTCCGCTTTGGCAAGCAATGCAACGAGCCGATCTCGGTGAGCGGCGGGGATCTGGCCTGGAAATCCCAGCCCAAGTCGCTCCAGCGCCGCGCGTACGGGCTCCACGTCAAGACCGTCGGCCATGACCGCATGATCGATCCGCAATGGACCGGTCCAATCTTGGCTCATCCCCATGACCACAATCTCGTGAGCCAGAAGTTCAACGCCGGCAGACGTACTTGCACGCGTGGAATACAGCATCCGATCGGTGCCGATGGCGGCGTCTTGAATGGCGCTTCGCTTCAGTTCGCCAAGGGCAACCGCCACGCCCAAAGCGGATGCTCCTCGCGAAAGGCCCATGGACTTCAGCGTGTCGGTCGTCGCCGTGATAAATCCACGCTCACGCGCGTCGGCGACACGCTCGGCCGTTAAAAGCGGACATTTGATTTGCACGAAATGCACGTCATCGGGATTGGAAATGCCAAGCGTGCTCATCGCCGTCTCGACGGCTTGCGCGACCACATCGATCTGAGCGCCCTTGCCGATCTCCTCGGGCGCAAGCGCGCGCGTCACAATTGATCCGACCGCCAAAGCCGGCCCGGCGATGCGGTGATCACCGGCCAGCGACTCGACAACGATCCAATGCGGCGCAAGCCCGCCCTCGGTGCCGCCGGACATCACAAAGGCGATCCTGTCAATCGCTTCATGATCGAGGTGTCGCGCGAGCATCAAGCGAAGGGACTGCACGGCATAGCCGCGTGTAAAGTCGTTCACGCAGCCATTACCTTCGGTTTTGCCGAGGATCGCGACAATCGAGGCCGGATCGATGTTTCCGGTGCGGATGACGGATTCGATGAGATTGGTGTCATTGGGCCCACGCATGGCGAGCCGATGAATGCGAGCGTGCGGCACAGCGTACTCCTTTTCAGCAGCAACCGAGGTTCTCGCGATAAAATCGCGTGAGTGCCGGCTCGATCGTGGACCAAACGGATGCATAGTCGGCCCGCGTACCGAGGCCGGCTCGATATTCCTCGCGCAAGGCACCCTCGATCGCGGCGAGATCGATGCCTGGAACGCACCCATTCAAAACGACGGTGCGGCCAGCGACGATCAGTTCCGCGATCTGCTCCTTGCGACCGCGTGAGAACACCAGTTCGAACGGATCGACCGGCATGATCGCATCGCGGTCGAGACCGTCTAGATCGAGTATGAGGATATCCGCCGGGTCGCCCGCCTTGAGTTCTCCAGCCCCGGAAAGTCCAAGTGTGCGGCGGCCATTGCTTGCGGCAAAGCCGAGCGCCTTTTGAGCGGTGACCACGTCATCAAACCCCCACCCTCCGTGAAGCTGCTTAAAGAGCCGTAATTCGCGGAGCGCATCGTCGTCCTCGTCGAAGGCTGAGTTATCGAGCCCAATCGCAACATTGACGCCCTTGGCAACCATCGCCTCCACCGGGGCGATCCCGGATTTCAGTGCAAGGTTCGAGCTCGAATTGACGGAAATCGTCGCGCCTGCCTCGGCAATCAGCTCCAGCTCGTCTGGCCGCGCCCAAACACAGTGAGCGAGCGTCAGGCGGGGTGACAAGAGGCCAATGTCTTTCAGATGGCTTACGATACCCTGCGGCAAGTTCTGGTCTGCCCATGCGCGCTGATATTTGGTTTCCAGCAAGTGCATGTGGACGCGGCGCCCGGTCCTCTCCGATGCTTCCGCGATGGCTTCCAGAAGCGCATCCGAACACCAATGGACTCCATTAGGACCGAACTGAATGGAGAACCCCGGTCGCTCGGCCGCTTCGGCAACCTCCTCCACCAAGGTTACATAGGCTTTCGGATCAATGGTCGGCGCGCGATAAAGCTCGTCGATTGCTTGCCGCGCCGCGCTCGGCAAACCTTTGGTCGCCGTTTCGGTCAGGCCATAGACAAGCGGATTTCGATCCCGAATGCCAATGGCAAGTGCCGCTTGAATGCCCACGTCATTGGCCGCCCGCGAAATCTCCGCGGCTTCATCCGGCAAAGATGTCCTTGCTGCCGGTCTCGTTTGATGCATCATGATCGATGCGACGCCCCCGAGCGCGGCATGGGCGAAGAAGGCAATCGCCGCCCCATAGGGATCGACTGCAGGCATTACGCTCAGTCGAATCAGCCAAGTTTCAAGCGGCTTGCCCGAGGCAGCGAAGGATGTGGTGGAGAGCGGACGGCCGTGATTATGGGCATCCGCGAGGGCCGGCATTGCCAGACGCCTGGGACCGGGTGGCGGAGCGCCCAATGGGTGAACTCCGAGGATACCGCGTTCGTCGAAGTCGATCGCCACCGGACCGGTCCAACCCTGATCGGCACCGAGGATGGCTTGTGAAACTTGAACCCGCCTTACCGCCATCGCTGACCCCGTCCGAACTGACAATCGCCGTTCGACTTCTGTGGCGCGGATCGACAGTTCACGCAACGGGTGCAGACCAACTTGGCCGCAGCGCTTTCATCACGCGACGACAATGTCCACGACATTTTAAGTTGGGACATGTCATTGAATTTCCGAGCGCATTTTAGTCGTAGAATTTGCCATTATAGGATCGTTTTGAATTTGACCATCTGTTAAATTAACGATATTCAATCATCATGTTCGTCTTAGGTTTGTAGATTCATGATCTCGCAACGCGCTCGTTATGCCTTTAAGGCGCTGATGGCATTAGCCCGTGAAGGTCAAGGCGCGAGCCTTCAAGCACGCGAGATTTCGGTCACTCAGTCGATCCCGCAGGCTTTTCTAGAGCAGATCCTGCTCGATCTGAAGCGTGCGGGCATCGTAGGCAGCCGCCGGGGACGCGACGGCGGCTATACGATCGTCATGGATCCGTCCGCCGTATCCTTTGGCCAAGTCCTGAGGATTGTCGACGGGCCGGTCGCTCCGCTTCCCTGCCTTTCGCGGACTGCCTATCGCCAATGCCGCGATTGCACCGACGAGGAAAACTGCGATCTACGACGGGTGTTTGCCCGAGCATACGACGCCCAGGTCCATGTCCTGGAGTCGACGTCGATTGCCGATGCCCTGAAATTCCCGCCAACAGCACCGGTCGACGAGTTATATGTAGCCGCGGGCTGAGTGCTGTGAATGCTGCGCCACGACGCGCGGTTCTTGCTTTCGCAGCCATGGTTTTTCGTGCAGACCAGTTCGTCTGACTGAAAAGGCTCCGCAGCAATCGCCGTCGAGGACATATGGCGCTTCATCTCCCAAAGGGCCGCGCGGCCCAGTTCCTGAAGCGTGTCAGCATCGTATCGGGCATGACCCTCGTCTCTCGCGCGACCGGTTTTCTGCGCGACATCGTCATCGCCAACATCCTTGGCGCCGGAGCGCTTGCCGATGCGTTCTTTGTTGCCCTTCGGTTGCCGAACCACTTCCGGGCGATTTTTGCGGAAGGAGCCTTCAACGCAGCGTTCGTGCCGACCTACGCGGCAACGCTGGCGACCGATGGCTTCGCCGACGCTCAGCGCGCGGCTGGACGAATAATCGGCGCGCTAACGGTGGTCCAACTTGCGCTTCTGGTGGTCGCCGAGGCCTATACCACGGAAATACTGACTTGGTTGACGCCAGAATTCGGCGTTGGAACGACCCTCGGTCCGACAGCTGCGACCTTGACGCGCATTACCTTTCCCTATCTTGCCGCTGTGACGCTGGTGACCGCGATTGGCGCCGTTCTCAACGCCCATCAGCGCTTCGCGGCGGTCGCGGTGGCGCCGGTTCTCTTCAATATCGGGATAATCGCGGGGCTCGCGGCCGCGCCATTGTTTCCGACCCCCGCGCATGCGGCCGCTGTTGGAGTGGTTATCGCCGGGCTTGCGGAGGTGGTTTTGGTCGCTACCGCCGCAACGAAAGCCGGCGTTCTGCCGGCATTCCAATGGCCGCGGCTGGACCCTGCCGTTATGACATTCCTGCGACGGCTCGGGCCGGCGGTCATTGGCTCCGGCGCGTCGCAGATCGCGATGTTCGCGGACACGATACTGGCGGCGGCCCTGCCAATCGGCGCTGTTTCCGCGCTTTATTACGCTGATCGGCTCTATCAACTTCCGGTCGGTGTGATTGCTGTTGCACTGGGCACCGTGCTTTTGCCAGAGCTATCCGAACGAATCGCTAAAGGCGACTTTGCCGGCGCGCGGCGGGCCCGACGGCGTGCGTTGATCATAAGTTTTGTCGTGACCGCGCCCTTTGTCGTCGCATTTTCAGGTTTCGGCGACCAACTAATCCAACTGGTCTTCGCCCACGGTGCCTTTCAGAAGGAAGCCGTCGGACGAGCTGGCGACACACTGCAAGCCTACGGACTCGGATTGCTGGCGGTCGTCATGCTGCGGCCTGTCGTGGCAAGTTTTCATGCTTGCGGCGACACGCGGACGCCCATGCTGGTGGCGCTTTGGGTGCTCGGCGTCAATATTGCCTTGAAAATCTGGCTGACGGGATGGATCGATGTTCAAGGCCTCGCACTGGCGACCTCGGCGGCTGCATGGTCTAATCTCCTAATCCTATCGTTTATTCAATGGAGATCAGACCGGAAGAGTAAGGACGACAGCGCCAGTACTCAGGATGCAGCGGATTGAATCTGGGCTTAGGCGACCTCGCGTTGAATCCAGCCCCGAAAAAGGCGTGCTCCTTCGGACAACGGCTGATCGACCGGGTAGACCAGATAGAACGCATTTTCTGACGGCAGCGCCGTCGATATCGGGCGCACCAGATCGCCTCGAGCGATAAAGTCCTCGGCGAGCCGTTGACCGCATAGCGCGATACCTTCGCCGCGCAGTGCGGTCTGGAGCAGAATCAAATAGTTGTCGAAGGTCAAGCCGCGCTTTGTCGGACGCGCCACAACACCGAGACCCTTGAACCATGCATCCCAGGTGACCCAATTTCGATCGAACGCCCCAAGATGGAGAAGCGTCTCATCGAGGAGATCCTCGGCACGGGTCAGCGCTTCGCGGCCCAACACATAGGAGGGCGCGCAAACCGGCCATATTGCGTTCCCGAATAGCCGCTCGGAAACAACGCCGAGCCATTGACCCGATCCGTAGCGAATAGCCACATCGATGCCGGCGGCAGCCATATCCGAGACCGGCGCGGACGCAACGAGGCGCAGATCGACATCCGGGTGTGCCGCACGAAAGTTTGTCAGCCGGCCTACCAGCCAATAGGAAGCAAAGGTGACGCTCGACGATACCGTCAGTTCATTCGGCCCGCGCCGGCGGCGAATGTCGACACAGACTGTCGAAATGTATTCCAAGCCCATCGTGACCGCTTGATGCAGCCGAGCCCCTTCCTTCGTCATCGCAAGGCCACGGGCTTGTCGCTGGAACAACGGTGCGCCAAGGCTCGATTCTAGGCCTTGAATTTGGCGGCTAACGGCGGCCTGCGTCAGGCCCAATTCACCGGCCGCGCGTGTAAAATTGAGGTGCCGCGCCGCGGCCTCGAAGATGACGAGGCTGTTGACCGGCGGTAATGTTCGACGGAGCGAAGCCATGGCGTTTCCTCTTTTCGGCGAAACACTCTTGCCGCAATCTTCGATCCTCGTGCGGCCCTGGTGGGATAGGGTCTTCCCTAGGGTTGCCTAAATCCCGCGAACCGACGTTGTTGCCTGTGCCTTGTAGAGCAGGACGTCCGCTCACGGAACCGGTTACCGCGCTGTACTCGTTCGTGAAGGCATCGGAATAACAAACTCCATTGGAGGACACCATGAGCCATACGCAGTACAAACCCGTCGCGACCCGCCTGCAGCGCTCCGAACTCGCTGTCCCCGGCTCCAATCCGAGCATGATCGATAAGGCGGCGGAGAGCGCGGCCGATTACGTGTTTCTGGATTTGGAAGATGCGGTCGCGCCGAATGACAAGGAACAGGCGCGACGCAATATCATCCAAGCCCTGAACGATATCGATTGGCGGTCCAAGAACAAGACGGTGTCGGTGCGAATCAATGGGCTCGACACCCACTACATGTATCGCGACGTAGTCGACGTGGTCGAACAGGCAGGGTCGCGACTCGATACAATCCTGATCCCGAAAGTCGGCACGCCTCATGACGTCTACATGGTCGAGGCAATGGTTAGCCAGATCGAGGAAGCAAAACGCCTGCCGAACAGAATTGGACTGGAAGCTCTTATCGAGACGGCCATAGGGATGGCGAATGTCGAGGACATCGCGCGCCAACACTACACGAAGCGGCTTGAGGCGCTGCATTTCGGCGTTGCCGATTTCGCCGCCTCGCGGCGCTCTCGCACGGTGGTCATCGGTGGGCTCAATCCGGATTATCCGGGCGACCAGTGGCATGCGGCGATCGACCGGATGGTGACAGCCTGCCGAGCCTTCGGGCTTCGCGCGATCGACGGTCCATTCGGCGATTTCAGCGCGCCGAACGACTATATCGCCGGCGCAAAACGCGCCGCTGTGCTCGGCTGCGAAGGCAAGTGGGCGATCCACCCCTCGCAAATCGCGCTCGCCAACGATGTCTTCTCACCGCCCGCCGTCGAAGTCGATCGAGCCAAGCGTATTCTTGTTGCGCTCGAAGAAGCCGCGGCACAAGGCAAAGGCGCCGCGTCGCTCGATGGACGAATGATCGATGCGGCGAGCGCGCGTATGGCGCATAATGTCGTGACAGTGGCCGAAGCTATCGCCGCGCGCGGAAAGAGCGCTTGATCGGAAGATCACCGACCAGAATGTCGTCCGACGAGCTCCGCTCGGACGGCATTCTGACGCGTGCATTCTCAAGCATTCCTCTAAAGTTGCTGTCTGGCCAGACGGGCGCGCTCGAAGTCGTCGCTTCAGCGGTTCTAGAACCGTAAGGCATTGTCGATCATAAGTTAACGGTGTGCTGTAGGCAGGAAGCCACACAGGTACAAACCAGATTGGACGACCTGCATATTTCAAGGACCCGACGCCCGACCGAATCCAAGACAAGGTACATGACGGCGAAGCGATCGAACCCATATATGGTATCGAACGGCTTTCGCTTGCACTGCACAGTACAGCTTCCGAGCGTTGGGGCGATGTGCATTTGACCGAGTGGGACGTGCCGAATGAACTTTCGCCAGATCCATGCATTCGTCGCTGTGGCAACAGATGCCAGCTT
>JBEINZ010000279.1:0-3654 GCA_040377825.1 Hyphomicrobiales bacterium | reverse complement strand
CAATAAAAACTGAATTTCGGTTGTTGGTTGATCTATGCTTATTTCATGGAGCGGCCATATGAACCGTATCCTGGCACAAATTTTCCTAATAATTGCTTCGGCAATATGGGGCTTTAGTAATGTTGCCGAGAAAACGATTTTAGACGATCTCGATCCATTTTTTGCCGTTGGACTGCGCTGCGTCGTGGCCACAATTGTTATCCTGCCTTTCGTGTGGCGCAGTTGGAACATCGGAAAACTCGATGTTCGTTCTTGGTTGTCGCTCGCCGTTGTCTCCGGACTGTTTGCGGCTGCGTTGATTATGGAACAATTCGCTTTTCTTACGTCCACCGTCACAAACGTCAGTTTTCTGGTCAATACGACGGTGGTGGTGACCCCGATTGTTGCGTGGCTCATTTTCAAGGAAACGCCGGCACCAATCGTAGCGGGCGCTATAGTGATGATGCTGATTGGTGCGTTCCTTATGTCGGAGCCCAGCTTGGACGCAGTTAATCCCGGAGACATGCTCGGTCTTTCAGCCGCAATCATATTCGCATTTTGGACCATTGCTCTCGGCTGGTACGTCAATCGATTTGGCAATCCGGTATTCGTTGCATCGGCTCAATTTTTTGTTGCCGCGATCACCGCGACACTAATCGGAATGCTGACCGAAACAATTACGATGGCCCGCATCTTTGGCGCGGTGCCGGAGTTACTGATCCTCGGCTTGTTTTCGACAGCGCTGGCTTTTGTCATCCAAGCCGTTGCTCAACGCCATGTTTCCGCTTCCGTCGCCGTCGTTCTCGTTGCAGGAGAAAGCGTGTTCGGGGCGCTAGGTGGTTTTATGTTTTTGGACGAACGACTTGATATCAGCGGTTTCACCGGCGCGATCTTGATCCTCTTCGCCATCTTGACGATCGCGATCAGCCCGATGTCAACGAAGACGAAAAGCGCTTAACCGAGCCCGCGTCGGTCCTCGCGTGGCGGCAGGCCGATGGCGTGATTACTCGGGCTGGTTCCGCGATTTAGATGTTCAGCAAGAGGTACTCGCGCTCCCAGCTGGATATGACCCGATTATAGAGTCGCCATTCGAGCTGTTTCACATCAATAAAGGCTTGCACGAAGCGTGGACCGAGGATGCGTTTCAGTGGATCGCAAGCAGCTAGGTCCACCAGGGCGTCTTGCAGGTGGGCGGGGAGCGAGACGCCAAGGGCATGGGCGTTGATCGTCACCACGGGTTCCGGATCTCGAGCCTCCTCCAAGCCAAGCAGGCCGCAAGCCAGCGTCGCCGCCATCGCGAGATAAGGGTTGGAATCGGCGCCGATCACGCGATTTTCCACCCGACGAGCCTCCGGTCCGGAATCCGGTACCCTCAGCCCGCACGTTCGATTGTCTCGACCCCAATGAACATTGATCGGCGCGTCCGATTCAAGACGAATGCGGCGGTAGGAATTCACGTTAGGGCAAAAGAGCGACATCGCGGCCGGCACATAGCGCTGCAGGCCGGCAATGTAATGAAGAAGCTCAGGGGCATCGGCGCCGTCGGCTTCGGCGAAAATGTTGCGCCCACCGTCGAGCGTTACGATCGACTGGTGGATATGCGTCGCCGACCCAGGTTCCCCGACATGCGGCATGGCCATGAAGGTCGCGACCATGTCGTGTTTGCGGGCAGCCTGCCGGGCAGTGCGTTTGAAAAGAAACGTTTGGTCGGCCAGATCGATCGGATCGCCGTGCCGGAAATTCATTTCCAGTTGCGCCGGTCCGGACTCATGCGCCATTGTGGCGATCTCGATCCGGCTCGCCTCGCAATAGTCATATATCAGATTTACAACATGATCGAAGTCGTTGGCGTGCTCTATGCCATAGGCTTGACGACCGGATTCCTTGCGGCCCGATAGGCCGATCGGCACACCGAGCGGCAGATCCGGATCATCGTTGCGCGCAACGAGGTAGAACTCCACTTCGGGCGCGACGACGGGCCGCAGGCCGCGCTCCGCATAAAGGTTCATAACCCGTCTCAGCACCTGTCGAGGCGCGAAGTCGACCGGAGAGCCGTCGGCGAAAAAGCTGTCGCAGATAACCTGTACGGTCGGCTCGTCATACCAAGGCACGATGCGAAGCGTGGCGATATCCGGCACGACGCGTACGTCACGATCGAGCGGATTGACCACTTCGGACTCGTCCGCGGTGTCCCCGGTCACGCCCTGGAAAAAGATAAACTCGGGAAGCCGTATTCCCTGGTTTGATAAGGCGCGGATGAAATCCTCGCGGGGCACGATCTTGCCGCGCATCATCCCGTTCATGTCGGGGACAAGACACTCGACCTCGTCGATGTTGCGGGCGCGCAGCCAGGCTGCGGTTTCGGTATTCGTACTCGGAAGTTCGTCTGCGCGAAGCTGCATGACACCCCTGTCACAGGCCGGCCTTATGGTCGCGATTCGATCCATGGCGGCGCCTAGCCATCATTATGCCTTGAGCGCTTGGCCGTCTTACACGTTCAATCAAACGGAGATTAATGCATGAAGTTCACAAAGTTTACCGCCGCCGCCCTGCTATTGGGCGCTATCTATCCCGCCCAAGCGTCCGACGACGGCGCGCGCTTCGTCCAGAACCTCGCCGGCTCATGGGCCGGCGGCGGAACGGTCACCATCGGCGACGGCGAGCCGGGCGCCACGAATTGCCGCCTGTCAAACGCCGTCAACGGAACGACCGTGACGATCGCCGGCAGTTGCGATGGCGCGGCGCGCGGCGCGAACCTCGTGGTCGTGATCAAATGGAGCGAACAGACTCGCGAATTTGTCGGCAGCTTCACGGGCGGCGCTGAATCCGGCACGGCTCAGCTCAACGGCAAGCTCAATGGCGACACGCTGAACCTGCGCGTCATTTCCACGAACGGCCAAGCAAGCACGATGACCTTAACCCTTGCCGGCAACCGCGCTTCGCTTCGTGTCCTCGCCAACGACGCCGCCTCGGGCAAGCAAATCGACGTCGTGAAGCTGGCGCTGACCAAGGCGTGAGGGCGCGGGCTGGTGACGCGACGAGGGGGCGATATGCTCCCTAAGCCCCCGCTAAACGTGGCGTGCGCAATGGAGCCCTGCCCATGTTCCTCACCTTTCTCCGTGCACTGAAAGCGGCCGGGGTTCCGGTTTCGGTGCGGGAGTATTTGGTGTTGATGGAGGGGTTGCAGCGGGATGTGGCTGGGCGGCGGGTGGAGGATTTCTATTATCTTGCGCGCGCGAGCTTGGTGAAGGACGAGAAGAACCTCGACAGGTTCGATCGCGTCTTCGCGACCGTTTTCAAGGGCATTGTCACCGTCGACGAGGCTGTCTCGGCCGAGATCCCCGAGGAATGGCTGCGCAAGCTCGCGCAACGGTATTTGACCGACGCCGAGAAGGCCGAGATCGAGGCGCTCGGCGGGTTTGACACGCTGATGGAGACCTTGAAGCAGCGCCTTGCCGAACAGACCGGGCGCCACCAGGGCGGATCGAAGTGGATCGGCACGGCCGGAACGTCGCCGTTCGGTGCATACGGCTATAATCCCGAAGGCATCCGCATCGGACAGGACGACGGCCGTCATCTCCGTGCGGTCAAAGTCTGGGACCGGCGCGACTTCAAGGATCTTGACGACACCATCGAACTCGGCACGCGCAACATCAAGGTCGCGCTGAAGCGGCT
>JBEINZ010000088.1:0-10887 GCA_040377825.1 Hyphomicrobiales bacterium | reverse complement strand
CATCCTGTTGACCGCGCCCGAGGGTAGCCGAAAAATCACCGATCGCCAGATAGCGATTGTTGACGCCTTGAAAGGCACCGGGGTGATCGAAAGTCACTTCAACACGCAATTCTTCATCTCGGGCGACAGTCGCGAGCCGGAGCTGGCGGGTATCCTCGGCGCATTGGCAGGTTCGGCATTGACCATGCTGGTTACCCTGACCCTCTGTCTACCCATTGGCGTCGCGGCCGCGATCTATCTGGAGGAATTTGCTCCGAAAAATCGCTTCACCGACGTGATCGAGGTGAACATCAACAATCTTGCGGCCGTGCCTTCAATCGTGTTCGGCTTGCTCGGCCTTGCGGTCTTCTTGAACTTCATGGATCTGCCCCGCTCCGCGCCGCTCGTGGGCGGTTTGGTTCTTGCTTTGCTCGTGCTTCCGACGATTATCATTGCGAGCCGCGCTGCGCTTAAGGCGGTCCCGCCGTCAATCCGTGAGGCAGCGCTCGGCGTCGGCGCATCCAAGCAGCAGGCGGTTTTCCATCATGTTCTTCCCCTGGCGATGCCTGGGATTATGACTGGAACGATCATCGGGATGGCGCACGCGCTTGGCGAGACCGCGCCGCTCCTGATGATTGGCATGATCGCCTTCATCGTAGACGTGCCTGGTTCAGTCACCGAAGCCGCAACGGTCTTGCCGGTGCAGATCTTCTTGTGGTCTGACTTGCCGGAACTTGGTTTCCAGGCCAAGACCGCCGCGGCCATCATCGTGTTGCTCGCCTTCCTCTTTCTCATGAATGGACTGGCGATCATCCTCAGAAAAAGATTTGAGCGCCGCTGGTAAGCGGTTCGGGCGGAGTAATGGTAATGGATATCATGGTCGATGACATGAGCGGACTAACCGTTGAACGGAAGCCGAAAGTCGTCGCGCGGGACGTCAACGTTCACTATGGCGAGAAGCACGCCTTAAAGGGTGTGTCGATCGACATCCCGGAGAAAAGCGTGACTGCCTTCATTGGTCCGTCGGGTTGCGGTAAGTCGACCTTCCTGCGCTGCATTAACCGGATGAACGACACGATTGCATCGTGTCGCGTGGATGGAACGATTTCGATCGATACGCAGAATATCTATGATCCTGTGCTCGATGTCGTGCAGTTGCGCGCGCGGGTCGGAATGGTATTCCAAAAACCAAATCCGTTCCCCAAGTCGATCTACGAGAACGTTGCCTATGGGCCGCGGATCCATGGGATGGCCCGGAACAAGCAGGATGTCGACGAGATCGTGGCGACAAGCCTGCAGAAGGCTGGCTTGTTTGAAGAGGTGAAAGACCGCCTCGATGATTCCGGCACTAGCCTTTCGGGGGGCCAACAGCAACGGCTCTGCATTGCTCGGGCGATCGCCGTTGGGCCGGAGGTGATCCTTATGGACGAACCTTGCTCCGCGCTCGACCCGATCGCCACTGCGCGCATTGAGGAACTAATCGACGAACTTCGCTCGAACTTCACGATCATCATCGTTACCCATTCGATGCAGCAAGCGGCGCGCGTATCACAAAAAACAGCGTTTTTCCATCTTGGGATCCTCGTGGAAGAAGGTCCCACAGACCACATCTTCACAAAGCCCCGCGATAAGCGGACCCAGGACTACATCACGGGTCGCTTCGGTTAACGGTGGGGGGATAGAAAATGAACGATCACATCGTTAGTTCCTACGATCAGGAGCTGCGCACACTTGCAGGCAAGATCGCCGAAATGGGCGGGCTCGCCGAGGGATTGGTGGCAGACTCCATCACCTCTTTGACGCGCCTTGATACCGTACTCGCACAAAAAGTCATTGCAACCGATGTCCGTCTCGATCGGCTGCAGCGCGACATCGAAGAGCGAGCCATCGTAATTATTGCCACGCGCCAGCCGATGGCGATGGACCTGCGAGAGATCATTGGTGCCCTTCGTATATCCAATGATCTCGAGCGGGTCGGCGATCTTGCCAAAAACATTGCCAAACGTGTGGTCGGGCTCGAGGGTGGGTTCACGGCGAAGAAGCTTGTTATCGGTGTTGAGCATCTCGCTGAGATTGCGTTAGAGCAGCTTAAGAACGTGCTCGACTCGTTTACATCACGCGATGACAGCGTAGCAATGGACGTGCGGCGCCGGGACGACGAAATCGATGCACTCTACACGTCGTTGTTTCGTGAGTTGCTGACTTATATGATGGAAGACCCTCGGAACATAAGTTTCTGTACTCACTTACTTTTCTGCGCCAAGAATATCGAGCGTATTGGCGATCATGCGACCAATATCGCCGAGACTGTCCACTATGTTGTGACCGGTGAGCAGCTGACCGAGGACCGACCGAAGGGCGATACGTCGAACCTTATTTCGGTTGACCTTGATTCTTAAGCGCGCGACCGGGGCAGGGAGAACAACGACGAATGCCTAGGGTATTGATTGTTGAAGACGAAGAGCCGCTCAGCCTCATTCTGCGTTACAATCTCGAATCCGAAGGTTACGATGTCGAGACATGCGAACGCGGGGACGACGCGGATACGCGCTTGAAAGAGCAGGCCCCCGATCTTCTTATTTTGGATTGGATGCTTCCGGGATTGTCAGGCATTGAGCTTTGTCGTCGGCTGCGGACACGCAGCACGACCGAACGCCTGCCGATCATCATGTTAACCGCGCGTGGCGAAGAGTCCGAGCGCATTCGCGGTCTCTCGACTGGCGCGGATGACTACGTCGTTAAACCGTTCTCAGTGCCCGAGTTGATGGCGCGAGTGCGTGCAATGCTTCGGCGTGCACGTCCTGAACTTGTGTCCACTTTGCTGCGCGCCGGTGATTTGGAACTCGACCGAGACACGCATCGTGTTCGCCGGTCGACCCGTGAGATCCATCTCGGGCCTACGGAGTTTCGGCTGCTTGAGTTCTTGATGCAGTCGCCCGGTCGGGTGTTTTCACGCGAGCAATTGCTTGATGGTGTCTGGGGGCGAGATGTGTATGTCGATGAGCGGACAGTCGACGTCCATGTCGGCCGCTTGCGCAAGGCAATCAACCGAGGCCGCGAAAGGGACCCTATTCGCACTGTACGTGGCTCCGGCTACGCGTTCGACGATCAGTTTGCGATAGCAACTGTTTAGAGTATGTCCCCTTCGGATCGAAGCGATCCAAAAGGGACAGGCTGTCTCACGGTCTAGAATATGGAGTATTCGCCGATCGGATGAGCCCATCCGACCGGGAAATGCTCTAGACACCATGGTCTCAACAACAGAGGGGCCGCACGCGTTGCCGCCTGCGGCCCAGTCGGCACCACTGCCTTGGGAGGAGCATTTAGACTAAGATCGTGATGACGGCCGGAATGCGGCGTGACTGCCTGAAACGTGCGAGCGCGGTCATCGAATAGGGACCAAATCGCCGTTACAGCGCATTGAGAGAGTTTCTGGGCCCGTCGCGCGTCAGTACGAGCCGACAGCTCGCTTCTCCCGGCGACGTTCGGAAATAGGCTGGTAAGCCATCCTGGCGTGATATGCACAGTACGGAATCCCGGAATCTGAACGTCTGGCGCAGAAGTGGAATCCGTCCTGCCCAGGATCGCCGACCGGCCATTTGCAAGTTTGCTCGTTGAGCTGAAGAATCGAAGCGTTGTCAATAAGCGGAGCGTCCGACAAGGCATAAATCTTCGGCTGTGTCTCTGCCCGCGGCTGTGGTGCTGGCTGATGGTCGGCTCTCAGCGCAACGTTGCCGTGAACCAAAGGTAGCGTCATAGGCCGCACGGGTGTCGTCCGTAGAATTGGTGCCGTCGGCTTCTTGGGGCGTTGCGCTTGGGTCGCTGGCGCCTTCGCGCGGCCAGAAAGCCCAAGACGATGTACTTTGCCGATGACCGCGTTACGGGTGACGCCGCCAAGTTCGCCGGCAATTTGGCTGGCGCTCAGGCCATCGGACCAAAGTCTCTTGAGAACTTCGACCCGCTCGTCAGTCCAGGAAATCATGGCCGCTCCTTGTTTCCTGTGCATCGCGACAGCGAATCCTTCCCCAGCGGGCGAGATGCCGCCCGTAGGTCAGGGAACGCGTTTGACTGGGAACAACTCGTAGGCCGTAATCACGCCGTACGAGATGTCGTGTTCATTGATTGTTAACCTACACTACCCCTAGACTCGGCGGCAACCGACCCAGGACACATGCCGTACCGTATGTGGGGTTTTTCCCCAGTTGAGTCCGATCTGCAACATTTGGGGCGACGCCTGTCGGTCAAGTTCGGGTCCCGACCCATGGGCGTGCAAGCGGTGGATGAAAGTCGCTGCCGCCCAAAAAAACGCTTACCCGTTGACTCCGCCTCACTGTGAATCAGTCCGTCTTTGAAATTGGGAGTGGGCTGTCGCCGAGGACGTTCAGACGCCAAATCGGTTCCAAGAGGTTCGAATAGTCGTCCGTCCAAGGGCGTTGCCCGGGCTTCGGCTCGACCTTCGCCCAAACCCCTCCTGACCCGATCGATCCGAGATGCTCAATGCGGCGGGCCATGACCGCGACACTGGAGGGCGCAAAGTACTCAGTTTCACCTTTAGCCGACGGTGCTCGATGCAAACCATAGACAACGTAGCCCTTTGTCTGCGCCACGGCGGCTAACACCCGCGACAGCTCCATATGCCGGTTTGATACATGAAATACAACGAAGCCGGTGTCATCCAATTTACGGAAGTATGTATCGACCGCGTCAGCCGTCAGTAAATGTGACGGAATAGCATCAGAGGAAAATGCATCGACAACGATTGCTTGATAGGTCTTGTCTGGAGTCTTTGTGAGCGTCAGGCGCGCGTCGCCGAGTATGACTTCTTGGTCTGGCGCACAGCTTGGCAAATACCTAAAGAGCTTCGGGTCCCTCGCGATTTCAACCACGAGCGGGTCAATTTCGTAGAAAGTCCAGTTTTCCGCTGACTGTCTATGGCAGGCGATACTGCCTGTTCCAAGTCCCACGGCGGCGAGGCGTTCAAGCCGCCCTCCGTGAAGCTGGCGAGCGACCGTGATTGCCTCGCCAATTGGAGAACCGTACCAATAGTAGGTACTGGGTTCGGGCCGCCCGACCACCGGCGTGCCGTCTGGCTGCCGGATACGTTCAGCACCGTGGAGCGTGGTGCCGTGGAAGAGAACGCGGAATTCGCCGGTCGTCGTCGTTGCGACCTTATGGACTCCGAAGAAGCTGCGCCGCGTGAAACTATCGGAGGTTGCCGGCACGTGTAGCGCCGTCACCGCCATCGCTGCCAGCAAGACCATCGCGAAGCGGGGCGGCGTTCCGCGTTGCAGGCTGACAAAACCCCAAAGTATTGGAACCATAACGATAAAGGCAATGCCATAACTGCTCATGCGGTACCCAAACAACGGTGGGGTGCCGAGAACGACCAGAAGTCCGCCAGCAATAAGCCCCGCGCTTATCCAAGCCGCTCGATCGCGTCTCCAAATGGCCGGGTTTGCCGCGAGAGACAAAACCAGGATTAGTGGATACTCGACCACGGTGTTGAATGCGTTTGGTGCAATCAGGCTCGCGAAGATCCCGCCAAGTACGCCACCGAACGACATCAAGAGATAGAATTCGGTCAGATGGCGGGAGTCCGGCCGCCGGCGCACTAGTTCGCCGTGGCACACCATCGCGACGATGAAAAAGCCCCCGAGATGAAGTACGATTGAGATGGGCAAGGGCAGTGGAAGGCCTGAGGCCATGGAGAGTAAAACGGCGCAGATGGTTGGACCTTGAAGCGCCAGCATCCATGACGGCTTAAGCCATGGGTTGCGTTGGAACGTGATCACGAAGGTCAGAAGAAACAGTGCGAGCGGCATGACCCAGAGGAATGGGGCCGCCGCGATGTCTGTGGAGATATGTGCTGTGACCCCGACCAATAGTGCTGATGGCAGGAACGACAGTCCGACCCAGATTGCGCGTGTTTTCATTCCCGGGGCCGATACATCCGCCGCTGTGGACAGCGGAGCTAACGCCGGCGCAATGTTTTTCCCTCGAACTGCCGTTATGGCGCACGTCGCAACAAGCGCTCCGAGCAGACCATAGCCAAACATCCAGACTGAGGCCTGCGTCTTGGCGCCAAATGCAGGTTCAATCAGAACCGGATAAAGCAGAAGCGCCGCAAAGGACCCCAAATTAGAGGCACCATAAAGAAAGTAAGGGTCAGCGGCATGCGGGTGCCCCGTTCGTCGGAACCAAGCCTGAAGGAGCGGTCCGTTGCCGGATACGGCAAAGAATGGCAAACCAACCGAGGCCGCAAAGAGAGCAAAGAGCCAGATCTCCGTATATGCCTGTGGTGGCTCGCCGAGGCCGGAGTAAACTCCAATTGGCAAGGCGAAGGCCGCGACAATCATCACCGCGACATGAATAATCGCTGCCCGACCAATCGATATACGACTTGTAAGCCAGTGGGCGTAGCCATATCCGGCCAGCAATGCGGCCTGGAAGAAAACCATTGCCACCGACCAAACCGCGGGCGCGCCGCCGAGGCTCGGAAGTACCATCTTTGCGAACATAGGCTGCACGGCGAAAAGCAAGAAGGCAGAAACAAACAGGGTCCCCGCAAAGAGCGCGATATCTAGTCCTATGGCGCGGTTCGGTTTGACGAGGTCAGTCACATCATTGGAAATCATTGCCGCCATCCCCTTATGTCAGGGACGACGATACAACGACGATACAGAAGAATTGCTTTATGCCGTTCTATTCGTAAGCGATAATTGACACCGACGGGTCGGCCGGCGCATTGTTCTATCCATCGTGCCGCCGCTTGGCGGCACGTTTCGTTTTGGTGCCCTGAGTTGTTCTTCGGTCCGGATGAATGCTCTTGAGGGAGATACGTCGATGAGTGCTTCAGCGCTTTACGCCACCTTCGCCCGTGCGAATGTTGCGTTCGTGCGCGGGGAAGGCGTTTGGCTCTATACGGCGGAAGGCGATGCCTATCTTGACATGATGGGTGGCGTGGCGGTTAACGCACTCGGTCATGCGCATCCGAAGCTCGTCGCGGCGCTCAAAAATCAGGCCGAGAAACTCTGGCATGTCTCGAACGTGTTTCAAATACCCGAGCAAGAAACGTTGGCGCGCCAGCTCGTGGAATTGACGTTCGCTGACAAAGTTTTCTTTTGTAATTCCGGCGCCGAAGCTCTGGAATGCGCAATCAAGACGGCGCGGCGCTGGCACTTTGTCGAAGGCCGTCCGGAGCGAGCCCGCATCGTGACCTTCGAAGGCGCGTTCCATGGCCGCACACTCGCAACTTTGGCGGCCGGCGGCCAAGAAAAGTATCTTGAAGGGTTTGGTCCAAAAGCCGGTGGTTTTGATCAGGTGCCCTTTGGCGACCATGCGGCTCTCAAGGCGATAATCGGGCCGGAGACCGCCGCGATTCTCGTCGAGCCGATCCAGGGCGAAAGCGGCATCCGTCCGGTGCCGCCGCAGTGCTTGCGTGGCTTGCGGCAGCTCTGCGACGAAAATGGGCTCCTGCTTATATTCGACGAAGTGCAGACCGGTATGGGGCGCACGGGCAGGCTTTTCGCTCACGAATGGGCCGGCGTGACGCCCGACATCATGGCGGTCGCCAAGGGGATTGGCGGCGGCTTCCCGCTTGGCGCATGTCTGGCAACCGAGGATGCCGTCAAGGGTATGACCGCCGGGACACATGGTTCCACTTTCGGAGGCAATCTGCTCGCCATGGCCGCCGCAAAGGCCACACTTGATGTGATCGCCGAGCCCAGCTTCCTAGCGGCTGCGCGCGACCGCGGCCTTCGTCTGAAGCAGAAGCTTGCAGGGCTCATCGACGCCTATCCGCAGGTGTTCGACACCGTGCGCGGCGAGGGGCTTATGATCGGCTTAAAGGCTCGTGTCCCGGTCGGCGAAGTGATCGCCGCGATGCGGGGGCAAAGACTGCTCTGTGTTGGCGCTGGTGACAATGTCATTCGCTTTTTGCCGCCGCTCATTCTTTCGGAATCAGAGATTGACGAAGCAATTGGACGCGCAGAAGCCGCCGCCCGGGACATCATGGCGGCAAAGATCGCAACATCGGGAGCTGCAGCTTGACCAATGGCGTCGCAAAGCGCGACTTTCTTGATCTTACGCAAGTCAGCTCGGAAGAGTTAAGGCAGATCCTTGACGAGAGCCGCCGCCTTAAGACCGCGCGCAGAGGCGTGCGACGCGGCGAGGGGCCGCTTGCGGGCAAGGTTCTCGCGATGATCTTCGAGCGTCCGTCGACCCGCACGCGTGTCTCGTTCGATGTCGGCATGCGCGAACTTGGTGGCGAGACGCTGATGCTGACAGGCGACGAGATGCAACTCGGGCGCGGCGAGACCATTGCCGATACCGCAAAGGTGCTTTCCCGCTACGTCGACGCAATCATGATCCGGGTTCTTGACCATGCCGTTCTGGCTGAACTGGCCGCCAACGCGACCGTGCCAGTCATAAATGGCCTCACAAAGGTCTCGCATCCATGCCAGATCATGGCCGATGTCCTGACCTTTGAGGAACATCGTGGTCCGATCAAAGGCCGCACGGTGGCCTGGACCGGCGACACAAACAATGTGCTGGCCTCTTGGGTGCACGCCGCCGCGCGGTTTGATTTCAACCTTCGCGTTGCCGTGCCGCCGGAACTTGCCCCGGCGGCTGACACGATGAGTTGGGCGCGCAAGCATGGCGCATCCGTGCATTTCACGGCCGACCCCTACGAGGCAGTCGACGGCGCCGATTGCGTTGTCACGGACACGTGGGTGTCGATGGGCGATAGCGAAGCCGAGCGCCGCCATAATCTCCTGAAGCCCTACCAAGTGAATGCGCGCCTTATGTCGGCGGCCGGCAAGGATGCGATCTTCATGCATTGCCTGCCGGCGCATCGCGAGGAGGAGGTGACGGGCGAGGTCATCGACGGTCCGCAATCGGTCGTGTTCGATGAGGCGGAGAACCGCCTCCACGCACAGAAGGGCATTCTGGCCTGGGTGATGGGCGCCATAGCTTGATAGGTTCGGTCTGATCTCTAAGTAGGCATGGGTCTAGACCTTTTCGCTGGAGGCGCCCATGTGGGCGCTCCCGACGACGTCCGTCCGATTTGCCCAACCTCACAGCCGACGCGACATTTGAACGGAAACCGTCATGATCGAATCCGCGTCCGAAGCCCACGCCCCGCGCTCCTCCACCGACGACAGCGTGTTACCATTTGCCGTGGCGCCGTTGGATCTGCGCGGCCGCGTGGTGCGGCTTGGTCCTGCTATCGATTCCATCTTGGAGCGGCACAACTATCCAAAACCTGTGTCACAGCTCCTCGGCGAGGCGATCGTTCTGACCGGACTGCTCGGGTCATCGCTGAAGTTTGAAGGCCGGTTCACCTTGCAGACGCGGACGGACGGGCCGGTCTCGATGTTGGTCGTCGATTTCGCCACGCCGGACAGAATGCGCGCTTGCGCCACCTTCGACCGCTCTGCTGTTGAAACGCTGACCGCTGAAGGCCGCGCGACCGGCGCGGCGCTGCTCGGGCGAGGGCATCTCGCGATGACCGTCGATCAGGGCACCGACATGAACCGATATCAGGGCATTGTCGCGCTCGATGGCGGCAGCCTCGAGGACGTCGCGCACCAGTACTTTCATCAATCGGAACAGATCCCTACGCGGGTGCGCTTGGCCGTCGCCGAAATGCTGACGCGCGATCCCGGCAAGGAGCCCCGCCACGCTTGGCGCGCCGGCGGTCTCCTGGTGCAGTTTCTTCCGGAAGCGCCTGAACGAATCCGCGCCCGCGATCTGTCACCCGGGGATGCGCCCGAGGGGACGGTCACACCCGATGTCCTCGACGACGACGCCTGGGTCGAAGCGCGCAGTTTGGTCGAAACCGTGGAAGATCTGGAACTGATCGATCCGGAGGTGACGGCCGAGCGGCTGCTCTACCGTCTCTTCCACGAGCGCGGCGTCCGCGTCTTCGACAGTCAGCCGCTGCAGGACCGCTGCCGGTGCACGCGCGACGCCGTTACCGCCATGCTCCAGCAGTTCTCCGCCGAGGAGGTGACCGACATGACCGTCGACGGGGAAATCGTCGTCACCTGCGAGTTCTGCAGCGCGCGGTATCGATATGATCCGAAGGAATTTGAGGGGAGTTGATACTGTGATGATTGAGCGTATGGCGTTGAGGCCCGCTCCGTCGTTTTGATTTCGTGCGGATTGCCCTGCCAACCAAATCTAGGTGTGGCCGCCTCAAAACGTCGCCGACAGTGGCCCAGGCCCCGGTGCGGACTCATCGCGCGGGCGGGCAAACATCAGACACCAGAAGCATTTCCAACGTGTTTTGGGATCATAGACCGAGCCGATGCCCATCACCGTCATGTCGGCGTCCTTCATGCCCCGATCATGGGCGGGCGAGCGCTGCCAGCCTTCGAAGGCATCCTCGAAGGTGCGGTAGCCGACGCCCAGGTTTTCTCCTGCCGTTCGATAGGGATAGCCCCCGTCACGCAGGCGTTTGTCGAGCGGTCCCCATGGTGAAAGCGAATGCGACATCTGATCGACGCTTGCCATGTTGCGCGCATAGGCGGTTGAAATCTGGACCAGACGATTGTCCACGGCTAGCGGCGCGATGCCGCTACGGGCGCGGTAGGCGCTGATCGTCGCGGCCGCCTTGCTGGGATTGACCGGGACATAGGGTTTCGAGGGGTCGATCGAGGTGGTCCTCGAACTGTCGAGGTCCACACCCATTCCGCAGCCGGCGAGCGAAACGGCACCGAAGCCGAGTACAAGAACGCGGCCGAAGACGGCGCGGCGATCGGGATCGACCGGGGCGGTGTCGTCGAACATATGATCGGGGACCAAGCGAGCGCGTTGGAACATGCGGTAACTCCGGTATGCGTCAGGCTGTTGGAACCGGACAAAACGCGGGATCAGAACCTGTCCCGTTCGGATCGAAGCGAT
>JBEINZ010000338.1:0-2299 GCA_040377825.1 Hyphomicrobiales bacterium | reverse complement strand
CTCCCATTCGGTTGCTAGGTACAAAAAATTGCCTATCAAGTAGGCAAATCGCAGCTCGGCTCACAGGCTGCATAGTCAGCCAAGCTTCGATTCGGCAACGCCCATGAAGCGCGCCACCACACTGCTCTCGACGTCATACCGCTACTTTCTCGCCGTCGCAGAGGCCGGCTCGATCCGCGCGGGCGCGCGCGAAATGAACATCGCGGCGTCCGCGGTCAATCGCCAGATCCTCATCCTTGAACGGGAGATTGGTGTCGATCTTTTCGAGCGAGTCGGACGAGGATTGGTTTTGTCCGAGGCCGGGTTGCTCTTGCGCAAGGAACTCGGCGCGATCCTCGAAGGCTATGACGAGACGGCGGCACAGCTCAATGCTTTCCGCGGCCTGAAACGAGGTCGGCTGCGTGTAGCGACGGTCGAGAGCTTATCGGTCAATCGATTGCCTGATATTCTAGCGGGCTTTTGGGCCATGTATCCCGGCATAGAGGCGGCTGTCACGGTAACCGGCTCCGAGGCGGTGACGGACCTTGTCACAAACGGTGACGCCGACGTGGGCTTTACATTCAACCCCGTGTCCACATCCGGCCTTAACATATTCTTCGAACGAGACTATCGGATTGGCGCCTTAATGGTCCCGGTCCATCCGCTCGCTTCGCGCGAGGCGCTGAAATTGGCGGACGTTGCCCTTTATCCGCTCGCGCTTCCGGCGCGAGGCCTCAGTCTGCGCGCGGCGCTTGATCCGGTGCTCGCCCGGCTCGATCCACCGATCCGGCCGCGCATGGAAGCGAATACGCTGCGTCTGATGGCGGCACTCGCCCGCCGCGAACGGGTCGTTGCCTTCCAAACGACCGTGGGAATTGAGCATGAATTGGCTGATGGTACGCTCGTTCTGATACCCTTGACCGACCCGGAGCTCCCACTCGATCGTCTGGTCATCATCGCGTCCAGCCAACGAGCGCCGAGCCTCGCAGTCGCGGCGTTTCAGGATTTCCTGAAAGCTTGGCATGAAACCGATTTAGCGGCCCCCTTCAACGGCGCTATTGATTAAGAAATAGGCATGACTGTGCGTAAGGTAATCATGGTGTCCCATCGTTCGAATTCGGTGTTCAATCGTGGCGAAAATCTGCGCTTTTTAGATCGATTATTTTGGGTAACATTCATCCGCCAAAGCCATCGTGTATCGCTTCGCTTGCTAAATCGCGCGAGATGGGTCGCGACTTGGCCTTGACCGGCCCTGAATTTGCTTTCCTGAAGCGAGACCGGACGGTTTGAGGTCAAGGGTCTGTCCCTCATGAATAAGGAATGCCGGATGGGACGTCTGACCACTCATGTACTCGACACAATGTTGGGCCGCCCAGCTGTCGGGCTTGTGATCGAGCTATGGAGCGCCGGCGATGAGCCGCGCCTGCTAAAGACTGTCGAAACGAATGCCGATGGTCGCGTCGACGGAGCGCTTCTCGAGGGCGACGCATTCCAGCCGGGGCCTTACAAACTGCGGTTCCATGCCGGTGATTACCTGCGCCGAGCGGGTGTCGCACTGCCGGATCCGCCGTTTCTCGATGTCATCCCAATCCGCTTCGGCATCGCGGAAGGCGCGGCTCACTATCATGTGCCGCTACTCCTATCGCCATTTGGCTATTCGACCTATCGGGGAAGTTGAACCATGCGCGACCGGATTCGCTACGTTTCCAATGGTCAGATTGTCGAGGTGGCCGATGTCCCGCCGATGGCGACATTGCTCGATTATGTGCGCCTCCAGCGCGGCCGTCTTGGCACCAAGGAAGGGTGCAACGAGGGGGACTGCGGTGCCTGCACCGTGGCGCTCGGCCGGCTTGTGGACGGTCGCGTGGTCTACCAGCCGGTCAATGCCTGCATTCTGCTTCTCGGCCAGATCGATGGCGCGGACCTCGTGACAATCGACGATCTCGCGCCCGTAACGTCGGCGGCGACTGGGTCCCCTGGGGCGCTGCACCCGATCCAGACGGCGATGGTGGAGCATCACGGCTCGCAATGCGGCTTTTGCACGCCGGGCATCGTGATGAGCCTCTTCGCGCTCTATCATCAGGATGGCGCGATTGAACGCGGCTCGATCGTCGATCAACTCGCCGGCAACCTCTGCCGCTGCACCGGCTATCGCCCGATTGTCGATGCCGCCACCGCCGCGCTCGCGGCCCGCCCAGCGCGCGGCCCAGTCGATGCCTTCGCCGCGCGGGCGTCCGAAACCGCCAAGCTTTTGGCCTCCATCGCCGACGGGAACGATCTCTTTGTCGGCGACTCCGGATCCTTCTTCGCGGCCCCAGCG
>JBEINZ010000302.1:0-3087 GCA_040377825.1 Hyphomicrobiales bacterium | reverse complement strand
GAACGAGTCGCGGTTACAATTCCAAGATCCGATGGGGCCGGCCCGTTGGCCGACCAAGTAAGCCGATAGGCTGCCGAGAATTCCTGTCCTGCCGGCAGTTTAGCCTTTGGTCGCCAATAGGCGACGATGTTCTCATGGATTTCGCTATCAGACGGAATCTCGATCAATTGCACGGCGCCCTGGCCCCAGTCGCCGACGGTCTCGACCCAGCAACTTGGCTTTAAATCGTAGCGAGTATCGAGATCTTCGAACTCCGCGAAGTCGCGTCGGCGCTGGGCGAGGCCGAATCCCTTTGGCCCTTCGTCAACAAATACCGAAATCTGCAACGCGCGTGGATTGGCGAGCGGACGCCAAAGGCGTTCACCCGCGCCGGTGACGATCGCAAGCCCGTCCGAGCCGTGCACCGCAGGACGAAGATCGTCGAAGCGCGTTCGGCTCGTACCGTTGTAAAGGAACATTGAAGTTAGTGTCCCAAGTCCGACATGGGTCATGTCAACGCGCGGGAATAATGTCAGTTCGACGTCCACCGTGGTGCTATCGCCGGGCCGTAGCGTAAACCGATAGACTCCTGTGCAGGACGGAGAGTCTAGGAACGCATGGATAATGATCGAGGTTGCATTCGGCTCCGGCCGTTCGATCCAAAACCGCTCGAAGAACGGAAACTCTTCGCCCCCTTCGTCGGCTGTGTTGATTGCCAGCCCGCGCGCCGCCACGCCATAGACCTCGCCCTTTGCGATCGCGCGGAAATAGGTCGCGCCCTGGAAGGCAGTAAACTCGTCCCATCGGTCCTTATTGTTTAGCGGTCGACGAACCTTAAAGCCGGAGAAGGACATGTCGCTGTCCGTCTCCGGTGGCTTCACATTGGCGCCGTAATCAAATAAGTCGCGGGTAAAGAGAAGCGTCCGAGAGAAACCATCCTCGACGATCGAAATTTCAACCTGTTGTTGATAAATGAAACCCGCATGCATCAAACTAACTTGAAAACCGCGACCTTCGTTTCGCCATTGGAATTTCTCAGCGCGTTGCGTGATCTCGCGATACTGGTCAAAGCTTAGATTTGTAAAGCGCTCCGGTAGCTTAGATTTTTGTTCCGAATAGGCCTCGGCGGCGCGCTTTCGTGCTTCGTCGATTAACGCCGCACGCGAAAACGCGACCGCGACACCGCGGGGCGTCTCCTGCGCGTCAGCCTCCAAACTGAGGGCCACCTGGAAGACTGAAGCAATAGCGAATGCACCCCCTACCGCGTGGGCGGAGCTCGCCATAAAGCGACGACGATCAATGACATTGGTCTGTGACATGGAACCTTGGCTCGGGAATTCCGGCGGTTTACGAAAAAGCCAAAACGAAGCGGACCCCCGACCTTACTCCGTCGGCTATCAATCGTCCCGTTCACGTCTTCGAAGCTCATCGGACCATATCCGACAGTGCGACAATTTTCAAAATGGCCGATGAGCGATTTTCAGACACCTTGTTCGTGATTTCACCAGGAATTCAAAAATTCCGCTGGAACCGGTCATCGCGTGTGTTTTGTCAAGCTATCGTAACGTCGGGCATAATCGAAATCTATCGACCGAGACAATCACGCGAGACGCCGTAAAGCGCTTCCGTCTTGGCTGAAAACGTGACAGGCCGCTCCGGGTAGGCCGATGCCGACCGACGATCGGACGGCCAAGCGTGCATCGCCCGCGCCGCGGACCGTAACAATCGTGCCGTTCGGCATGCGTACATGGAGAAAATGACTCTCGCCGAGTTCTTCGACGACTTCTACCCTGCCATGCAACGAGGCTTCGCTGTCGCCGATTGCGATGTGTTCGGGCCTTATGCCGATCTTTATGAGGTCTCCCGGGCGCAACAAGCCGCCGCCGGTCACTTTGGCAACAACGTTCCCGCCGCCGGGAAGGGCCGCCTTCACGCCGGTTGCATCCGCCGCGATCACTTCGCTGTCGATAAAATTCATTTGCGGCGAGCCGATGAAGCCGGCAACAAACAGATTACGTGGGTAATGATAAAGTTCGAGCGGCGTACCGACTTGTTCAACGTTTCCGGCGTTGAGCACGACGATCTTGTCGGCAAGCGTCATCGCCTCGACCTGATCATGGGTCACGTAGACCATGGTCACGCCCATATCGCTGTGCAGTTTTGCTATTTCGATACGCATTTGCACGCGCAGCGAGGCATCCAAATTCGATAGCGGTTCGTCAAACAAGAAAACCTTCGGCTCTCGCACGATCGCGCGCCCGATCGCCACGCGCTGTCGCTGTCCGCCGGAAAGCTGTTTTGGTAGCCGATCCAATAGCGGCGTGAGTTCAAGGATACCGGCGGCCCGCCGCACTTTTCCATCAATCGTTTCCTTTGAATTTTTTGCCAACTCTAGTCCAAAGGCCATGTTTTGGTAGACGGTCATATGCGGATAAAGGGCATAGGATTGAAAGACCATGGCGATGCCACGGTCTTTCGGCGTCTTTTCGTTTGCACGAACCCCATCGATCATCAGATCGCCGGCGGATATGTCCTCTAGACCCGCGATAAGCCTCAAAAGTGTTGACTTTCCGCAGCCAGAAGGGCCCACAATGGCAATGAACTCGCCCTGTTTGACTTGCAAGTTGATGTCCTCAACTGCGAAGTGATTTTGTGCCAACAACTCATCGTTGTAAGCCAACCAAACATTTTGAAAATCAACGAAATTTGCAGTGGTCAAAACAGGCCGCCTTGTTCAATCTGTTTTTACTTTTTTGTCTTGGGCAAAATGTCGAGTTCTTTGGCGCTAGGCAAGAAAGAACCGTTCCAAATGTCATCGGCCTTGACGCGTGTCTTGGTGTTGAACGCATCAGAAACTTGTGAGGCCATCAAAGACAAACGTGGACCTTTGATTTGACCAAAGCCTTCTTCGCGAGCCGAGGGGCTGTTGATGACGGTGTCGATGGCCAACTGCAAGCGACGTGTTTCAAGTTCGACGTTGATGATGCCATCACGTGCTTTGACATCGCCAATGGCAGCTGCAGGGTTGGCCATCACATCTTTAGCGCCTTTGGTGAAGGCAGACAAGAAGGCCTTCAAAGCAGCTGGATTTTCTTTGATGATTTTGGG
>JBEINZ010000290.1:0-3395 GCA_040377825.1 Hyphomicrobiales bacterium | reverse complement strand
TCCACGCCGGTCATCAGGATGCGGCCGCGGTCAAACAAATCCAGCAGGCGACCGGGCGTGGCGATCAGAACGTCGACGCCGCGATCGAGCTTCTTGATCTGATCTTCAAAGGAGACGCCGCCGATGAGCAGCGCAACCGAGAGCTTGTGATTGACGCCGTACTTGTTGAAATTCTCTTCCACTTGGGCGGCGAGTTCGCGCGTCGGTTCGAGGATCAGCGTGCGCGGCATCCGGGCCCTGGCGCGGCCTTGTTCCAGGCGCGTCAGCATGGGCAGCACGAAAGACGCTGTTTTCCCGGTGCCCGTCTGGGCAATGCCGACCACGTCCTTGCGATCAAGAACGATCGGGATCGCCTTCTCCTGGATCGGTGTCGGCGTCGTATAACCGGCGGACGTTACGGCCGTAAGAACTTTTTCGGAAAGTCCGAGATCGCCAAAGTGTGTTTCAGATAATGTCATGGGTTCCGTACCTGCGGCGCCCTCGCTCCCTCGGGATCTTCAATTCGCATGCGGGAGGGCGTCTCGCAGACTCTATTGTGCAGTGCGAAAGACAGTTCGAACCATACGTTTTAATTGTCAAAAGTCAATGTCGCCGCGATGACGGTAGACCCGAAAAGCAAGATCTAGCCGGATTAATCGCAAAATCGTTCCTGAAGCGGCGCGGACTTGGCGTTTGATTGTCATGACCAAGTCGGACTTTGGCTTGTGCCCTATCATGGGGTTGGGCTCCATTGCCCAACTCTGCGCCGCTGCTTTAGCCGAACTAGGCACCGGCCGTTTCCCGGAATTGCCACCCCTCAAATATCCAAATCCATGTCCGTCGCGAAGGCCGCCCGATCCTGGATGAAGGCAAAGCGCGCTTCCGGCTTGTTGCCCATCAGGCGTTCCACCGAATCCTTGGTCGCGTCCTCCGTGCCCTCGATGACATGCACGCGCAGCAGCGTACGGGTCTTCGGGTCCATGGTGGTTTCCTTCAGCTGGAAGGGCATCATCTCTCCGAGGCCTTTGAAGCGGCCGATTTCCGGCTTCTTGTTGCGGAAGGCGGTGGCCATCAGCGCGTCCTTATGGGCGTCGTCGCGGGCATAGACCGTCTTGCCGCCATGCGTGATGCGATAAAGCGGCGGCACGGCAAGGAAGAGGTGGCCCTTGCGGATCATGGCCGGCATTTCGCGATAGAAGAACGTGATCAGCAGCGAGGCGATATGCGCGCCGTCGACATCGGCATCGGTCATGACAATGACCTTATCGTAGCGCAGCTCGTCGTCGCGATATTGAGCGCCGAGCCCGCAGCCGAGGGCTTGCACGAGATCAGCGAGCTGTTGATTGGCGCCAAGCTTGTCGCGCGTGGCATTGGCTACATTGAGGATCTTGCCGCGCAGCGGCAAAACCGCCTGCGTGCGCCGATCGCGCGCCTGTTTCGCCGATCCGCCGGCCGAATCGCCCTCCACGATGAAGATCTCCGAGCCTTGCGCGGCGGTATCCGAGCAATCCGCGAGCTTGCCCGGCAGGCGAAGCTTGCGCACGGCGGATTTGCGCAAGACGTCCTTTTCCTGCCGGCGCCGGAGCCGCTCGTCCGCGCGCTCGATCGACCAGTCGAGCAGCCGCGTGGCATTGGACGGCGATGCGGCGAGCCAATGGTCGAACGCATCCTTCAAGGCGGTGTCGACGATGCGCGTCGCCTCGCCGGTCGCGAGTTTGTCCTTGGTCTGACCGACAAATTCAGGCTCACGGATGAAAACGGAGAGCATGGCGCCGGCCGTGGTCATCACGTCCTCGGTGGTCAGAACCGCCGCCCGCTTGTTGCCGGTCAGGTCGGCATAGGCGCGAAGGCCGCGAAGCAGCGCGACCCGCAGGCCCTGCTCGTGCGTCCCGCCCTCCGGCGTCGGCACGGTATTGCAGTAGGAGGAGACGAAGCCGTCGCCGGCAAACCAGGCGACCGCCCATTCGACCGCGCCGTGGCCGGCCGTCTTCGCCGTGCGCCCTGAGAAAACCTCGTCGATGACCAGCCGCTCGTCCTTCAGCTTTTCGACCAGAAAGTCCTTCAAGCCGCCCGGAAACCGGAAAACCGCCTTTTCCGCCACCGGCTCGTCGCCGTCGAGCGCCTGCGGATCCGCGCTCCAGCGGATTTCCACGCCGCCGAACAAATAGGCCTTGGAGCGTGCCATGCGGAAAAGCCGCGAGGCCTTGAAACGGGCATCGGCGCCGAAAATCGTCGGGTCCGGCTTGAAGCGCACGGTCGTCCCGCGCCGGTTCATGATCTCGCCGAGATCCTCGATCGGGCCCGCAGCATGGCCGCGCGAAAACCGCTGCCGGTAGAGCCGCCGGTTCTTGGCGACCTCGACCTCCAGCGTCTCGGAGAGCGCGTTGACCACGGAAACGCCGACGCCATGCAGGCCGCCGGAGGTCTCATAGGCCTTGCCGTCGAATTTTCCGCCCGAATGGAGCATCGTCATGATGACTTCGAGCGCGGATTTGCCGGGATATTTCGGATGCGCGTCGACAGGAATGCCGCGGCCATTATCCGTCACCGTCAGCGTGCCGTCCGCCGCCAGATGCACATCGATAAAGCTCGCATGCCCGGCCACCGCCTCGTCCATCGCATTGTCGATGACCTCGGCGAAAAGATGATGCAGCGCCTTCTCGTCCGTCCCGCCAATATACATGCCCGGCCGCCGCCGGACGGGCTCCAGCCCCTCCAACACCTCGATATGCGAGGCATCATACTCCGCCTCGCCGGGTGTCGTCCGCCCAGCCGATACCGCGCGCGGCGCCGGCTTTGCGATCGGCGGCGTCGGTGTTTTCGAAGGTGCGGCCGCCAAGGGACGCCCCGCTTCAAGGGGCGCCGGCCGCGGCACCGGCTTCGGATCGGGAAGCTTGGCGAAAAGGTCTTGTGGCTTAGCCATGGAACTCCAAGCGGTTAGGCGATGCAGCTGTCATTGACGACAGCATGTACACCGAATCGCGTCGAGTCTGCCATGGAACCGGCCGCCGTTACGAGAACGACGTTCGATCTTTGTTCGCCAGCGCGCTCCTTGCCGGCAAAAGCCCATCATTGACATTGGCTTGCGCGGGACAAGGCGTCGGCCGTCCGGTGGATATCCAAGTCGATCTGGGCCCATGCATCATGGGCCACGCCCTTCGCAGAACCGGTCGATGTGTTGTCGATAAAAAGCAGCACTCAGCGTCCTGTCGTCGCGATCGCCGCAATCGGCGCCCGGCTGAATCAGATTTTTTTGCTCGCCTCCACCGTTCGGTTGACGCCGACGCAAGGCGGTTGGCTTAAGACGAAAGCTCACGCCGGCATCATCGGTCGATGCGGCGCTTCTCAATATGTTCGGGCTTGCCTAACCGCAAGACCGCGACTGCGAAAACTCCAAAGCCGCCCCCAGCCCTCGG
>JBEINZ010000337.1:0-2307 GCA_040377825.1 Hyphomicrobiales bacterium | reverse complement strand
GACAGCTGCTCGTTGTTGGGCAAAAAATTGAGCCTTAGAACGTTCCAAAGTCAAGGTTCTAGCCCTGCTGCGGCAGCTCCTCAAGTTAAACTACCGACAGAAGGGTTGAACTTGAGGATGTGATAACGCTATTTTTGGAACGTTACAAAACAGGCGCCGCGACCTTTTCCGATCAACGGACCAAGGCATCGCGGGGCGCGGGGAAACGTTATGAACGAGAGCAGAACCGCGTCGATAGTCGGCGGCGGCAGGCCGGTGACAATCGTTGACATTGCGCGCGCCTCGGGCGTGTCCAAGTCGACTGTGTCGCTTGTTTTGAAAGGCTCGCGTCTCGTTAAGGCCGAAACTCGGGCGCGCGTCGAGGATGCCATCGAGCGCTCCGGCTACATCTACAATCGCGGGGCGGCAAACCTTAGGAAGTCAAAGTCGGGCCTCGTCGGCATGGTCATCTCCGACCTCACGAACCCGTTTTTCGCCGAATTGGCCGTTGGTATCGAGAACGCACTCTATCAGCGCGGCTTCGTCCCGATCCTCGCCAATACCAACGAGGATCGCGGCCGGCAGTCCCAGGTTCTGCGCTCCATGCGCGAGCATGGCGTAGCGGGCATCGTGATGAGCCCGGCGCGCGGGACTGAAGCTTGGCAGCTCACGGCGGAATTGCCGACGACCATCCCGACGGTGCTAACCATGCGCCGCGTCGTCGATAGCCCCTTTTCATATGTTGGACCGGACAATCGGACCGGCGCGCGGATGGCGACCAAACATCTGATCCAGCTCGGCCATCGTCGCATCGCCTTCCTCGGCGGCTTTAGCACGATGACGACCCAGCTCGATCGCATCGAAGGCTGGCGCGATGCCCTGGAAGAGGCGGGGATCACGGCCGAGGCGGCACTCGTGGTTGAGTCCATGCCGACCCGCGCCGGCGGCCGCGAGGCGGTACGCGTTGCCATGGGTAGTCCGAAGCGGGCGACTGCCTTCGTCTGTTACAATGACATCGTTGCGATCGGCGTCACACGCGAACTCGCATTGAATGGCATTCGACCAGGCATTGATGTCGGTGTTGTCGGCTTCGACGATATCGCGGAAGCCGAACACAACGCGCCGCCTCTTACCACCGTCAACGCCGATACCCTGCGCCTTGGCGGGTTCGCCGCCGAGAGCCTATTCGGGGTGATCCACGGTGGCCGCGCGCAAACAATGTCCTTCATCGGCACGACACGTCTTGTCGTGCGTGAAAGTTGCGGTGCGCTGCATGCGTCGGCCGGCAAGGAGTTCGTATGACCATACGCTGGGGCTTGATCGGGGCGACGACGATTTCGCGCGAATGGATGATCGGCGCGATCCGCGCCAAGGGTGGCGAGATAACCGCGATCATGAGCGCGAACGCGGATCGCGGGCGGGCCTATGCGGCCGAATTCGCAATTCCGCGATCGACCACATCGCTCGATGCGCTCCTCGGCGCGGATGTGGACGCGGTCTACATCGCCACTACGAACGAACTACATCACGCTCAGACCCTCGCGGCAGCGGCGGCCGGCAAACATGTCCTTTGTGAAAAGCCGCTCGCCCTCAACCTGGCGGATGCCCGCGAAATGGTCGCCGCTTGCCGTAAAGCCGGCGTCGTCATGGGGACGAACCACCATTTGCGCAACGCCGGGACCATCCGTGCGCTGCGCGAAGCCGTCGCCGGCGGCCGCATTGGAAAGCCGTTGTTCGCGCGCGTCGCTCACGCCGTCTACCTGCCGCCGCATCTCCAGGGCTGGCGGATCGCCGATCCGAGGACCGGCGCGGGCGTGGTCATGGATATCACCGTCCATGACGCGGACACTCTACGCTTCGTCCTCGGCGACGAGCCCATTGAGGTCTCGGCCATGGAAAGGCTGGCTGGACGCCCCGACCAGGCCGTGGCGTCCATCGACCAGGCCTGTGCATGGATGCAACGATGCTTAAGCATCGAGAACCTTCCAGATGCCACCGAAGCGAATCTCCAGCTACGCATCGGGGCACTTCGCAACCACCAGGGAAACATCGCTATGCAAAGCGGCAGTGTGGCCCAGGCCCTACCGGCAGTTGAAGAGTCGATCACCAGAATCTCCGGATTACTAAAATCACAGCGGCTGAGTGTCAAAGATCAAAAAGAAGCCGTCGCGGCTCTGGCACAATCCTACACCGCACTTTCCTCGATCATGCAGACGAGGGGCCAGTTCGACAAGGCCAAAGCGGACCAGTTAAAAGCCCTCGAATTGCTCGACGGGCAGCAGCCCCACACTTTCACAGCAGCCATGGCCAGTGCTCAAGCGCATTATG
>JBEINZ010000193.1:0-6075 GCA_040377825.1 Hyphomicrobiales bacterium | reverse complement strand
TTTTGAATTTATAATTGGATCAATTCATTTTTATAGCAAATCAAATGGATATTGATAGAAATGACACGATTGCAATTTCAATTATCTAAAGCTTGATTGCCATTACGTAATATGATCAGAGACTGTGCGTTCGAATAAATTCCTGACTTACAATCGATCCGCAGGCTCGCATGACCCCTCAGCAAATTGCATTGGTCCAAGAAAGCTTCGAGACCCTTGGAGCGTCCGGCACCGACGTCGCGGCTGCCTTCTATCAGCGCCTCTTCGAACTCGCTCCCGAGCTAAGGCTGATGTTCACCGGCGACATGGGGGAACAGGGCGGCAAGCTCATGGCGACACTCGCTGTCGCCGTGCACGGCCTGTCGAATATCGAATCCGTAATTCCCATTGCCCAGGCGCTCGGTCAACGGCATTCCCAATACGGCGTGCTGTATTCACATTATTCGGTTGTTGGCGCCGCGCTCCTCTGGGCGTTGAAAAAGCATCTTGGCGAGGCATTCACGCCGGAAGTCGAGGAGGCCTGGATGGTCGTTTACCTCGTTCTTGCGGGTGCGATGTCCGAGGCGGCCGAGACAGCCACTGAATCGAACGCACTTGCCAATCCGCCGTTTGCCTCCTAACTACCCGTCATCTCATGGGGGTGCCCTCGGCTCGCGCGATCGGGCAAGACGGGCTGAGAGGCATTCGCCAACCCCTCGAACCTGAACCGGGTCATGCCGGCGGAGGGATTTGAGATGGCTCGCGCGGCGTGCATCTGCCGTTTTATGGACGAGTTCTGGCGGCGTTCTGCTCGCAATGCGCCCGCTTGGATTGAGAAGGCCCGATGATGCCTCGCCTGCTTGATCTGTCGCTTTACCTCGTTACAGACCGGCGCCTCGCCGGGCCTCGCGGCGTGTTTGAAACGGTGACGCGTGCGGTCGCCGGCGGTGTCACCATCGTGCAATTGCGCGATCCGGATGCGCCGATCCGTCAATTGGTGGAAGAAGCGCGCGCGCTCAAGCAGTTGCTCGCGCCGCTCGGCATCCCCCTCATGATCAACGACCGCGTCGATGTCGCCCTGGCTGTTGATGCGGACGGCGTCCATGTCGGTCAGGCCGACATGGATCCCCGGGACGTCCGGCGCCTGATTGGCCCGGATAAGATCATCGGCTTGTCAGTCGGTTCGTTGGACGAGTATGAGGCCTCCGCCGCCACGCTCGCAGCCGTCGACTATCTTGGCACCGGGCCGGTCCGCGCAACGTCCACGAAAACCGACGCTGGCGCGGCGATCGGCCTTGCGGGTCTCAGCGCCGTCATCGGGCTAACGCGCCTGCCGGTCGTCGCGATCGGCGGCGTGGATCACACAATTGCCGGGGCCTGCATCCGCACTGGCGCGAAGGGCGTCGCCGTCGTCTCCGCGATCATGGCGGCCGGGGACCCGGCGGCCGCCGCCAATGCGCTTCGGCGCGAAATCGACGCGGCCCGCCCTGGTGAGCCCGCGCCATGAGCCGCCTTCCGACCGCCGCCGACGCCGCCGCGATCCTCGAACGCCTCCGCGAACGCCGCCCGCGCGTTCACGTCATCACCAATCCGGTGGCACAAACCTTCACCGCCAACATGCTGCTTTCGGTCGGCGCCGCGCCATCGATGACGTCTTCGCCAGAGGAAGTCCCCGCTTTCTTAGCCGTGTCCGGAAGCCTTCTTGTCAACCTCGGCATTCTCGACCGCTCGCGTCGCGATGCGAGCCTGACCGCGATCGAAGTTGCCCGGGAGTGCGAAGTGCCGTGGCTGCTCGATCCGGTGAAGGTTGACCTTTCGCCCGGCCGGCTCGAGTTCGCCCGCCGGCTGATCGATCTTTCCCCGGATGCAATCCGCCTCAACCGCGACGAATTCGCCGCCTTGAGCGGTGCCGAGCCCGACGAGGCCGCCGCCCGAGCCTTCGCAACGAGGTGCCTGTCGACCGTCGCGTTGACCGGTCGCGTCGATATCGTTACCGACGGCATCCGCACCGCGCGGATCGAAAACGGCCATCCGCTGATGGACCGTGTTACCGCAATGGGCTGCGCGGGCACCGCGGTCGCCGCGGCTTTTCGCGCCGTGGAAATCGATCCGCTGATCGCATCCGCCTCGGCGCTTTTGGTCGTCGGCATCGCGGGCGAGGTGGCCGCTGCCTCCGCCAACGGCCCGGGCACCTTCGCGCCCGCCATCCTCGATGCGCTTTATGCTCTCGATCGAACAACCATTCTCGCTCGCGCCAAGCTCGAAACCGCCATCCGCCCAGCCCCGCCGGAGACCGCGCAATGACCGCTATCGCGCTCACCATCGCGGGGTCGGATTCCGGTGGCGGCGCCGGGATTCAAGCGGATCTGAAGACTTTTTCCGCGCTCGGCGTCTTCGCAACGAGCGCGATCACGGCACTGACCGCGCAGAATACGCTGGGCGTCACGGCCATTCACGACGTTCCCCCGGACTTCGTATCCGCGCAGATTGACGCTGTCTTTTCGGACATGGCGGTCGGCGCGGTAAAGATCGGGATGCTGTCGCGGCCCGAGATCATCCGCGCGGTTGCCGCAAGCCTCGATCGTTGGAAGCCGGCGGCCGTGGTCCTCGACCCGGTCATGATCGCCGCCTCCGGCGCCAATCTGCTCGCCCCGGAAGCCGTTGAAACGCTCCGAGACGTGTTGATCCCGCGCGCCGATCTGGTGACGCCGAACCTTCCCGAAGCCGCGCGGCTGCTGAACGAGACCATGGCGGACGATCGCGACGCGATGATTGCCCAAGCGCGCCGCATTCTCGCGCTTGGGCCGCGCGCGGTTCTGCTAAAGGGCGGACATGGCACCGGCGCGGACAGCGCGGATGTGCTGATGTCCGGCGACAGCGTGCGCTGGTTCACCGCGCCGCGCCACCAGACGATGAACACGCACGGCACGGGCTGCACGCTGTCATCCGCCATCGCCGCCGGCCTCGCCAAGGGCCACCCGCTTGAAGCGGCGATTACCGATGCCAAGGACTACGTGACGCGCGCGATCCGCGCGGCGGACGATCTTCACATCGGCAAAGGCCACGGTCCGGTGCATCACTTTCACGCCTTCTGGTTAGCCTCGGAGGCTCCGACCTGACAACACGCTATCTCGCCCGCCTGTGATGCTTAAGGTCCCGGTCCGGGTCTTGCTCGAGCGCGGACAATGCCGCATGTCTCACGCGGCTCATTTCCGAGGATCGTCATGACCGACGCCGTCGAACAGGCTTTCGCCGCGCTCAACGCCCACGCCCGCGCCGTGGAACAGCTTCACATGCGCGATCTTTTCGCCGCCGACCCCGATCGTTTCGCGCGATTTCATCTGCGCGTCGACGACCTGATCCTCGATTATTCGAAAAATCGGATCGTCCTGGAGACGATGGCGCATCTCCTGGCGCTCGCGGAGGCCGCCGACGTCGCCGGCAAGCGCGACCGGATGTTCGCGGGCGATCCGATCAACGCGACCGAGGGCCGCGCGGTACTCCATGTCGCGCTGCGCGCGCCTTTGAGCGAGCGCTATCATGTCGACGGGCGCGAGGTCGGTCCCGACGTCCACGCGGTGCTGGCCGCGATGGGCGAGTTTGCCCGTGCGATCCGCGTCGGCGCGCTCAAGGGCGCGACCGGCAAGGCCTTCACCGACGTCGTCAATATCGGCATCGGCGGGTCCGATCTTGGCCCAGCCATGGCGACGTCGGCGCTCGCGCCGTATCATGACGGCCCGCGCGTCCATTTCGTCTCCAATGTCGACGGCGCGCATATCCACGACACCTGCAAGGTGCTCGATCCGTCAACGACCCTCTTCATTATCGCCTCCAAGACCTTCACGACGCTTGAAACCATGACCAACGCGGCAACGGCCCGCGCCTTCGTCGCCGATCGACTTGGCGAGGCGGCGGTGCCGGTCCATTTCGCCGCGATTTCGACCGCGATCGGCCGCTGCAAGGATTTTGGCATCCCCGAGGATCGGATCTTCGGCTTCTGGGATTGGGTCGGCGGGCGCTATTCGGTGTGGTCGGCGATCGGATTACCCGTCGCGATCGCGATCGGTCCGCAGCGCTTCAGCGCGTTCCTCGCCGGCGGCCACGCGATGGACACGCATTTCCGCACCGCGCCGCTTGACGAGAACCTGCCCGTGCTGCTCGCACTGCTCGGCGTTTGGTACCGCAACGCGCTCGGCATGGCGACGCATGCCGTGATCCCCTACGATCAGCGCCTCGCGCGCTTTCCGGCGCATTTGCAGCAGCTTGACATGGAATCGAACGGCAAGGGCGTGCGCCTCGACGGCCGCCCCGTGACAATCGCCTCCGGACCGGTCGTGTGGGGTGAGCCGGGGACGAACGGGCAGCATGCATTCTTCCAGTTGATCCATCAGGGAACCGAGACGATCCCGGTCGATTTCTTGCTCGCCGCCGAGCCGCATGAGCGGCTTTTCGACCATCACGCCAAACTCGTCGCCAATTGCATCGCGCAGGGCCAGGCCTTGATGCGCGGCAAGACCGAAGCCGAAGTGCGCGATGAATTGGCGCGTCAGGGCCTGGCTCCGGCTACGATCGACGCACTCGCGCCGCATAAGGTGTTTGCGGGTAATCGGCCGTCAAACACCTTGCTGTATCGCAAGCTCGACCCTGCGACCCTCGGCCGGCTGCTTGCGCTTTACGAACACAAAGTGTTCGTTCAGGGCGCGATCTGGGGCGTGAACTCGTTCGATCAGTGGGGCGTTGAACTCGGCAAGGAATTGGCGGGCGCACTGCTTCCCGCCGTCAAGGGCGAGCGCGCGCCGATCGGAGCGGATGCGTCCACGGCTGGACTTGTCGCCGCCTATAAAGCCTTCATGGAGGCATGACATCCTTGGTGTTTATGATGCTACCCCCCATGGCGGACGACATCCGACCCGGATAGATTGCGCCGCAACAGAATCCAACGGTCCCCACCTAAGCGAGGCGCGGGCCGCGAGCCAGACGAGAGACCCATGAACACGATGATCGCACCGGTAAAGTTCGGCCTCGGCGCCTCCGTTCAACGGGTGGAGGACAAATCCTTCATCACGGGACGCGGTCGTTATGTCGGGGACATTAAACCGGACGGCGCGGTCCACGGCTTCGTGCTGCGCTCGGCCATGGCGCATGCCCGCTTCACACTCTCCGGTGTTGAAGACGCGCGCGCGGCCGACGGCGTTCATTTGGTTTTCACCGGGGACGATCTGGAGGCGATCGGCCATATTCCCTGCGACGGGCTCGTACGCGGCACGGATGGCAAATATGCCTGGGTCCCGCCGCGCCCGGTTCTGAACCTCACGACCGTGCGCCATGTCGGCGACCCGATCGCCTTCATCGTGGCCGACAGCGTGGAAGCCGCTAAGTCAGCGGCCGAGATGATCGTGGTCGATTATGTGCCGCTCGATGTCGTGGTCGATACGGTCGGCGCGCTCGAGGCGGACGCGGCGATCGTTTGGCCCGAACTCGGCACAAACCTCGCCTTCGAATATTTCCTCGGCAATCGCGAGAAAACCGAAGCCGCCTTTGCCGCCGCGGCCAAGACCGTGCGGCTTGAGGTCGTCAACAATCGGCTCGTTCCGAACTACATGGAGACGCGCGGCGCGATCGGCGAATACGATCCCGCAACCGGTCGGTATACCCTGACAGCCGGCACGCAGGGCGGACACGGGCTGCGCGATCTTCTCGCGCCGATGATGGGTGTCGACCCGGCTCAGCTTCGCGTCATCACACCCGACGTCGGCGGCGGATTCGGGCCGAAGTCCTTCGTCTACGCCGAGTATCCGCTCGTCCTGGAAGCCGCCAAGCGGCTCGGCCGGCCGGTGAAGTGGATCGGCGAACGCAGCGAACAGTTCCTGGTCGATGCGCAAGGCCGCGACAATGTGACGGTCGGCGAGTTCGCGCTAGACGGCAATGGCCGCATCCTCGGCTACAAGGTCGATCTCATCGCCAATATGGGCGCCTATCTCAATCAGTACGGCCCGTTCATTCCCTGGGTCGGCGTCACCATGTCGACGGGCCTCTACGACATCCCCGCGCTCGCGGTGACGGTCAAGGGCAGCTACACCAACACCGTGCCGGTCG
>JBEINZ010000154.1:0-7807 GCA_040377825.1 Hyphomicrobiales bacterium | reverse complement strand
GCCGTGGACCGAAAAGAAATCATGAAAGGCAACGAACTTGAGCCGCGCGTCGGCTTGGACCTTTTCGATCTCCGCCTTGATCGCGGATTGCTTTTCCGGCGATTGGTTTTCCGTTGCAAATAGGTCGGATTCAAGATTCAGCAAAAGCGCGTCCGTGACGCGGAGCAGGCCGTCCAAATACTGCTGTGTGTTTTTTCCCGGCGTTGAATCAAAAGCTAGTCGGTCGAAGGCGCCGTATTGCTGTCCGCGGTGGGTCCAAGTACCCAAAGTCATGCCGCCAGCCCCGAGCTCCGGAGCGTGGATCACGTTGAACGGTAGGTTCGGTTGGAGCGTCCCGCCGGGATCAATGACCTTTAGAATTGCTCCGTATACCCGGTTCCAATAATCCGTCCCACTCAGGTGGGCGTTCTGAAGCCCGTCGGCCCCAAGATAACCTTTCGAGGTCTGCATCCGTGGCGCCAACTGGTTGAGTTCGCGCAGATCTGCGAGATGCGGGATTTTGGGATCGGCCATGGTCAGGGCGCCTCCACCGATTCCATAGGATTGAACCGAAGCCCGGTCACCCCGGCTTCGACGAGCGCGTCGTGCATGGCGTCCGACATGAAACGGCCGCGAAAAACGAATTTATCGATCCAGAAATGATGGTTGCCGATGCGACTGAGGCTGTAGACGATCTTGCCGGGCTTCGGCTCCCAGTATGATGCGACGTGCTTAGTCGAAGTCGAAGCCGCTCGGCTGACCGTATCGAGACGAGCGCAAATATTGAAGATGTACATCTTCTTGGCGAAACTGCCATCCTCTTCCCACAGCATATCGAACGGGAAAAACTGATGGACCCCGGGCTCCAACCGCTCGACGACTTGCCGGAAGGTCTCGTTGACGAAAAACAGCTCCATGGCGCCAAGGCCCATGACTGCATCCGGCATGCCGTATCTCTTCCCGGTGCGGGCGATCTTGGTTGGCACATGGTCCGGTTTGAATGCGCGGCCGGCGTGGAATTGACCAGGCTCAAACAGGAGGTTTTCCCCCCCCTCCTTGTCGGGCGAGGTATCGACATACTCGATTGCCCGCAGGTCGCCGTCGATCGGGCGGTGAAACATCGTGTAGCGGTTGCCGTCGTCGAAGCCGATGTTCCAGACCATGTCACTCTCCATGCTTCGTGGCGTCGAACCGGCGCCATGCGCCGGCTCTCGCCAGGAAGCCCACGATCGCCGCACCGAGGGCGAACGTCCACTCCCAAGATGGGCCGCGTTCCGAGCTCGGCCCGCGCTTATGCGTGGCGTCGCCGTGCCGCTCAGAGTCGGCCACACCGCCCGCGCCCTCCACCCGAGCGCCCGATCCCCGCTCCGAGCCCACCACACCCGAGACTGCCATGGCCCCCGCCCGCATCCCGACACCCTTACTCCAAACCAACAACCAGCCGCTTTCCTAACGTAACGTCAGTGTGACCTTAGTAGCGCTCGGCGGAATTGTGAAGCCGTCAACTTACTGGTGTGCAATCATTTAGTGTGTGAGATATCTAGAATCTAAGTTGCAGCCCGCGCCGCCCGCCCGAGTGCTTTGCGCGGTCGAACAGCGCCGCTGTTGCGTTCGGAATGCCGCGCCGCGCAACCGCAAGGGCCGGCGCGAGCCGCGCGCTGTGGTGGGGGACGCATGCCGCGCGCCCGGCGCCTCCGTCCTGTCCGCGACCGCCGTCGCGCGGGAGGAGCGACTGTCTTGTTCGTCAAGGGGTTTGTTCGCGCCATGGTTGATTGTCCCGGATGATTGCGTTGAGGGTGGTGAGGAGTTTTCGAGCCACGGCGATGACGGCGACGATCTTTGGTTTTCCGGCGGCAACGAGTTTGTCGCGGAACGCCTTGAGCTCTTTGTTGTGCCTGCCGGCGACCAGCGCGCCCATGTACAAGGCGGAGCGGACCGCGGCGCGGCCGCCGCCGATGAAGCTCTTGCCGCGCCATCGGCCGGACTCGCGCGTCCATGGCGCCAGCCCGACCAGGGCGGCGATTTGCCGCCGGTCGAGCGTGCCGAGTTCGGGCAGCTCGGCGATGAGCGTGCGGGTGATCTTATCGCCGACGCCCGGCACTGATTTCAGAAGTTCGGCTTTCTGCAGCCAGTTCGGCGACCTTCGGATCCGCTCGTCGAGCTCGCCGTCGAGGGCGGCGAGCTCCTTTTCCAGCGCCTTCAACAGCCGCCGGATGCTCGTTTGCACGCGCGCCGAAGCCCGTTTCAGCCGCTGTTCCTCGGCGACGATCATGGCGACGATCTGCCGGCGGCGCGCGACAAGATCGGCCAGGGCCTTGGTTTCGGCGTCGTGCAGGGGGCGCACCGGCGGTTTGGTCGCCTCGGCGAAGCGGGCGATGACGACCGCGTCGATCGCGTCGGTCTTCGCGCGCTTGCCTAGAGCCTTGGCGAAGGCCCTGACCTGCGCGGGGTTGACCACCACCACGGGAAGTCCAGCGGCCGCCAGGGCCGCCACCACCATCGCCTCGAAGCCCCCGGTGGCTTCCAGGGCGATCGTTTTGGCGCCGAGCGGCTTGAGGCGTTCGACCAGCTCGTCCAATCCATCGTCCTCGCGGGCAACGCTGAAAGGGGCCAGCGAGGGGGTATTCGCGGCGACGTCGAGCCGATCCTTGGAGACGTCAATACCAATGTGCAGAGCGTCCATCCGATCCCATCCTTGCGCAAGCGGGCTTCGCTTCGAGCGGCCCAAGCGACTGTTCGGGTTCGATGGAACGGCGGACGAAGACCCATGCTCCTCCACGGGCTTGGTGTCCCTAAGGGGGTTCGGTCTCACGTCCGCCACCGCAACCAATAGTATATTAGATACGGCGGGATTTAAGTTACAAGGGGGAACTCTACCGCGCCTCAATGCGGGCCGGGTGCGGAGCCATAGGCTCTGAAATGCTTTGTAAACGGAGCCGGTTATTAAGCAACTGTATAAAAAGCTATTGACCCCATTAAGCTGGGTTGTAATTTGCGTCCCGCTCAATCCAGATCAATTCGACGGGGGCTTTGGATGCGTACTTCTGCAAGTTTAGCGGCCGCGATTCTGTTTTTGTCCGCTGGCGCGGCGCTCGCGAGTGATTTAGATTTCACGCTCGTGAACAAGACCGGCTACGACATTAAGTCTATTTACGTCGATCCATCCAACAGCAATGAATGGACCGACGACATTCTGCGCGGTACGCTGCAGGATGGACAGTCTGTATTCATCGAGTTTTCTGGAAAAACAAATATTTGCAAGTGGGATCTGAAGGTTGCCTGGGTCGAAGACTACGATTCAACATTCTGGAAGTCTATAAATCTGTGCAACGTGTCTGAAGTTACTCTGCGGTATAACCGAAATACCGATGAAACGACGGCTTTCCTTAAGTGAGATTGGTGAACCTTGGCTTCTAGAGCCCGTCAACCAAGCACTTGAATTCGGAGCAATTCCTTCTCGATCGGATGAGTCCGTCTGATCGAGAATTACTTGAGGCGAGACGGCTGTCCGACTGAGGACTAACAGCCCCTCACTTCATGATCCCCAGCGTGCGCAGGATGAAGTAGACCGCCGCGCTGCCGCAGGCGCCGACGGCCAGCGCGAGCCAGAAGCCGCTGGAGGAGCCTTCGAACGGCAGGCCGTGGGTGTTCATGCCGAAGAGGCCGGTGACGAGGGTCGCTGGCAGAAAGAGGGCTGTCATCGCGGAGAGGGCGTAAAGCTGGCGGTTCGCCTCGTCGGCGAGCTTGGCGGAGACCTCTTCCTGCAGGATGCGCGAACGCTCCTGGATCGCCTCGATTTCACGGCCGACGCCGTCGAGGCGCAGCGCGATGCGCTCCACCATCGCATAGACCGCGTCGGGCACGCTGCGCTCGTCATTCGCCACGAAGGCCGAGAAATGCAGGCGCAGCGCGCCGAGCTGGCGGTTCACCTTCAGCGCGGTGCGGCGGACCGGGCCGAGGCGCGTGTCGCGCTCGGAGATACGGTCCTCGACGACGCGATCCTCGATCTTTTCCAAGGTTTGGGCGAGTTCGCGCGCCATCGCGCCGACTTGCGCCGCGAAGTTCTCGAAGATCGTCTCCAAAAGGACTTCGCCGCTTTCAAACGCGCCGCCCCGATCCACCGTGCGCCGCGCCTCCTCCACGCAGTGGAGCGCTTGGCGGCGGCAGGTGACGAGCACGCGGCCGACGAGCGCGAAGCGTAGCCGGGCGAGGTCCTGCGTGCCGTGGTCGAACTCCCGGCGGAAATCCGCGACGACGCCCATGAGGGCATCGTCATTGGCGGTCAGCGACAGATGGTCGTCGTCGTCGAGGAGCAGTTCGCGAGCAGCCTCGGGCAGCGGCGCGCGCTCGGCGATCCAATCGCGCGCGCGCAGATCCGCGAGGTTCAGGTGCAGCCAAGCCCAGCCCGCGGTCGCGGTGAGTTCGCCCGCGATCGCCGCACCCTCCAAGCTAGTCGGAATGCCCTCGGCGTCGAAACGATAGGCCCATACGAGGCCCGGAAACGCCTCATGAGCCAAGCCCGCTTTGTCGGTGCGCCCAACGGAGCGCGGCTTCGCCTCGGCCATGTCACCGTCCATGTTTGATCGCTGCGGCGCGGTTGTCGACCTTGCGGATCCCCCTGTCAACGCGGCCGATCAGGCCAATGTCGGCAGGCCCGTCAAATTTGGCAGAACGGCCGCCGGCTTGAACTCGTCATATTCGTCCGGCAGCGCATTTCGGTTGATCCACACGGAGCGGAAGCCGAAGGCGGTGGCGCCGGCCGCGTCCCAACGGTTCGACGATTGAAAAGAAATCGCCTCCGGAAACATGCGAAAACGCGTCGAAATCAGGTCGTAGACGCGCGGGTCCGGCTTATAGACCTTGATTTCGTCGACCGAGATCACCGCCTCGAACAATTCTCCAATGCCGCTGGATTTGCAGGCCGCCTCAAGCATGCTCGGCGAACCGTTGGACAGCAACGCCAGCCGCGCGCCGCGCAGCTTCAGTTGGCCGAGCGCTTCGGGCACTTCCAAGTATGTGTCGCAGGTCCAGTAGGCGTCGAGCAAATCTTGGCGAAGCGCTCGGTTTGCCGAGGGCACCCGCTGGAACGCATAGTCGAGCGCTTGCTCGGTCAGTTGCCAGAAGTCACGGTAGCGCTTCATCATGGTGAGGAGCCACGAATATTCCAGCTGTTTGGCCCGCCAGATCTCGGAGAGCAGGGCCGCGTCCGGACCGATCGCCTGGGAATGGCGCCGCACGGCCGCGTGGACGTCGAACAGCGTCCCGTAGGCGTCGAAGACATAAAGCGCGTGGGCCATCATTCTGCTCCGAATTGTTGCGGCGCAGCATGGACCGAACGGCCGCGGAAGGAAACCCTCCGCGGCCGCGTCGATCAAACATGGATATGGCTTAGGTTTAGTACAGGATGACGGTAACCGTCCGCGTCGTCGTGCCCGCGCCGCCATTGCCGTTGGTGAAGTTGAGCGTGGTCGAATAGACGCCTGACCTTAACGCGAGCAACGCGGTTGTCAGCTGTAGCGTCACCGCGCTACCTCCGGTGGTGGCTGAACCGGTCGTCGGCGAAACCCGCAACCAATTCGGGATGGCGCCTCCGGTTACGCTGATCGTGAAAGGCGCCGTGCCGCCAACACCCTTGATATTGTAGGTGGTGGCGACGGTTCCGACGCGGGTCCGCCGATTATAGGAGAGGACGACGCCGCCGGTTGGGGCAACCGTGATCCCGGCCTTGGCCGGCTGAGGCGCCGGGGCAGGGTTGGTCGGGGTAGGGTTGGTTGGGGCAGGGTTGGTCGGGGCAGGGTTGGTCGGGGCAGGGTTGGTCGGAGCCGGTTGGGGCGGAGCCGGTTGGGGCGGAGCCGGTGGGGTCGGAGCCGGTGGGGTCGGAGCCGGCGTGGGCGAGGTCGTCGTGCCGGCGAATTGCGCGAGCGCGAGATCGACGCGAATGACCGGGATGCTGTAGCCGCGACCGGCGAGTGGGGTGCCGGTCGTCTTCAAGGCGGCCTCGATTTGATCCGCCGTCGCATTCGGTGCCTTTTGCCGCACAATGGCGACGGCGCCGGCGACATGCGGCGCCGCCATCGATGTGCCACTATAGGTGGCGTAGGTGTTGGTCGGCACCGAGGACAAGATCGCGCTACCCGGCCCATAGACGTCGGTCGTGGCCGAGAGGTTGCTGAAGGAGGATATGCCGCCCTGCTTGGTCGAGGAAGCGACCGAGACAGCCGACGAGATACAAGCCGGGAACGACATTTGTCCTGTCAGCCCGGCATTGCCGGAGGCAACCACGGTCAAAATGCCGTTGGCACGGAGCGCATCGATCGCCGATTTCATGGCAGGGCCGACCATATCGCAGTTGCCGGTATAAGCACCGCCGCCGAGGCTCATGTTGACCGCGGCGATCTTGATCGGATTGAAAGCGCCATTGACCTGCTGGGTGTTGACCCATTGCAGCGCGGCGATGATGTCCGAATCGTAGGCGCCGATGTTGCCGGCATTGTCCGGCGTGAAGACTTGGATCGGGATCAGTTTCGCACCGGCGGCGATTCCTGCCGCCGGGTTTGCCGTTGCCGTCGGGTTCCGGCCGACCGCGATGCCGGCGGTGTGGGTTCCGTGCGCACAGGCCGACGTGGCCGTCGTACAGGCCGCCGCCGCGCCGGGGCCGGTTTGGGTAGCCTTGCCGTTCGGGCAATTCGTCTTAAGGCCGGCATTTCCGCCTGCGGAGGAAAAGCACGCCTCGCCGATGATCTTGCCGGACAGGAACGGATGCGACAACTGGACGCCGGTATCGAGCACGGCGACCGCTTGGCCGGTTCCATCGAACCCGGCTGTCGCGGCAGCGTTGGCGCCAACGATCGCGCGGCTGTCATTCAGCATCACGGTGCGGTAGCCGTCTTCTTGGATGGACGCCACGCTGGCATGCGCGCCGAGCTTGTCGAGGTCCGACTTATTGACGCTGACCGCCATGATTGGCAGACCGTCATAGCGGCGGATACGATGCTTGCCGTTCTCGGTCTCCAGCATGGCGTTCAACGCCTCCGACACCACTCGGTTCTGAGCGTTTTGAACCCGGAGTCGGTTGAACTGGCGTTTGCCTGGCGTTCCGTTCAGCAGGGCAAAGTCCGTCGAGGCGCGCGATTCGGCATCCTTCAAGACCACGAGGACCCGCACGCGTTGACCGTTATCCAGCGCGGTCGCGACTTTTTGCTCGGCCACGAATTTCTTTGACAATCGAACCATCTTTTCCGCGGCCGTGGCCGGCAGGATCGTTGCGGCCGCCAAGGCGGCAAGGACAGTGACTGCGAGGGCATTGGCAAATCGATACATGCGCTTTCCCTTAATCGTACAGTCGGGATGGTGTGCGCGAAGGCTTTCCCTGGGGTAAATGGGTTCGCCTTATTTGTAACGTTTAGCTGACGAATGCGTGATTTAAATGGTTTAATTGTCGTTACCTAACGGCATGGTTAAGTGAACTCTGCGTTAAATTTTCGATTTTGTTGATCAGGCGCTGGACGCGGCCGGGTTCAAGATTTCTGTTGCCGCCGCCTCCACCCGGCAGTCTACTGAATGGGTCAAAGACAATGCCGCTGCACGGCCTGACAATCGGGAAGCACACATGACGTCGACGACGCAACATTCGAAAACCTGGACTTGGATCGACGGCCAATGGCTAGAGGGCAATCCCGGGATCGCGGGCCCACGCACCCATGCTTTCTGGCTCGGCTCCTCGGTGTTCGACGGGGCGCGTGCGTTCGAGGGCGTGGCGCCGGATCTCGACCTGCATTGTACGCGGGTCAATCAATCGGCACTTGCGCTTGAGCTGAAGCCTACCATG
>JBEINZ010000111.1:0-10115 GCA_040377825.1 Hyphomicrobiales bacterium | reverse complement strand
TACCACGGCGGCACGCATCGTTGCGGTCATAGTGGTCACTCCTGGTCGGGGCGAGCGAATTGTGTAGCCCCGCGCGGTAAACGGCGGGGGCGCGTGAATGAAATGAACGTCCCAATAGGTATCGACGGCGCGGCAAACAGCTCACGGTGTCCTCAATTCGCAGAGACCATTAGGTCGAGCGCCGGTTCCGTGTGTGGACACACAATCATGGCGCGCGAGCGCTGACGTTGCTTTTGATCAAATGGATGGAGGCTGCGGGTTAGCGCGTATTCGGTGCGGCGGTCATGGTGGCCGGGCTTCTTTCGACCCGCGCGATGGAGACCGAGGCCCACAGGCCAAAGGCAATCATGCCGACGGCCACGCTGATAAACGCCGGGTGATAGCCGAAATGGTCGACGATCGGGTGGACGACGACGGGGCCCGCGGCGTTGCCTAGGAAAAGGGCGCAGGCGAAAATCGCGACCACCGAGCCGCGCGCTTCCGGCGCAAGCTCGGTCGCCCTGGCTTGCAGGCCATTATGGGCCAGATAGAACGAAAAGCCGAGCGCCATTGCGAGCAGCATGAAGACCCACAACGATGCGCCGATCGCAAGCAGCGCGGTTGCGGTGGCGCCGCATAGGCCCCCCGCCGCGATCATCCGATAAGGACCGAGCGTCGTCACGAGCCAGCCGACCACGAAGGTGAACACGACCGCGCCGCCGCCGTAAGCCGCCACGACCAGCCCGATCTCTCGGGCGCCGAAATGGTGGATTTCCGCCAGATAGGGCGGAATGAAGGAGAGCAGGCCGAAAAACAGCGCGCCTTCCACGAAGACGATCGTAATGACGATCCGCGTCTTCGGGCGCACCATGATCCCGCTATACCGCGCCAAGATCGCCTGAAGCGTGAAGTCCGCCGGCGCCCCGGAGGGTTGCTTCGGCAGGCGGTGCAGCGCGACGGCGATGGCGAGCGCCAACCCGGCATAAAGGATGAAGACGATCCGCCACGACATGTATTCGGCAGCGATGCCGGTCAAAATGCCGCCCATGACCTGGCCCAAGATGACCGCCAACATGAAGCGCGACAGCATGACCGGCCGATCGGCCATGGCATAGCGATCGCCGATTGCGGCGATGCCGAGCGGGATCATGGCCGCCGCGCAGGTTCCGCAGGCGAGCCGCATGACCATCATGCTCGTATAGTTCCAGGCGAGCGCGGTGCCGACGATGAAGACGGCCGAGCCGATCACCGACCAAAACACAACGCGCGTCTTGCCGTAGCGATCGCCGAGCGGCCCGAACACCAGTTGGAAGATCGCGTAGGGCAACGCATAGGCCGTGGCCAGTTGTGCGAGGTCGGTCGCCGGGACGGCCAATTCCTGCGCGAGGATCGGCACGACCGGATCGGTCATGCGCAGCACCAGTGTCGACAGGAGGGCGGCGGCGCCGAGCGCCACGAGAACGGGCATGTTGGGAGTCCGCATTGCAACGACGGCCGCACCATCTGCCGCTGGAGCGACGCGGTCAATCGATGTGACGAGCATTTTGATGTCTTGGCCACGAGCGACGAATTACAACGGCCTTTCGGGCGCCGATTTTCTCAGGGCCTCCCTGGCCTTAATCCGCAATGCGGGGCCAAGTCGCGCGGCCCCGCGTCGGGTTCCCGGCAAGTTCATCGATATTGCCGCCAGACCTCACAGTCGCTCGATCGGGACGGCCGGTTCGAGCGGAGCCTCGGCGGCGGCGAGCTGTCGTAGCCGTTTGCGCATCTTCGGGATCACTTCCTCGATCGACGCGGCAACGCCGTAGGAAAGCTCGAAGCCCGGGCGAATGAAGGCGGACTGGCGCATATGCGCCAACAGCGCGACGAGCGGGTCCCAGAAGCCGGCGATATTGGCGAGCATAATCGGCTTGGCGTGCTGGCCGAGTTGAGCCCAGGTCATCTGCTCGACGATTTCCTCGAGCGTTCCGATGCCGCCGGGCAGCGCCACGAAGGCGTCGGCGTGCTCGAACATCAGGCGTTTACGTTCGTGCATGTCGTCGGTGATCACGAGATCGGTCACTTCCGGCATCATGATTTCGCGGTTGACGAGGAACTGGGGGATGATGCCCGTCACGGACCCGCCATGGCTCAGCGCAGAGCGCGCGACCGTTCCCATGAGCCCTATGGCGCCGCCGCCGTACACAAGCCGTATGCCTTCCTCGGCGAGTGTGCGGCCAAGGTCCTCGGCGGCGCGCTTGAAAGCCGGGTCGTCCCCGTCGCCGGAGCCGCAATAGACGCAAATCGATCGAAGCTGTGACATAGGTTCGTTGTTGCCTTTCCTGGCGCGGGCGGTCAAGACGGACGAATAGGCAACAGGTGCGATCGGGCGCAACGCATTGGTACCATCCGATGCAAAGCCGAGTTTCCTTAAAGGTCCGCCACCTATATGACTGTGCCCGTCCACGATGGAGTTTCCGGATCGATGAACGCCCCCATCCCGCCGCCCGGAAATCGAGTCAGTGCCGAAAAGGGTCGTACATTTCAGTCCTTGAAGGAACTTTGGCCGCATATCTGGCCGCATGACCGGTTCGATTTGAAAGCCCGTGTTGTCGCCGCCCTGCTTGCGCTGCTCGTCGGCAAGCTTCTGACGGTTCTCCTGCCTTACACCTACAAGTGGGCGACAGACGCCCTTGCGCCGGGCGCGCCGCGGCCGACGACGGAACAGTTGCTTGCCGTCCCGATCCTGATGGTCATCGCCTATGGCGTGGTGCGGGTGACGTTCAACGGCTTCAACCAACTCCGCGACGCGCTGTTTGCTCCCGTCGGCCAGCACGCGGTGCGTCAGCTCGCCAACGTCACGTTCCGGCATCTTCATGCCCTATCGCTGCGATTTCATTTGCAGCGGCGCACGGGCGGGCTCTCGCGCATCATCGAGCGCGGCGCCAACGGCATCGAGACGATCGTCCGCATGACGATCCTGGCGGGCGTGCCGACCATCGTCGAGTTCGCGCTTATGGCCTATGTCATCGCGCGCGAGTTCGATTGGACCTATGTCGCGGTCATGGCTGTCACGGTCTGGTTGTATGTCTGGTTTTCGGTATGGGCCTCGGATTGGCGCATCGCGATCCGTCGCGACATGAACGAAGCCGACAATGATTCCATGTCGAAGGCGGTCGACTCGCTGCTGAACTTCGAGACCGTGAAGTATTTCAACGCCGAGGATCTCGAATCGAAGCGCTATGACCGTGCAACCGCCCGCTATGAGAAAGCGGCGACCCGCACCTACACGTCCCTGGCTTGGCTCAATCTCGGGCAGGCGGTGATTTTCTCGGTCGGCATGGTGATCACCATGACGATGTCGGCCTATGCCGTGATGCATGGGACGCAGACGGTCGGCAATTTCGTGATGATCAACGCGCTGATGATCCAGCTGTCGATCCCGCTCAACTTCATCGGCACGCTCTATCGCGAAATCAGCCAAGGCCTCACCGACATGGAGGCGATGTTCAAGATCCTGGACGTCCCCGCCGAGGTCGTCGACAGGCCGGGCGCGCCGGATCTTGAGGTGAAAGCCGGCGCCGTGCGCTTCGAGGACGTGCGTTTTGCCTACGACCCGGACCGGCAAATCCTGAAAGGCGTCAGCTTCGAGGTGCCGGCCGGCAAGACCGTCGCCATCGTCGGCCCCTCCGGCGCGGGTAAATCGACGATCTCGCGGCTGCTCTTCCGGTTTTACGATGTCGGCGCCGGCCGGATCACGATCGACGGGCAGGACATTCGCGACGTCGCGCAATCGAGCCTGCGCCGTCGCATCGGCATGGTTCCGCAGGATACCGTGCTGTTCAACGATACGATCGCCTATAACATTCGCTATGGCCGCCCCGATGCGTCCGAAGCCGACGTCGCGGAAGCCGCGCGTTTCGCGCAGATCGCCGATTTCATCGATACTCTTCCAAAAGGCTATCAGACCGAGGTTGGCGAACGAGGATTGAAGCTATCGGGCGGCGAAAAACAGCGCGTGGCGATCGCCCGCACCATCCTAAAGGCCCCGCCGATCCTGATGCTCGACGAAGCGACGAGCGCGCTCGACACCCATACCGAGCGCGAAATCCAGGCCGCGCTTGATCTCGTCTCCAAAAATCGGACGACGCTGGTCATCGCGCACCGCCTGTCCACGGTCGTGAACGCCGACGAGATCATCGTACTGCAAGACGGCGTGATCGTCGAACGCGGCACCCACGCCGCCCTGCTGGAGGCCACCGGCCTCTACGCCTCGATGTGGCAACGCCAACGCGCCCATGACGAAGCCCGCGAGCGGCTCCTGGAAGCCGAAGCCAATGACACGTTCGGTGTTGTCAAGCGCGGGAAAACGGCCGAGGCGGCGGCGTTGGGTTAGGGGCGATTATCGGGGCCGAAGCGCGAGAACCGTTTTGACGCGGGAATTGACCGAAACCCACACGCTCGTATCGCGACAGATCCAGGAAATGAGTTTGAGTACCTCCTCGTGTTTCTTATGTGGGGACTGATCGTAAACGGCTTGATGATGCCCGATACGATTGCGCCATTTTCTGGCGGCTTCGATGGTTTTGAAGACATCCTCACGCGTGACATGACCCGGAGCACCTGGAAACACGCCCCGAACTCCAGCAGACCATATGTACCGATCGAACCGTTTGGTCGCCAGATGACCCCAAAATCCAAAACTTAGTTCTGACACGATGTGATCAGCGGTAAGGCCGGTACCGTGTTTGTTTGCTTCCGATCGCACCGTGAACTCCAAATCCGAACGGAAGCGTTCACTCAGTATTCTCAGAAATACTTTGTCAGCATACCATCTTTCTCCAGCTCTGACGACGAGTGCGCCATGCAGTGAATTCCTGCAGGCTATTTCAGCGAAGTGCATGATCAGATAGAAGCTTTCGCAAATCGCACAGTTCCACAGATAAACTCGGATTGCCGATGCGTGGTCAGTCTGGTTTGGGGGCATGTAGCGCTCCAGGCGCGCTGGCCAGAGAATATCAACCACAGCCCGGAGATTTTCTGGTTCGGTTGGATTCAAGAGTTGAGTCATAGGGTACTGTGCATTATCTCTTAGTGGTGGGCTGCGGATAGGTTGCCTTTAGGCCCCTACTGCGGACAATTCCGAAGGCGGGTCTTTTAATGGGGCCCGCCTTCGTTCGTTTTAAGAGTGTCCCGCAGCGATGCAATCACTTTCAATTGCGGAAGCGACATAAGCAATAAAATCGGCCTCCGCTACCTTTGCCGGCTCGATGCAAAACCTCTCACGGTCTCGTCGGATATCGGTTATTGTGTCCGCAAGATGACAATCGATCCCGGCGGGTCGCCGTGATGATTGTCTGGTTCTGATATCATCGGGAGGATCCCGTTGCCGCCGCCGACAGCCTTATCGAAGCATCAGCCCGCGCTCATCGCGCTCGCCGTGCACGCTTTTACCGCGAGCGGGATCGTGCTCGCGATGCTCGCGGCGGTCGCCGCCTTCAAGCTGGATTGGCAATTGTTCTTTGCTTGGCTTGGCATCGCTCTTGTGGTCGACGGCGTCGACGGCCCAATTGCCCGCCGCTTCGCGGTTGAGCGGACCTTGCCGACGATCTCGGGCGCCGCGCTCGATTTCGTGGTCGACTATGTGACCTACGTCTTCCTGCCGGCCTTCGCGCTCGCGACCGGCGGCTTCACGTCGGCGCCGATCGCCCTGGCGCTCGCGGGCGTCATTGTCTTCACCAGCGCTTTGTACTTTGCCGATACGCGCATGAAGCTGAAGAACAACGCGTTTCGGGGCTTTCCAGCCGTTTGGAATGGCGTGGTGTTTCTGTTCTTCGTGTTTCAGCCGGGGACGATCGCGATCATCGGAATAACCCTCGCGCTTGCGGTCATGACATTCCTGCCCGTGGCGTTCACCCATCCGGTACGGGTCGAGCGCTGGCGGCCGCTGACGCTCGCGATGACCGTCGGCTGGTTTGTTTTCGCGGGGATAGCGCTCGTTCAGGAGCTCAATCCGCCACAGGCGATCGCGGCCGGTCTACTCGTCACGTCGGTTTATCTCGCCTCGGTGGCAGCCCTTCAGCAAGCGCTCGACTGGTTCGGCCGGGCCCGGCGCGGCCGCTGATCGTTGTCTCAATGAGGGCGGATCGGGCGCGACGGCGCGCGATCGCTTTGCATCGCCGTCGATCCGTGGCAATCAAGTGCCGATCGGTTCGATCTGGTTGAGCCGCCCATCGTCGCGGAGATGATCCGAGGGCCATGAACTCCATAATCACATCGATTACCCGGTCCATCCCGCCGATCAATCGCGAGGGCTATCCCTTCATCGCGGCCTTCGCAATTGGGACGTTCGTCCTGTCGCTCCTATGGGCGCCGCTCGGCTGGATCGGGTTTGGCCTGACGATCTGGTGCTTTGCTTTCTTCCGCGATCCCGCGCGCGTCACGCCGGCCGTCGCCGGTCTCGTCGTATCGCCGGCGGATGGACGCGTCTCGCAGATCGGTCCGGTCATTCCGCCGCGCGAGCTGAATTTGGGCGACGAAACCTATGTCCGCGTCTCAATTTTCATGAACGTTTTCAATTGCCATGTGAACCGCGCCCCGATCGGCGGCCGGATCGTGCGCATCGCCTATACGCCGGGACGATTCATCAATGCCGAACTCGACAAGGCGAGCGAGTTTAACGAGCGCAACGGCCTTGTGATCGATGCCGGCGGTCGGACCATCGCGGTCGTCCAGATTGCCGGGCTCGTGGCGCGGCGGATCGTCTGCTGGGTGAAGGACGGCGAGACCATCCAGGCTGGCGACCGCTTCGGCATGATCCGATTCGGCTCGCGGCTAGACGTCTATCTGCCCGAGGGAACGGTGCCGCTGGTCGCCGTTGGCCAAACTGCCGTGGCCGGCGAGACGGTCATTGCGGACTTGACGCGCCCGGGATCGGGATACCACGTGGTTCGCGTCAGTTGACGATGATGAAGACCCCAGGGAGCCGAACATGAGCGACCTGTTTCCGCCGGTTGATTATCATTCAACACGAACGGGACGACGTTTTGCCAAGCTGCGAACGATCCCGTTCCGCATCGTGCTGCCAAACCTCGTGACGCTCCTTGCGCTCTGCGCTGGATTGACCGCGATCCGGATGGCAAATGAAGCGCGTTGGGAATACGCGGTCGGCGCGGTCGTGTTGGCGGCGATCCTGGATGCGATCGACGGCCGGGTCGCGCGATGGCTGAAGGGCACGTCGAGATTCGGCGCCGAACTCGATTCACTCGCGGACTTCGTGAATTTCGGCGTGGTTCCCGGGATCCTGCTCTATATTTGGGTCCTCCACGAAATCTCCAATCCTGGCTGGATCGCGGTGCTCGCCTTCGCGATCGCCTGCGCGCTGAGGCTCGCCCGGTTCAACGTCATGAGCGAGAAGCCGAAGCCGGATTGGGAGGTGAATTTCTTCACCGGTATCCCGGCCCCCGCCGGCGCGATCGCGGTCTTGCTGCCGCTTTACATTGCGGACTTCGTGTCGATCCCGATCAACGGCGTGACGGCCACGGTTATCGCGATCTATGTGCTGCTGATCGCATTCATGATGGTCTCGACGATTCCGACCTTCTCGGGAAAGAAAATGGGCACGCGCGTCCCTAGCGAGCAGGTGATCCCGCTCTCGGTCGGACTGGTGCTGCTTGTGACGGTGCTTATTGCCTATCCGTTCAAGTTCCTGGCTCTGATCGCGATTACCTATTTGGTGGCGATCCCATTCATCTGGCGCTGGCACGGTCGGCTGAAATCGGTGCATTTGGCGGCGTCTCAGACGCAGTCGTCCGTTTATCCGCCGGCGCCTGAAAGCGAAATGAAGGGTCCAGACGCCTCGGACTGAACGGTTTTGGGGAGCTTTGCGAGCCTTATCGCGGGCCAAGGGCGGCAACGCGTTCGGCAAGGCTCGACTGGGGAAAGGCGTCGCGCAGCGCCTACAAGGCGTCGGCCCCCGACATCGGCCTCATCTGCTCCGCGAGCACCCGCATGACGGCGAGCCGGGTGTCGAGGTCCGGAATGTCGAACTCGGCGTCGAACTTCGATGTGGCGGAGCTGTCGTTGTGCATAGGCCAACCTCCTTGGGTCGACCCGTTTGAAGTCTTTACCACCTTCAGCGAGCATTTGCACGCTCTTCATGCGGACACGCGCATGAAATCGCCGTTCACCGCAAAGGCAATCATTCGTTCGCGCCGCTTGAACTGCGCCGGATGGTTGGGACAATGTAACGGCGTTGCCGTTTCGGCTCGCCGTTAGGATCAATCCCCAATGACAGACCAATCCCGTTACCCCCGCGATCTCATTGTCTACGGCCGCAATCCGCCCCATCCGAAATGGCAGGGGGGCGCGCGGGTGGCGGTGCAATTCGTGCTGAACTACGAAGAAGGCGGCGAGAACGCGATCATTCACGGTGACGCGGCTTCCGAGGCGTTCCTTTCGGAAATCGTGGGGGCGCAGCCCTGGCCCGGCCAGCGCCACATGAACATGGAGTCGATCTACGAATACGGCTCGCGCGCCGGGTTCTGGCGGCTCTGGCGGATGTTCACCGAGCGCTCGATCCCGCTCACGGTCTACGGCGTCGCCCATGCCCTGATGCGCAATCGCGAAGCTGTCGCGGCGATGAAGGAGGCCGACTGGGAGATCGCCAGCCACGGCTTGAAGTGGATCGAATACAAGGACTTCACCGAGGCCGACGAGCGCGCCCACATGATGGAGGCGATCCGGATCCACACCGAGGTGACGGGCTCGCGCCCGCTCGGCTGGTATACCGGCCGCGCCTCGGTCCACACCCGCAAGCTGGTGATGGAAGAGGGCGGGTTCCTCTACGATTCAGATGCCTATTCCGATGATTTGCCTTATTGGGTCGACGGCGGGCGCGAGCCGCATCTCGTTATTCCCTATACGCTCGATGCCAACGACATGCGCTTTGCGACGCCCCAGGGCTTCAATGCCGGGGATCAGTTCTTCAGCTATCTGAAGGATTCCTTCGATGTGCTCTATGCCGAGGGCTCGACCGCGCCCAAGATGATGAGCATCGGGCTGCACTGCCGCTTGGTCGGCCGGCCCGGGCGCGCCGCAGCGCTTGCCCGTTTCCTCGATTACGTCGCCTCGCATGACGCCGTCTGGTGCCCGCGCCGCATCGACATCGCGTGGCATTGGCATGCCCACCATAAGCCGGCGTGATGGGCTGAAGCTCTGGAATCTGGAGCAATTCCTTATCGATCGGATGAGTCCATCCGTTCGGGAAATGCTCTAGATCACCACCGTCAGGCGCTCCGCCGCGCGGGTGACACCGGTATAAAGCCAGCGGTCGCGGTGTTCGCGGAAGGCGAAGGACTCATCAAATAAGACGACGTCGTCCCATTGCGAGCCCTGCGCCTTGTGGACGGTCAAGGCATAGCCGAAGTCGAACTCGTCGGAGCGGCGGCGCTGCTGGAAGGGCAGGTCAGCCTCGGTGCCCTCGAAGAAATTCGGCAGGATCGAGACATTGATCCGCCCCTTGGCCGCGCCCTCCTCGGGCTTGACATCGAGCTTCAGGAGGCCGCTTTTGGGATCCTTGACGCGGGTCACCGTGAAGATCCCGCCGTTCTGGATGCCCTTGGTCTTGTCGTTGCGCAGGCAAACGAGCTTTTCGCCCAGTTCCGGCGTGGGGCTGGTATAGCCGCGAAGCTCCCGGATGCGGTTGTTATAGAGCCGCCGGGTCTTATTCATGCCGACCAGAACCTGATCGGCCTTCAAAATCGCCGCCGCGTCGATGTCCCGCCGGCGGATGACGCGGCTCTCGCCATAGCCGCCGATATCGAGTGTCCGGCCCTCGCGGATATCCATCGACATGCGCACGATCGGATTGTCCGCCGCCTGTCGGTGGACTTGCGTCAGCATGATGTCGGGCTCGGCCTCGGTGAAGAACCCGCCGCCCTTGACCGGCGGCAATTGCGCGGGATCGCCGAGCACCAAGGTCGGCTTGCCGAAGGACAGCAGATCGCGGCCGAGGTCCTCGTCGACCATCGAGCATTCGTCGATGATGATGAGGCTCGCCTTGGCGGCCGCGCTTTCGCGGTTCAGCGCGAAGGAGAATTCCTCCTCCTCCTCGTCTTCCGCGCGCCGGCGCGGGCGATAGATCATGCTGTGGATCG
>JBEINZ010000014.1:0-27035 GCA_040377825.1 Hyphomicrobiales bacterium | reverse complement strand
GCGCTGAACTCCGATGGCGCCGCGCCCCCGACATCCTTCAAGACGCTGTCGACCGCGCCCTTGCGGATGCGCCGGTCGCCGAGATCGACGCCCGACATCCGAGTCTGCGCCGTGAAGGGCACGAACACCGCTGCGGGGTCGGCGACTGGCTTCGCCAGCCCGTAGCGCCCTGTCGCCAGATCCACGATGGAGCGGCCCTCGGGGGTCTCGTCGGCCAGTGACGAAAGCAAGGCAGCCTCCGCCAGCCGAGCTTCGCTCATGCCCGCGACGGGGACGAAGGCATCCGCCATCCGGTTGCCGAAGGTGATGGTGCCGGTCTTGTCGAGCAGCAGCGTGTCGACATCGCCCGCCGCCTCGACCGCGCGGCCAGACGTGGCTATGACGTTGAACCGCACCAGCCGGTCCATCCCGGCGATGCCGATAGCCGACAAAAGTCCGCCGATCGTCGTCGGGATGAGCGTGACGAACAGCGCAATCAGCACAGGCACCGAAGGCGGCTGTCCGCCCCAGATCGCAAGCCCGACCAGCGTGACGACGGCGATCAGGAAGATCACGGTCATGCCGGCCAGCAACACATCCAGCGCAATCTCGTTCGGCGTCTTCTGGCGCTTGGCGCCTTCAACGAGCGCAATCATGCGGTCGAGGAAGGTGTCGCCGGGCTTCGCCGTCACCTTCACCACGATCCAGTCCGACAGAACGAGGGTGCCGCCGGTGACGGCCGAGCGATCACCGCCGCTCTCCCGGATCACAGGTGCGCTTTCTCCAGTGACGGCGCTTTCGTTCACAGAGGCGACCCCTTCGATCACCTCGCCGTCTGCGGGGATGATGTCGCCGGCCTCGACCAGCACGACGTCGCCTTCTTGAAGCTCCTCGGCCGACTTTATTGTGAAGAGCTTGCGGTGTTCGGGCAAGGTCAGGAACTTGGCTGTCACATCGCTGCGCAGCTTGCGAAGGGCATCGGCTTGCGCCCGGCCGCGCCCTTCCGCGACAGCCTCCGCGAAGGTGGCGAAGAGCACTGTGAACCAAAGCCAGGCAGCGAGCTGCGCGTTGAAAGCGAACGCCTGGCCCATCACGGCGTCGCGGATGGCGATGAAGGTGACGACGGCCGCGACGATCTCGGTGACGAAGATCACCGGATTGCGCACCAGTTTGGCCGGATTGAGCTTAGCAAACGCATCGCGCATCGCGCGAAGCAGCAACGACGTATCGAAGGCGGAGGCCGTGGCGGCCGATTTGGCGATCATGACAGTTTTCCCAATCAGAAGGTCACGCCGGCCTGCATCAGCAGGTGCTCGACGATCGGCCCAAGCGCGAGCGCGGGGAAGAATTGCAGGCCGCCGAGGATGAGGATCACCCCGATCAGAAGGCCCACGAACAGCGGCCCGGTGGTTGGGAAAGTGCCAGCAGAGGGCGGCGTCTTGACCTTCACGGCGATGGAGCCGGCTAGCGCCATCACCGGCACGACGTAGGCGAAACGGCCGAGCAGCATCGCAAGCCCGAGCGTCGTGTTGTACCAGGGCGAGTTGGCGGTCAGCCCGGCGAAGGCCGAGCCGTTGTTCCCGCCCGCCGACGTGAAGGCGTAAAGGATCTCAGAGAGGCCATGCGGTCCGGCGTTGAGCACGCCCGCCTTGCCGGGCTCCAGCACCGCCGAAAGCGCCGCGAAGCCCAAGATCGCGACGGGCAGAATCAGGACGGCGAGCATCGCCATCTTGATCTCCTTCGCGCCGATCTTCTTGCCGAGATACTCCGGCGTCCGGCCTACCATCAGACCCGCGACGAACACGGCGAGCACGGCGAAGACGAGCATGCCGTAGAGGCCTGAGCCGACCCCGCCGGGGGCCACTTCACCGAGCTGGATCAGGAACATCGGCACGAGGCCGCCCAGCGGCGTGAAGCTCGCATGCATTGCGTTGACCGAGCCGTTGGAAGTGCCCGTGGTGGAGGCCGCCCAGAGCGCGGACATGTCCACGCCGAAGCGCACCTCCTTGCCTTCCATGTTGCCGCCCGGAACGCCGAGACCGTGCATGATGGGATTACCGGCACTCTCGGCCCAATACGCCCCGGCGACACCTGCGAGCAGGATCACCCCCATCGCGCCGAAAAGCGCCCAACCCTGGCGCTGATCTCCAACCATACGCCCGAAGACCAGCGGGAGGGCGAAAGCGAGCGCCAGGATCGCCCAGATCGAGATCAGGTTCGTCCAGGCGTTCGGGTTCTCGAACGGATGCGCGGAGTTCACATTGAAAAAGCCGCCACCGTTCGTGCCGAGCTGCTTGATCGCGAGCTGCGAGGCGACCGGACCCATGCTGAGCGTCTGCTGCGCACCTTCGAGCGTCGTGGCCGAGGTCGAGGCCTGCAATGTCTGCGGCACGCCAAGCGCCACGAAGGCGAGCGCCATTACAAGGCAGATCGGCAGGAAGACATACAGAACAGTGCGCGTCAGGTCCGCCCAGAAGTTGCCGAGGTCGGCCGTCCCTTTCGAGGCAAAAGCCCGCACGACTGCGAGCGCCAGCGCGATGCCGGTCGCGGCCGAGACAAAGTTCTGCACCGTCAGGCCGGCCATCTGGCTGAACAGGCTCATGGTCGTCTCGCCGCCATAGGACTGCCAGTTCGTGTTGGTCACGAAGCTGACGGCGGTGTTGAAGGCGAGATGATCGGAGAGCGCCGGCAATCCGGCCGGGTTCAGTGGCAGCAGGTGCTGCAAGCGCAGGATGGCGTAGAGCAGCACAAACCCTGCCGCGTTGAGGGCCAGCATGGCGAACAGGTAGCGCCGCCAGTCCTGCCCTTTGCCAGGATCAACCCCCGCGGCGGCGTAGAAGCCACGCTCCACGGGCGCGATCACGGGCGACAACAGCGTGCGCTCGCCGGCGAACACGCGCGCCATGTAGGCGGCGAGAAGCGGCGCTGACGCCCCGACGATCACGAGAATGAGGGCGATCTCCGCCCAACCGGTCCAGGTCATGGGCGCGCTCCTCAGAACTTTTCTGACGCGAGCAGCGCGACGATAAGATAGGCAAACAGGCCTGCGGCCACGACGCCGCCGAGAATGAGGTCCGGCATGGCGTCAGACCCGCGCGCAGAAGGCGGCGTAGGCCGCAAACAGCCCGAACGCCCCAAGACCCAGCGCTAGAAAGAGAAGATCGCCCATGGACATGCTCCGAGAAGATAGCGGAGCTGTCCAATACTCAACGATCGCGCAAAGGCGCGAGACGGAAGTCAGCGCCGCCGCATAAAGCCCGCGTTAAGAAAGCTGGTTTTGTGGGCGCTGAGGATTGTTGCATCCGCCCTTGGTTCAATGAATGAGCGCAGCACCATTACCCGCAGTTCGCAAACACGCATGACCGCCTCACGCCGCCCCCAGCCGGTCGATCGATGAGCACATGATCCGGCCCGACCAAGCGCATCCATGCCGCGAAAAGGAGGGCTGCGAATCCACGCTAAACACGCGCCAGAACGCTCCAGAATGTCTCTCCAACTGCTTCCGTGGTGCTTCCGCGCGCAAAAATCGAGGCCGAGGCCTCAAGGGGCCTCTTGCCAAGTCATTCAAAACATGAGAGAAAATGGCGCACCCGACAGGATTCGAACCTGTGACCTCTGCCTTCGGAGGGCAGCACTCTATCCAGCTGAGCTACGGGTGCTTCGCGATTTGGTTTTAGCCGATCCGGTCGCCGGTCGCAATGAGTTTACCGGGCGGTCGGGCGCCTTGGTGGGTAACCGGGAAACCAAGGAGCGTTTTTAACGCGGATGGGCGAGGCGAATGTGTGGCGTGTGCTGATACTTGCGCTTCCCTTTTGGCCACGTTCCAGCTTACCAATCGAGGTCGATTGACGGCTGAACGGTGCCCGATTTCAATTCGTGCCGACGCGTAAAGCCTGTCCCGTCTTGGATCGAACCGATCTGAACGAAACGGGCTGGCTCAAGCCACCTAGTCTGGAGCATTTCGTTTTCGATCGGATAATTCGATCCGATCGAAAACGAATTGTTTCAGGCGGAGTGGTGGCCAAGACGTGGATCAAGACGAGGACTATGGCGACGGCCAAGTCGAGAGCCAAGACGGGGGGAAGCCGAATGAAGATTACGGTTGTGGGTTCGCGCTATTTCGGCGCGGCGGCTCTTGCGGTTTTGCTGAAGGAGGATGTCGAGATCCTTGCGGTGATCGTGCTCAACGCCGAAGACCGACTCGCCGTCGCGGCGACTAAGGCGGGCTTGCCGATCGTTGTGCAATCCGACCCGCATCTTGTGCCGGCGGAGCTTATCCCCGATGGCACCGAGCTCATCGTCACCGCGCATAGCCATGCGCGTATCACGACCGAGGCGCTCGCCAAGGCGCGGCTCGGCGGCATTGGCTACCATCCCTCGCTCCTGCCGCGCCACCGCGGCATGGCAGCCGTGGAATGGACCGTAAAGGAAGGCGATCCGATCGCCGGCGGCACGATCTATCACCTAGCCGAGCGGATGGACGCCGGCGCGATTGCCATGCAGGACTGGGTCTTCGTCAAAAAAGGCGAGAGCGCGCGGGACCTTTGGGAGCGGGCCCTGGCCCCGCTTGGGCTCGACCTGATGGCGCGCGTCATTCGCCACGCGGTCGAGCATGCCACGATTCCGGCCAAGCCCCAGGACGAGCAGTTCGCGACGAAGGCTCCGCAAAAGGGTTTGTAAGACAAGTTCTTCCTGAGCTTAAATCGATAGGCCGGATTGCCTCGCGAGATCCCCGAGATCGGCCTCCGGCCGCGCGCCGATATGAGAAATGATCTCCGCCGCCGCAAGGCCGCCGAAGGTCGCGCAGGTCGCGAGATCCGCGCCCCGCGCGAGCGCGAATAGAAACCCAGCGGCATAAAGATCGCCGGCGCCGGTCGTGTCGACGACGGTTTCGACCGGATGGGCGGAAACCGAAATTGTTTCTTCGCGCGTCACAACGAGCGACCCGTCTTCCGACATCGTCACCGCCGCAAGCTTCGCGTCGTTACGCAGCGCCGAGACCGCCGTGTCAAAATCGGACGTCTGATAGAGCGACTTCACCTCCGCGCTATTGGCGAAGACGATGTCGACCGTTCCAGTCCGAAGAAGTTCATGGAATTCTGGGCGGTAGCGATCGACACAGAATGCATCCGACAGCGTCAGCGCGACCAGCCTATCGTGGCGATGAGCGATCGCGGCCGCCTTTCGAAAGGCGGCTTTCGCCTCCGGCGGGTCCCAGAGATAGCCTTCCAAATATGTGATCGCGGCCGCGCTGACGACCCCCTCGTCAATATCGGCCTCGGTGAGATGCTGACATGCACCGAGAAAGGTGTTCATCGTCCGCTCGCCGTCAGGCGTGACGAGAATCATGGAACGGGCGGTGGGCGCGCCATTGAGAAGCGCCGTCGTTGGGAAATGGATCCCCATGGCGGATATATCGTGCCGAAACGCGATGCCGAACTCATCAGCCGCGACCTTACCGATGAAGGCCGCCCGGCCACCGAGCGAACCAACGCCGGCGGCCGTGTTGCCCGCGCACCCGCCGGAAATCATGCGTGCGGCCGGCATATGGCTATAGAGGCGCGTCGCTTCCTCGGCGTCGATAAGCCGCATTGAGCCCTTGGCCAATCCTTCGCGGACGAGAAAATCGTCCTCGGTTCGCGCGATGACGTCGACGATCGCGTTGCCGATACCGAGTACGTCGTAAATGGGGTCGCTCATGGAACTCTCATGTTAACAATTGGGTAAGCGTCGGGCCGTGCCGTGGCGAGTAGCGGAAACGCCCCGCCGGCGCAACCTCGACTATAGGCGGGTGCCGTGCAGAGGCGTCGATCTAAACTTCAAGCGGCGCGACTTCCGAGGCAAGCAACGGGACGAACGCGGTCTTTCCCTCGAACTTACAAAGATCGGCAATCGGACAGCGCTCGCAGTCCGGACGGCGCGCCTTGCAGATGTAGCGGCCGTGAAGGATGAGCCAATGATGGGCGTGGCGTTTGAATTCGGGCGGAATGATCCGGTCTAGAATGGCTTCCACGGCATCGGGCGTTTTGCCCGGGGCGAGATGCAGCCGGTTGCCGATCCGGAAAATATGCGTGTCAACGGCAATGGTCGGCTCGCCGAAGGCGCTGTTCAAAACAACGTTAGCGGTCTTGCGGCCGACGCCAGGAAGAGCCGTCAGCGCCTCGCGATCGCGCGGTACTTCGCCGTTGTGTCGGTCAATCAATACTTGAGACAGCGCAACCGTGTTCTTGGCCTTATTACGGTAAAGGCCGATCGTCTTGATCAAGTCGCGAACGCGATCCTCGCCAAGGCCGACCATCCGTTCGGGCGTGTCGGCCAACCGGAAGAGTTCGCGGGTTGCCTTGTTAACGCTGACGTCCGTTGCCTGCGCGGAAAGCACGACGGCGACGAGGAGCGTGAACGCATTGACATGGTCCAGTTCGCCCAGAGGCTCGGGCTTTACCATGCGGAAGCGCTCGAAAATCGCGCGGATCTCGGCGGGCGAATAGTCGATCAGCGCGGCGTCCGGCTTCTTCTTCGCGCGGTCGGCAGCCGGTTGCTTTTGCCTTCCAGGCGCGGATCGGTTGGACTTTGCTTCGCGTTTTGGCTTCTCATCGACCATCGCTCACCTATACTCATCGATCATGACGAACGCCAAGCCTATTGCCGACGACGAGCCTGCGCTGCCTATCGCCACGGGCCAGGAACAACCGTTCTTTTCCGCGGTCCTCGTGCCGCATAGATCACTCGGGCGTCGCGGTATATTGCTGCTGATGGCAGCCGTGGCGGTCCTTTCGGCAATCACCAGCCTCGCGTTTTGGCGCATCGGCGCCTGGCCGGTGGTCGGTTTTGTTGGGCTGGACGCCGTTCTGATTTGGCTTGCGTTTCGGCTCAATATGAAGGCCGCGCGCGCCTTCGAGGAAGTCGCCGTATCTGTCACGGAAATTGTCGTGCGTAAGGTCTCGGCGGTTGGCCGCGCACAAGAGATCAGGCTCAACCCAGTCTGGGCACGGCTTGAGATCGAGCGGATCGAAGACGAGGGCGTCACGCGAATTCGCTTGCTCTCACGGGGGCGGGCCGTTGATGTCGGCGCGTTCCTTAATCCGGTCGATCGGACTACATTCGCCGAAGCGCTCCGGCTCGCGCTATCAACCGCGCGGGCGGGAGGCCCAACTGCCCAAACCGTCTGACGGTCAACGTCGGAAATCGGGTGTCGCAACAACACGGCGGGCGCTAAGGGTATCGGACTTCGCCATGCGTCGTGCCGCCGGCGTGGAATAGCGCCGGAGTGATCGGCTCCGGCGATTTTCGTTTGCGGGATAGTGCCATGACAGTCGATTTGCTGCACGCCGACCCCTTGTTGGCCAGTTCGGCCAGTTCGGCCAGTTCGGCCACACTGTCTGACGATCGAAGCGACGACTATGCGCTCGTGCGCAAGGCGATCACGATCATGTCGGAACACTGGCGCGAGCAGCCGACGGTCGAAGCCATCGCCGCGCGCGTCGGGCTTGGTGCCGAACCGCTGCAGCGGCTCTTCATGCGATGGGCAGGCCTGACACCCAAGGCCTTTTTGCAGGCCCTGACGCTCGATGCCGCACGGGAACTGCTTCGTGAATCAGTGAGCGTGCTTGATACGAGCTACGAACTCGGCATGTCTGGACCTGGGCGGCTGCACGACCTGTTCGTCACTCACGAAGCCATGACACCCGGCGCCTATCGTGCCCGCGGGCGGGGCCTTCTCATGCGCTGGGGCTTCCACCGTTCGCCATTCGGCGCGGCGATTATCGTCGTGACCGAGCATGGGCTGGCCGGGCTCGGTTTCGCCGATGAAGGCGAGGAGGAGACGGCCCTTGCGGACATGGCCGCCCGCTGGCCGGCCGCTGACTTGATCGAGGACGCGGCGGCGACGGCACCTTATGCGGCGCGCATATTCGACCCGTCAGAATGGACGGTGGATCGGCCGCTCAACGTGGTTCTGATCGGCACGGATTTCGAGATTCGCGTGTGGCGCACGCTTTTGAAAATCCCGATGGGGCGGGCAACCAGCTATTCCGATATCGCCGATCACGTTGGAAGCCCGAAGGCGCATCGTGCGGTCGGCTCGGCCGTCGGCCGCAACCCGATCAGCTTCGTCGTGCCCTGCCACCGCGTCCTCGGCCGCTCCGGGGACCTGTGCGGCTACCACTGGGGCCTGACGCGCAAACGCGCGATCTTGGGCTGGGAAACAGGACGGATAAGCGGCGCACGATGAGCCGATCATCTGCTCAAAGAGTCAGTCGTTTCCAATAGTAGACAGTATCTATGAATGTCCCGTCCGGATTGAGCGCATAGTCGGGGCAGGTGCCGAAGGGGATCCAGCCGAGGTTCTCGTAGAGCGATTCCGCGCCGCCGCCACGGGCCGTGTCGAGCAGGAGGTGCCAGCGGCCGAGCCGGCGGGCCTCGTCCTCGGCGGCAAGCATCAGGGCACGTCCGATACCCGAGCGTCGATGCTGACGTGGAACCAACACCTTGGCGACCTCGGCGCGGTGCGGCTGATTGGCTTTTCCGGCGATATGCAATTGGACGGTTCCGACAAGCGCGTCGTTTTGAAACGCGCCAAAGAGCCGAACCGCGCCGCTCGCGACGGGTTCGACCAGACCATCCCAATAGACAAGGGCGTCGGCCCTTTCGAAAGGCCAGACGAAGCCGATTGAAGCGTTTCCGGCGACACAATCCACGAGGATCTCGGCGAGAGCCGCCCGATGCCGGGCGAACCCCTCCGCATCGAGCCTGACGATCGCCAAATCCGACGGATCGCTCATGCAGAAAGATCCAGCTTCTCCAGGATCGAGCCATCCTCGGCGAACCGGTAGATGATCGGGACGCCGGTTGCGAGTTCACGCTTGATGATTTCCTCGCCGGTCAATCCCTCGAGCTTCATGATAAGGGCGCGCAGCGAGTTTCCGTGCGCCGCGACGAGGACGCGGTGGCCGGCCATGACATCGGGCATGATATGCGCCTCGAAATAGGGCAGCACGCGCGCCGCCGTATCCTTCAGGCTTTCGCCGCCCGGCGGGGGCACGTCGTATGAGCGGCGCCAGATGTGCACCTGCTCTTCGCCCCAACGCTGGCGTGCGTCATCCTTGTTAAGACCGGCAAGATCGCCGTAATCGCGTTCGTTGAGTGCTTGATCGCGATGGATCGCGAGATCGGTTTGGCCGAGTTCGGTCAGGATGAGATCGAGCGTCCTTTGGGCCCGAGACAGCGCCGACGTATAGGCGACGTCGAAGGAAAGGCCCATGTCGCGAAGCCTGCGGCCGGCGGCGCGCGCTTCCGCGACGCCCTTCTCCGTCAGCGCCGGATCCTTCCAGCCGGTGAACAGATTGAGTTTGTTCCATTCACTCTCGCCATGCCGGCACAGTACCAGAAGCCGCTCCATCGTCGATCCTTTCGTCCCAAGGCCGTGTTTCGTTTCAGTCGGAGAAGCCGAGCACGTCGGCCATCGAGTAAAGGCCGGGCTTTTTCCCGCGCGCCCAGAGGGCCGCTTTCACCGCGCCGCGCGAAAAGATCGAGCGATCCTCGGCCTTATGGACAAGCTCGATTCGCTCATGCTCGCCGGCGAGCACAACGGCATGTTCGCCGACCACCGTGCCGCCGCGCAGGGTCGCGAAGCCGATGTCGCCGCGTTCGCGCGGGCCGGTATGGCCCTCTCTGCTCATCACGGAACGGGCGGCGAGATCGATCCCGCGACCCTCCGCCGCCGCCTTGCCGAGCAGCAACGCGGTACCGGAGGGAGCATCGACTTTCATGCGATGGTGCATTTCCACGATCTCGATATCGAAATCCTCGTCCAACGCCCGCGCGGCCCTGCGCACGAGTTCGGCGAGCAAATTGAGCCCAAGACTCATATTGCCGGACTTTACAATGGCTGCATGACGGGCGGCGGCGGCGATTTTCGCCTCGTCCTCCGGCTGGAGACCGGTTGTACCGATCACATGCACGATACGCGCCTGCGCCGCGATCTCCGCGAAACCGACCGTTGCGGCCGGGGTCGTGAAGTCCAACACGCCATCGGCCTTAGCAAAGATCGGCAGCGGATCGTCGGTCACGGCAAGGCCGAGCGGCTCGAGGCCCGCCAGGGTGCCGGCGTCGCGTCCGAGGAGCGAAGATCCGCCATGTTCGATCGCGCCCGCGAGCGTCACCCCATCGAGCCCAACGATCGTCCGGATCAAGGCGCGGCCCATGCGGCCGGCCGCGCCAACGACAACAAGACGCATATCGGACATCCAAGTTACCCCCGCCGACGATTGCTCCGACCGCCTCTTGGTCTTCTAGTGCATTTCCCGAACGGATGGAATCATCCGAGCGGGACAGGCTCAAGAACCATTTGACGCGAAGAGAAATGAGCCTTTGACGATGGCAGGATATGCAAAGGCCGCCCTCGCTGGCGCGGGGCGGCCGTCGTCATCAGAGCAGATATTCGCGTCCCACCGATCCCGCCGGACCAAAGTCGCCGGCGGAACACCTGTCCTAACGTCCCGCGGAGGTTTCGAAGCGCCTCAACATCAAGCGTCGAACTGGCGGCGCAGAACATCAACCTCGTCGGCAAAGCCGCGGTCGGTTTTCATCATATCCTCGATCTTGCGCACGGCATGCAGCACCGTCGTGTGATCTCGGTTGCCGAAGCGACGACCGATCTCGGGAAGCGAGCGCGGCGTCAAGGTCTTTGCAAGATACATCGCGATTTGACGCGGCCGAACAACGGTGCGTGTGCGACGGCTCGACAGAAGATCCGCCTTCGAAACGTTGTACTGCTTACAAACGATGCGTTGAATATCCTCGATCTTCACACGACGCGCTTCGCGCACGCGCAGAAGATCGCGCAAGGCAGTTTCGGCCATGTCGACCGTTACCGGCGCTCCGGAGAGCTGATTATGCGCGACCAGCCGGTTGACGGCACCGTCCAAGTCTCGACCGGACGACGTAACATTGCGCGCGACGTAGTCGATCACCGCCTCGCAAATCGCAAGCTGCTGAAACGATTTCTTGGCAACGGCCACACGGTTCGCAACGATCTTATGACGAAGTTCGAAGTCGGGGGCCGTGATATCCGCGAGCAGGCCGCCACCGAGGCGCGAGCGCACACGTTCGTCCAATGTCTCTAGTTCAACCGGCGGACGGTCCGCCGCGACGACCACTTGGCGGGCGCCGTCGATCAGCGAATTCAGCGTATGGCAGAACTCCTGTTGAATTTGACGTCCTTGAAGGAATTGCATGTCGTCGATCAAAAGCAGATCGATGCCGCGCAAGGATTCCTTGAACGCCAAAGCGGATTGGGACTTCAAAGCCGCAACGAAGCGATACATGAAGTACTCGGCCGTCAGGTAGAGAACCCGCCGTCCCGAGGCCTTCGCGGCATGGGCAATAGCCTGCAAGAGATGCGTTTTGCCGAGGCCAACGGCGGCATGCACGAATAACGGGTTGAAGCCGATAGCTTCGCCAGGCCGACTATCGGCCACGCGGCGCGCGGCGGCGAGCGCCAAGCTATTCGAGCGTCCTTCGACAAACGTTTCGAAGGAGTAACGCGGATCGAGCGGTGAACCCGCGAAAGCATCCTCGTGTCGGGTCTCCGCGGTCAAAATCTGCGATTCCGGTACAAGCCTCAGAACTGGCGGCGCGGCCGGCTGAACCTTGATTGGGCGCATATCTCGAGCTGGCTCGGACCATGTTTCGACCGCCGCTCCACCGGACACCGCCTGCTGCCGCATCGCGCTACGAACGGAGAATTCGATCTCGCGGACCTCGCCGAACTCGTCCTGGCACAGGCCCATCAATCGATCCAGGTACTTGCTCTGCAACCAACTCTTTAGAAACCGAGTCGGCACCGAGAGATGGACAATACCTTGGTTGTGGGACTCCAGATCGACCCGGGCAAACCAGCTCGTAAAGACATCCTCACCTAATTCGGCCCGCAAACGTTTCTTAATCCGGTCCCATTCCACATGGCCCGCTAGACCCAACATCATCGAAAAGCCTCCATTGTTCCATTTGCCAGGGCGGACCCGCCAAAGTCCGTCATCCCGACAGCCGATCTGCCACTCGGCGCACTGAACCGATAAGCCTGCTGTCAGCAGGACAGCAAAGGAGATACAACCAAAGCGTTAGCCTTGGCGATCGCACGCGTCACAACAAAGGAAACTTATGACTGGATCCAGGGTAGGCCGTTGGCCTTCCAGCCTTCGATAACACCACGATGGCCATGACTGTCACACGGACCTTCAAAACCGCCGGTCACATTGAAACAGCGAAGCCATCCGGCTTCGGTCATCGCGATCGCCGCTGACTTACTGCGCACACCCGACCTGCAAAGAAAAAACAGGGAGTCAGGCGGCTCGATCGCGGCTTCCTCAAGTTTCCGCTCCAGTCGTTCCACGAACTGGCCGTCGACTGCCATGGACGGATACCCCTGCCACTCGACGAATATCGGAGTCTTCCCAACAGAATCCAACGACGCCACGCCCACATAGGCCCACTCGGCCTTTGTGCGGACATCGACGAGAGCTGATTTTGCCTCATTCGCGAGAGAAGAAAACGCATTCGCGGGACGTACGTCGCCCGCGTAGCTCTCTCCAGTTGGTCGTGACATATTTCCTCCCTGAGGTTGCCGAAAGGGAACCTCATGCGCGCAAACTCGAATTTTTGCGGAGTTCAGCTTACCAAAACCTAACGCTACGTTCTAAGTTTTGGTCTACTATTCTGGCTCCATTTCCATATTGCACCTAGCGTTTCAGAGTAACGCAATATGCGTACTCTTTGGAAATAACTCGAAACGCCATCCGCAACAGGGAGTTTTCTTGTTTTATACGTCGCCTACGGAGAGCTCGTGCTCTCCATGGATTGAACTTTACACAGCCCGGCCAAGCGCTGCAACAGCGGAAGGATCTAGCCTTCGCGCGGTGTTGCCGGATTCACCCACACGACCCAAGGCACGGCGAAGCCCTTCCGACAAGAAATTCAAACGAGTCAAAGGGGTGTCGAGAAGCCGGCCGTTTACGCTACGGCAACGACTAGCCGATTAAAAAAAACTGGAACGACCTCTTGACTCAGGCTTGGTGGGCCCAGCCACAGGACCTCACGGCAGACTATGCCGCAACTATATGATAAAACTGGATAAGTTTTGACAAGCGCTGTTCAGCTTCAACATACCTTTTTCAATTCATGTTAATGAATATATCACACTCTCTGTTTGCCGGGAAACAAAAAAAGCCCGGACTTACCCGGGCTCTTTAAAATTTCGCTTGAACCAATCCACATGCCTCAGGCGCTGAGCGCCTTGACACGTTGGGCAAGCCTCGAAATCTTTCGAGAGGCCGTGTTGGCATGCATAACGCCCTTGGAAGCCGCACGCGCGAGCTCGGGTTGTGCGGCCTTAAAGGCTAATGCCGCGACCGCCGCGTCGCCCGAAGCCAGTGCCTCCTCGACCTTGCGCACGAACGTACGCACGCGGCTGCGCCTGGACTTATTGATCGCGGTGCGGCGGGCGATCTTGCGAGCCGCCTTCTTGGCGGACGGCGTATTGGCCATGTAAGCCTCTCCTGAATTTCAACGATAACGAAGCCATGTTCTCAAAGGCGCAATCCCTAGGGACGCTTTCCCATAAGAAGTCGATCCACCGTAAGCAGACCCGAAGCTCCGCGCAAACGAAATCGGCGGCGGAAATTCCGCCACCGGTTGACGACGCTTATAACGGTCGACTAGGCAGGCGTCAACGCCGTCTCTTTATTCAATGATGACAGTTTAACGTGGCCTGCTCAGCGGTGTTTGAAATCCGGTTTCCTCTTCTCCATGAACGCGGCCATGCCTTCTTTCTGGTCGGCGGTCGCAAACAGACTTTGAAACATGCGCCGCTCGAATCGTAGCCCCTCCGCGAGCGGCGCCTCGAAGGCACGATTGACGGATTCCTTCGTCAGCATGACGGCCGCAAGCGAGTAGCCCGCGATGACCGCAGCGGCCTCCAACGCCACTTTCAGCAGATCCTCCGCCGGAACGACTCGCGCCACGAGGCCGGCCCGTTCGGCCTCGGCCGCGCCGATGTGCCGACCGGTGAGGCACATATCCATTGCCTTCGCCTTGCCCACGGCATGGGTTAACCGTTGGCTGCCGCCCGCTCCCGGGATGATACCAAGTCGGATCTCGGGCTGGCCGAACTCCGCCGTTTCCGCCGCGATGATGAAGTCGCACATCATGGCAAGCTCACAGCCTCCCCCGAGTGCGTAACCGGCGACCGCGGCGATGACGGGTTTTCGAAACCGGGCGAGGCGATCCCAATTCGATAGGAAATCGCCGACATAGTTCGCCGGGTACGCCAACGAGGCCATCTGCTTGATGTCCGCGCCCGCGGCAAAAGCTCGTGGCGAGCCGGTCAAAACAACCGCGCCGATCTCGCTATCGGCTTCGAACCCATCGAGGGCGGCGTTGAGCTCGTCGATCAGCATGGAGTTCAGCGCATTCAGCGCTTTCGGCCGGTTCAAGGTGATCAGGCCGACCCGACCATGCGTTTCGACGATAAGTGTCTCGTAAGTCAAGACTATCCCCTCTAGGTTTCAGCGCTGGCAGATCGGGCAAAGAAAGGTGGAGCGGTTTGATTGGACAATCCGCTCGATCACGCCGCTACACTCCATGCGTGGACAGGGCTCGCCCTCGCGGTCGTAAACGGCGAAAACGTGCTGGAAATAGCCAAGTTCGCCGTTGGTTCGAACATGGTCGCGCAGCGACGATCCGCCCGCGTCGATCGCTTCGGCGAGAACATCGCGGATCGCATCGGAAAGTCGCTCGGCCTGCATGGTCGCGCCGCCATCCTTCAGCGCGAGGCTTGCGGCGACACGCCGCGGACCGAGGCGCGATCTCCAGAGCGCTTCGCAAACATAGATGTTCCCAAGTCCAGCAATCAGCTTCTGATCTAAAAGCGCCGCCTTAAGTGGGGTTTTCTTCTCGCGGAACAGGCGGGCGATCGCCGATCCATCGAGCGCGTTGCCGAGCGGCTCGATGCCAATATTTTTCAACAAAGGATAGTCTTCGATCGCCGAACGCGCCACAAGCGTCATGAAGCCGAAGCGTCGCGGATCATTGTAGGTAATGCGTGCGCCATTCTCCAAATCAAAGACAACATGATCATGCGCGGCGTCCTTGGCCCGTTCGACATAGAACATGCCGGGCGTCGCTTCATGGTCACCATGGCCTAGCGTGGAACTGATCCGAAACGAGCCGGACATGCCCAAATGCATGATGAGCACGGTCTCGTTATCAAGATCGGCCAACAAATACTTCGCGCGCCGGCCGAGCGACACGACCCTGCGGCCGGTGAGTTGTCCGGCGAAGTCAGTTGGAAACGGAAATCGCAAATCCGGGCGTCGACAGTCCACACGCGAGATCAGCGCCCCTTCCATGACTGGCGCGAGACCGCGCCTGACTGTCTCGACTTCCGGCAACTCGGGCATCGCGCGCCGCGTCTCCTAAATCCAAGAGCCCGCCTCGTTTGGATCGATACGATCCGAACGAAAAGGACTGGCTCAAGCTCCTGACTCTGGAGCCATTCCTTGTCGATTGGATGAGTCCGTCCGATCGGGAAATGCTCAAGGTGCAACGATAGCGCTCGTTGTGGCGTTCGGCTATGGTCCGCGCCACTTCGCCGGCCCATCCTTGGAGTGCCCCATGGCGCTTGAAAATCCGTCAGACCAGAACCCAAACCTCCGTTCCCCCGCGTCAACCGCGAGCTTCGGCTTTCGCGAGGTTCCGCTTGGGGAAAAACAAGATCTCGTCGACGATGTCTTTCATAAGGTCGCGCGCCGCTACGATCTAATGAACGATCTGATGTCGGGCGGCCTGCATCGGCTTTGGAAAGACGCCTTCGTTTCCCGGCTCGCCCCGCCGCAAACCGGGCGACGGCCATTTCGCGTGATCGATGTCGCTGGCGGCACCGGCGATATCGCGTTTCGCGTCGTCGATCGCTCGCGCAGTCATGCCGAGGCGACCGTCTGCGATATCAATGCCTCGATGCTTGGCGTCGGCCGCGAACGCGCCGAGGCGCGCGGCCTCGCCGATCAGGTCGATTTCGTGGAAGGAAACGCCGAGGACCTGCCCTTCGCCAGCGGTCGCTTCGATGCCTATACGATCGCTTTCGGCATCCGAAACGTGCCGCGTATCGAGCGCGCGCTAGAGGAAGCCTTTCGCGTGCTGCGGCCGGGCGGGCGGTTTTTGTGCCTGGAATTCTCGAAGGTCGATGTGCCTTGGCTCGACCGGATCTACGAGGCCTATTCCTTCAATGTCATTCCGCCGATCGGTGGGATCGTCGCGGGTGACGACGAGCCCTATCGCTATCTCGTGGAATCGATCGCCACGTTCCCGTCCCAGGATCGTTTCGCCGGCATGATCACGAAAGCCGGGTTTTCGCGCGTGAGTTGGTCCAACTTGACGGGCGGGATCGCCGCCATCCACGCGGGTTGGAAGATCTGATGGCCGGACGCTTCGGCGCATCCTTGCGACTTGCGCGGGCCGGCTGGGTGCTTGCGCAGGAAGGCGTGCTTCGCGCCATCGCGCCGCCCAATCCGCCGCCCGCCGGTCGGCTCGTCCTTTGGATCGCCGGCCTGATCGAGCGACGCGGCCGCAGGGTGGGCGAGCGCGATCGCGGCACGCGCGTGTCGGCGGCGCTCAATCGGCTTGGTCCGTCCTATGTCAAGCTCGGCCAGTTTCTCGCCACGCGGCCGGACGTCGTCGGCGCGGAGATGGCGAAGGACCTGACGGCGCTGCAGGACAATGTCGCGAGCTTCCCTCTTTCCGAGGCCCGCCAATCCATTGAAGCCGCCCTGCAGCGGCCGATCGGCGATCTCTTCGTGGAGCTCGGCGAGCCCGTCGCGGCTGCCTCCATCGCCCAAGTGCATAAGGCGACCGTTCGGGGGGCCGACGGCGAATCGCGGGTTGTCGCCGTCAAGGTGCTAAGGCCGGGCGTCGAGGCGCGCTTTTGGAATGATCTTGAGAGCTATTTCCTGGCTGCGCGGTTGATCGAACGGTTCATCGTCCCGGCCCGCCGCTTGCGCCCGATCGCGATCGTCGAAACCCTCGCGCGGACCGTGAAGCTGGAGATGGACCTGCGCCTGGAAGCCGCCGCATTGTCGGAGATGGCTGAGAACACGCGCGGTGATCCGGGCTTTCGCGTTCCGAGCGTCGATTGGGAGCGAACGGCGAAGGGCGTGCTAACGCTCGAATGGATCGACGGCGCCAAGGTCTCCGATGTTGCCGGCATCGCGGCCGCGGGCCATGACCTGATCGGTCTTTCGCGCATCGTGATCCAGTCGTTCCTGCGCCATGCGATGCGCGACGGCTTCTTCCACGCCGACATGCACCAGGGCAACCTTTTCGTCGATCCGGATGGCACCCTGGTCGCGGTCGATTTCGGCATCATGGGCCGGCTGGATAAAGCCGAACGGCGCTTTCTGGCGGAGATTCTCTACGGCTTCATCCGACGCGACTATATGCGCACGGCGGAGGTCCATTTCGAGGCGGGCTACGTTCCCGCGGACCAAGAGGTCGAGGTTTTCGCGCAGGCGCTGAGGGCGATCGGCGAGCCGCTGCGCGATCGCCCGGCCCACGAAATCTCCATGGCGCATCTGCTGAACCAGCTTTTTGAATATACCGAGGTCTTCAACATGAAGGCGCAGCCGCGCCTTATCCTGCTTCAAAAGACCATGGTGGTCGTGGAAGGCGTGGCGCGCACGCTCGATCCGGATCTTGATATCTGGACGACCTCGGAGCCCGTGGTGCGTGAATGGATCGAGCGCAATCTCGGTCCGGGCGCGAAGATCGGCGAAGCGGCGAGTTCAGTCGGCGCGGTTGGCGGCCTCGCGCTCGAATTGCCTCGGCTGGCCGATCGGGCCAAGCGCCTCTCCGCGGGTTTCGCGCGCATGGCCGATCGGGGCCTGACGCTTGATGCCGAGACGGTCAATGCGCTCGCCGCGGCCGAGGCCCGCTATAGTCGATCGGGGCGCGTGGCGCTATGGATCGGCGCGCTTTCGCTGGCACTGATTGCGGCGCATGTGATCTTCGGCTGAGATGGCACAACAGACGCCTTGCGCGCGCGACGTCACGCTTTACCTTGTCGAGCCATGATGATCCCGATCCGCTCGCTCGCCACCCTCATTTGCCTTTCGCTTCTGCCAACGGCATCCGCTCTGGCGCAACAGTCCGGGCCGGCGGCGATGGCCGGGACATGGCTTTTGGCGAAGGAAAGCGGCGGCAAAGGCTGCACGCTGTTGCTCGAGGAGGGGCCGACGATCGGCGGCTTCGCGATTTCGGGGACGAACGGCTGCCGCGCCGTTTTCCCGGCGATGGTCGAGGCCTATGCCTGGGAGTTCGAGGATAAGGGCACGATCGTATTGCGCGACATCGGCCGGCAGACGCTTGCCCGGATGACGCCAAAGGAAGACGGCAGCCTGTTCGAGGCAAAGCCGCCCGCCGACCGCGCGGGAGATCCGCTGCGCATGGTCCGGGCGACGTCGAGCGGCGCGCGCCTGCCGACGGCGGCGGACATCGTGGCGACTTGGCAGTTGCAACGCCCGGGCGGACCGGTGATTTGCACGGTGACATTCACCGCCGCCGGCGCGGCCTTCAAGGTCGCGACCGCTCCCGGATGCGATCCGGCGATTGCCAAACTGAAGCTCGTCGACGCACGATGGGAGGGGTCGCTGTTCATTCTGAGCGCCCCGGGCGGCGGCAGCCTGTCCTTTGAGCCGAACGACAAGGGCTTTGGAAAGGCGGCGCGCGAGGGCGGGCGGCCGCTCCTGATGGTTCGAAAACCATGATGGCGAGGGCATTGTGAAGGGCCCATTGCCGGCGTTCGATCTTGACGTCTTGCGCAGCTTTGTCGCGATCGTGGATGCCGGCGGGTTTACTCGCGCGGCCGGCCGCGTCGGCTTGACCCAGTCGACCGTGAGCCTGCAAATTCGCAAATTGGAGCGCGGCCTCGGCAAACCGGTCTTCAATCGAGAGACCCGCGAAATCCGCCTTACGCCGGATGGCGAGGTCTTGCTCGGCTTTGCGCGGCAAATGTTGCGCATCGCCGATGAAGCCCGCGCGCGGCTCGTCGACAGCGATGTGGAAGGGACGGTCCGGCTCGGCACCCCGGAGGATTTCGCGACGGTGCATCTGCCGGAGGTTCTCGCCCGGTTCGCGCGCGCCCATCCTAGGGTATCGCTGGAAGTGAATTGCGACTTCACGGTCCATTTGCTCGATGGCTTCGCCAAGGGGGCTTATGACGTGATCTTGTTCAAGCGCGAGCCGCAGGGGCCGAGCGGCGGCACCAATGTCTGGCGCGAAGTGCTCGAATGGGTCGGATCCCCACGCCTGTTGCTCGATCGAAGCGCGCCCCTGCCGTTGGTGCTTGCGCCAGCGCCGGATGTCTATCGCAAGCGCGCGCTTTCCGCCTTGGACGCCGCCGGCCGCGCCTACCGGATCGTCTTCGCAAGCCCCAGTCTCGCCGGACTGCAAGCCGCGGTGCAGGCCGGGCTCGGCATCACCGTGCTGCCGAAAGAGATGGTGCCTGCAGGATTGCGCTTTGTCGGCGCGGATAACGAACTCCCCACCTTGCCGGATACCGAGGTCGTCCTTTATCGGGCGCCCGGGGATCTGCCGCGCGCGATCGCGCTCCTGGCGGAGCATATCGCACAGTCGCTTGAGACCGCCGGCGGCGAGCGCTCTTAAAGACATCATTGATTTTTTCAATGGAACTGATTGCTAGAAGTCGTTTCCATAATGGTGGCCATTGGGGCATGGTCGCGCCGTCAACAGATCGAAAGAGACTGCCGTGCTCGCCGAAATCGCCATCGTCATGCCCGCCCTTCCGTTGCTCGCGGCAGCCGCCATCGCCGTCACCCCATTGATTAACGGCGAACGTACGATCCGCCTCGCCGCCGCGGCGGGCTGGACCAGCGTCGGGCTCACAGCGCTCTTGGTGATTCTGTCGATCGCTGGCTTGCCTTCGCGCGGCGCCTTCTTCGCCTTCGACGGTCTTGCCGCGCTTATCAGCGTGTTGATCGTGCTTGTCGGCGCGGTCGTGCTGCAGTTTTCCGTTCGCTACATGCGCGGCGATCCGGACCTCAAGGCCTATACCGCCCGCGTCGCGCTGGCGGTGGCGAGCATGCTGGTGGTGGCGAGCGCGGCGGATCTCGTGGTGCTGCTCGCTGCGTGGGTTATCGGTGGCCAGGTGCTTGCCCGGCTCATCGGTCATTCGGACGCCGTGGCTGAATCGGCTGCCGCTGCCCGGCGCACGCGGCTGACGTTCTTCTTCGGCGATGCGATCTTCGCCGTTGGTCTCGGCATCCTGGCAGGCAATGCCGGATCGACGTCGATCGCCGAGGTGCTTTCCTCGATACCGAACGCGCCGCCCACGCTCGTGGCGGGCGCGGCGATCCTTATCCTTTTCGGTGCGCTCGCGCGCTCCGCTGTTCTTCCGTTCTCCAGCTGGCTGCTGTCCTCGCTGACCGCGCCGACCCCGGTTTCCGCGCTCATGCATGCCGGCTTCGTGAATGCCGGAGGCTTCGCGCTGGTTAAGTTCTCCGCCGTCTTCGCGAGTGCCCCATGGGTTCTGGGCATTGCCATCTTTCTGGGCGCGGCGAGCGCGATCCTTGGCACGGCGGTCATGCTGGTTCGGCCGGACGTGAAGCGCGCTTTGGCAGCCTCGACGGTAAGCCAGATGGGCTTCATGATTCTGCAATGCGGCCTCGGGGCCTTCGGACCCGCCGTGTGGCATCTGATCGCCCATGGCTTCTTCAAGGCCTGGCTGTTCCTATCGGCTGGTTCGGCCGTATCCCAGACCACGGCGCCCCGTTCGAAGGGGCCCGGTGCGCTCGTTGCCGGCGCCCTCGCCCTCGCTTTCGCGATTGTGGTCGCGTTTGCGACCGGATCGTCCCCGACCTCGCTGCTCCTGACGACGCTGGCCGTGGCGACGGCCGCGCACAGCGCGGTCGCGCTGGCCGGTCCGGCCATCGACCGGGTCGACCGCTGGGCTCTACTTTGTGCGGTGGCCGTGCTCGCCGCTGTTCATCTGGTGGGTCTCGTCCTGGTGACCGCGGCCCTCAATGGCGCCGCCGCAAAGGTTCCGAACTTCGGCTTTGGTGTCGAGATCGCGCTGACAGCTCTCTTTATCGGCCTTTGGGTCGTCCAAATGCGCGGCCTCAGGCTGCCTCTTGCAGTTTACGTTCGGCTGATGAATGCCGGTCGCCTCGCACCATCCGCCATCGAACCCATTCGCTCGTGACCTGGAGATCCTGATCATGGTCGCTCATCAAACGTTTCAAGTCGCCCAAGCGACGCGGGCAGCCGCGCCGGATGCGGCCGAAGTCGCGATCCTTGTTCGGTTCGCCGGCAACAACTTCCCGCCGCTCTTCCCGCTCGACGCCTTCGTCGCGGTCAATCCGCTGCTCGGCTTCGAGGATCGGCCGTTCGAAGCCGCCGTTAAGGAAGCGGCCGCGCTTTTTGGCGCGCGCGCGCACCTGCCGCTCCAACACTATAGGAAGCGTCTCGCCGACGGCGCGATCGACAGCGCTGCCCTTCGCGAGGCGCTTATCGAGCGGCTGGGGGGACCCGCCAAGGCAAATCGGAAGGTTGCGCGGGACTTCACGGCGGCTGATATCGCGCTGGCGCGTCTGACAACCGGATCGTATGGACCGGCGCCAAATGGAGACCTTATCGCCGCCGCCCGCGCCCTTGTTGAAGACGCGCCCGCCGATCTCCTCGCCCGACTCGGCCCGATTTCGGTCAAGCCTCTCACGGTGTTGGAAACGGCATCGCCCACGGTCCAGTCGGCGGCGGACGGCTTTGTTGCGAGATGGGCGGCCGCGTTTTTCGATCGGGGCGCGGCCTTGGTCGCGATGCCCGGACGCGATCGCGGACTCTATCGGGCGGTGTTGGATATCGCTAGCCATGATCCCGATCTCGCCATCGTCGGCGGCCGCAACGCGGCGGAGACCTTACGGCAGCTTCCGACCGATCCGCTGGAAGCCGTTGCCGATGCACTCGGAGCCCTCGATGTCGCGCCTTCCGACCGGCTGACGGTTCTCTCCAGACTGCTCGCGCGGCTGCCCGGCTGGGCGGCGCATGTGCGTTGGCGGACCGATTACGCGGATGCTTCGCAAACCGCCGGGAATCCCGCCGGCTTTGCGGATCTCGCCGCCCTTTGGCTCGCCATGGAACGGCTTGCGCGCGGCGGGACGGGGCTGCACGGCGAGCGGCCGGCGCGCGATGCCGCGGACGCCAAGTCGGCGATCGCCCTCGCCGTGGCGAAGAGCGCGGCAGCTGTCGGCCTCGATCATCTGGATCTGCGCGGCGTTTACGGGGACGATGTCGCGCTCTTTGTTTTCTCGAGCGCGCTTTCGGAGGCCGAGTTGGCCTTTGCGCTCCTCGCCGCGACCGAAACGACCTACCGGGCCAACTTGCTCGCCTCGCTCACCGCGCCGGAACGGACCCCTTCGACCGATGCCGGCGAGGTTCGGCCGGATGCTCAGGTTCTATTCTGCATCGATGTCCGCTCCGAGCCGATGCGTTCGGCCCTGGAAGCACGGGGGGCCTATCAGACCTTCGGTTATGCCGGCTTCTTCGGCATTCCGATGGCCTTGACTCCGCATGGGACGGATCGGCGGCAGAAGCTGCTTCCCGTCCTCCTCGGCCCCAAGCACGAGGTCAAGGAGCTGCCGGCGGCCGACCAACCCGCGCTCGCGGCCTCGACAACACGCGCCGCTCGACGGGATTCGGCGCTGGGCGGGCTCTTCGATACCCTGAAAAAAGGTGTCGCTACGGCCTTTGCCACGGCCGAGACGGTTGGTCCGGCCGCGGGCATCGGCATGATTGCCCGTACCATGGCGCCGATCACGACGGATCGCATCGTGAAACGGCTGAACGGCCGTGCGAGCGCGGCGGATGCGTTCCGCCCGTCGCTCGATTTCGTGTGCGACGCGGCTGGGGCGAGCAGTGGCTTCACGCTCGACGAACGGGTCTTCTATGCCGAGGCTTTGCTGTCGCTGACCGGGTTTCCCAAGACCTTCGCGCCGATCGTGGTCCTCGCAGGGCACGGCAGCTCGACCGTGAACAACCCCTACGGCTCAGCGCTCGACTGCGGCGCGTGCGGCGGCAATCACGGCGGGGCAAATGCCCGCGTCATGGCGCAGATCTTCAACGATCCGGATGTCCGCGCGCGGCTCGCCGCCGGCGGCCACCCGTTGCCGGCCGACACGGTCTTCATCGCGGCCGAGCACGATACGACCACTGATGGCATGACGATCTTCGACCGCGCGCTGATCCCCGCCTCCCATGCTGAGCGGCTTGCCCGGCTGGAGACGGATGTGGCTGCCGCTGGAGCCGCAAACCGTATCCGTCGGGCCGGCGGGCTCGGCGCCAAGGTCGCCACGGACTTGCTAACCCGCGCGTCGGACTGGGCCGAGGTCCGGCCGGAATGGGCGCTCGCCCGAAACGCAGCCTTCATCGTCGGCGAGCGGCGGCTGACGCAGGGCCTGCCGCTCGACGGCCGCGCCTTCCTGCATTCCTACGACTGGCGCATCGATCCGGAAGGCAAGGCACTCGCGATCATCCTGACGGCGCCCATGGTGGTCGCCGAATGGATCAACACGCAGTATTTCTTTTCCACCCTCGACAACGAGCGCTACGGATCCGGCTCCAAGGTGACGCAGAATATCGTCGGTGGCCTTGGCGTGGTTCAAGGCAATGGCGGCGATCTGCGTGTCGGTTTCCCGCGTCAGTCGGTGATCGACGACGATGGGCGGCCCTATCACGAGCCGATGCGGCTGACGACGGTCGTTCATGCGCCGGTCGCGCGCGTTGCGGCGGTGGTTGCCGCGCATGGCGTGTTGAAGCGGCTGTTCGGCAATGGCTGGGTCGCGCTCGTCGTGATCGATCCGAACGATGGAAGGGTCTTGCGGCTCGGCCCAAAATTCGACTGGATATCGCTCGGGACGGCGCAAGCCGGTACCAGCCAGCCGGGCGGCATTGCGACAGGCACGGGCGCAAATTCCTCAAACAGTTAAGGCTCACACGGAGACGGCATGACCATGGACGGCCAATCAAGCGACGGCTTCACCTTGCATCCGGTGAAGAAAATCGAGATCGTGGTGCATTCTGAGGACGCCGGGATCGTCCAGGATCTCATGAAGGCAAGCCATATCCCGGGCTATACCGTCGTTCGCGACGTCGCTGGCATGGGTCACGCCGGGTTCCACGAGGGCCGCGCGCTGTTCAACGACCGCTCCGGGCTCGTCATGTTCGTGGCGGTCGCGACCGAGCAGGCTATTCTGTCGGTCGCCAAGGGCATGCGCGGCCTTTTCGAACGGCGTTCAGGCGTTATGTTCGTGTCCGATGCCCATGTCGTGCGGCTCGACTACTTCGCGCCGGCATGATCGATTATGAGCAACGAAAAGGATGGAGTGACCGGGATGGATGCGAAGGTGCCGAGTAAGGCCAAACTGCCAAGCCGCTATGTGACCGAAGGCCCGTCCCGCGCGCCACATCGCTCATATCTTTATGCGATGGGCCTGACGACCGAACAGATCCATCAGCCGCTGATCGGCGTCGCCTCCTGCTGGAACGAGGCGGCACCTTGCAACATTTCCTTGATGCGGCAAGCGCAGGCCGTGAAAAAGGGCGTTGCCTCGGCCAATGGCACGCCGCGCGAATTCTGCACGATCACGGTGACCGACGGCATCGCCATGGGCCACCAGGGCATGAAGGCGTCGCTGGTCTCGCGCGAGGTGATTGCTGATTCCGTCGAACTGACCATGCGCGGCCACTGCTACGACGCGCTGGTCGGCCTCGCCGGCTGCGACAAGTCACTTCCCGGCATGATGATGGCCATGGTGCGCCTCAACGTACCGTCAATCTTCATCTATGGCGGCTCGATCCTTCCCGGCACGTTCCGGGGCCGGCAGGTGACGATCCAGGATCTGTTCGAGGCCGTCGGCATGCACGCGGTCGGCGACATGAACGACGACGATCTCGATGAACTGGAGAAGGTTGCGTGCCCCTCGGCGGGCGCCTGCGGCGCGCAGTTCACTGCCAACACCATGGCGACGGTGTCCGAGGCGATCGGCCTCGCCTTGCCCTATTCGGCCGGTGCTCCCGCGCCCTACGAGATCCGCGATCGGTTCTGCGCCGCCGCCGGCGAAAAGATCATGGACCTGATCGCGCTCGGCATCCGCCCGCGCGATATCGTAACCCGCAAGGCCCTGGAAAATGCCGCGACCGTCGTGGCGGCGTCCGGCGGCTCGACCAATGCCGCGCTGCACTTGCCGGCGATCGCGCACGAGGCGGGCATCGATTTCGATCTGTTCGAGGTCGCCAAGATCTTCCAGCGCACGCCCTATATCGCCGATTTGAAGCCCGGCGGCCGCTACGTGGCCAAGGACATGTTCGAGGCGGGCGGCATCCCCTTGCTGATGAAGGCGTTGCTAGACGGCGGCTTCCTGCATGGCGACTGCCTGACCGTCACCGGCCGCACCATCGCCGAAAATCTTGCCTCCGTGCGCTGGAATGACGCCCAGGACGTGGTGCGCCCGGTCTCCGATCCAATCACGCCGACCGGCGGCGTTGTTGGCCTATCCGGCAATCTCGCACCCGACGGCGCGATCGTGAAAGTGGCCGGCATGAAGACCTTGACCTTCTCCGGCCCCGCGCGCTGCTTCGACACCGAGGAAGAGTGCTTCCAGGCCGTCCAAAGCCGGCAAATAAACGCTGGCGAGGTCATCGTCATCCGCTACGAGGGCCCGCGCGGCGGTCCGGGCATGCGCGAGATGCTTTCGACGACCGCGGCGTTGTACGGCCAGGGCATGGGCGACAAGGTCGCGCTGATCACCGACGGCCGCTTCTCCGGCGCGACACGCGGGTTCTGCATCGGCCATGTCGGGCCGGAGGCCGCGGTCGGCGGACCGATCGCGCTCTTAAACGACGGCGACATTATCGACATCGATGCTGTGGCGGGAACGCTGTCGGTCCGGTTGTCGGACGCGGAATTGGCCGAACGGCACGACGCGTGGCAGCCTCGGCAGACCGCCATCAAATCCGGCGCGATCTGGAAATACGCCCAGGGCGTCAGCTCCGCGCGAACCGGAGCCGTCACGCATCCCGGCGGAAACGCGGGCGATGCGCCCTACGCGGATGTCTAAGGCGAGACCCTAGTTTAAACAAAATTTGCCAACTAATCGCTGACGTCCGCATTCGGTGATCGTCGAAACCACTCGGCTCGGATCGTGGAGGCGCGTCTCCTCTGCGATCCGCGCTTGGCCGTGCCCCTTAGGCCGTTTTGATCATGCGCCGCTGAAGATCAAAGACCGCCGTCGCCCAGCCATAACTATCGGAGACCGCCTCTTTGAGGAAGGACGCCGCCGAGGCATATTCGGGGACGACTAGGCCCACCACATCCCCGGAGTCAAACTCAAGCTCGGCGCCGAAGCGTTTCGCCAGCCGTTGCATATGGCGGTTGGTGGCCAGACAATTCATGTAGAGGCGACGGATCCCGCGGTTGCGGGCGGTGAGAAGCGTTCTGCCCAACAAGACCGACCCGACGCCTTGCGCCTGCCAAGGCTGCTCGACGCTGAAGGCAGCTTCCGCATCAAACCGGCTGCGTCCTACGAGCCGAAGTTCGCCAACGCCGCGCACAATTCCATTCTCGAAATAACCATGAATCACAGTGTCGATGGAAATACTTGTTTGAGCATAGGACCTGATGAAGTCATCCGATGCCCCCATTGCAAATCGCTTCTGGCGAGTATCCGAATCAAGTCGCAGGAGGTGATCTCGAAACAGAACGAGATCGGCGGTATGAAGTTTCCTGACTGTTATGTCGTCGTTCGTCTCGCTCACGATCGTCGCTCCGTCCCTGCTAAATCAGTGCAGGCCTTGCATCAAATAAGTTCCCTATGGGTAGGATACGGACTTGCGAGTTCGGGCGCGTCCACTGTTCAGTCGAAGCCATCAAAAAAATGCGCGCCGGGATCGATTTTTCGGTTCGTTCGGTTCCGCCCCGCATGGTCACCATATTATTGCAG
>JBEINZ010000192.1:0-6175 GCA_040377825.1 Hyphomicrobiales bacterium | reverse complement strand
TGGCGCGATCATGCTGACAACGCTTGCCTCCCGAGCCACTTTGGGGCTAAACGCGCTGCATGATAGAAACCCGATTTTCGTAATGAATTCAGATGGTTCTGTACGAAACGGCTACACGATTCGGGTGCTTAATAAGGCCCGAGACACCCGTGATTTTCGCCTTGCGGTGGAAGGGGTCGGGCCGAATGCGCGGCTTGATGTCGTCGGCGAAACCCATCGCGCGGCGGGAGCCCTGGTCATTCGCGTGGAGCCTGATCAGACCCGCGAATTCCGGGTTAGCCTGACGGCTCCCCCTAGCCGCGAGCGCGAGCATTCGACGCCGATCCGCTTCATCCTGACCGACGAGGCAAGCGGCGAGAACGCTGCGGTGGCTGATTTCTTCAAGGCGCCCGAGGCAGAACATGCCGGTGAAAAACCGCACAAGGACTGAGCCATATCCTTGATCTTAATCAAGGAAACAAGTTCGCCGCAGCGGTAGACGTCTCCAAGCTTACCACGGACAGAGGCGACGACGACCATGTTAACCGCTTCAAATTCCACCGCGCGTGGCTTCCGTCTCACCGGCGGCTATGTGCTTTTCGGGATCATCGCATTCTTCGCAACCGTCTTCGCCGCCAACGGCGCGCTCGTCTATTACGCGCTCGGCAGCTTCCCAGGCGCGGTGACGGGTTCCGCCTATGTCGCGAGCCAGACTTACAATCTTGAAATCCACGCGGCTGCCGCGCAGGCCGCTCGTGGTTGGAATGTCACCACTTCCGCCCGACGCGACGCCGACGGACGCGTTCGCATAATGGTCAATGCCCGCGACGCGGAGGGCCGTCCGCTTTCGGGCGTTTCGTTCCAGGCCAAGCTGGAACGGCCGACGCATCGTGCCGAGGATGTGAGCGTGCCGCTTTCGACGGCAGCCGGCCAGATCGGAACGTTTATCGGCACGGCCGATGGGGTCGCGCCTGGCCAATGGGAGTTCTTGGTTCAAGCCACCGCGACCGACCCGAAGGTGGCCGGCGAGCGGCTCTTCTTGTCGCATGAACGTCTATTAATGCCATGATTTTATTATAGAAATAACCATTACCCATGTCCTTCGGAGCGCCACATGACCGTTCGGATTGAGCCCGTTGGTGGTGCTGCGGCCATCGTGGATGGAGCCGTTAGCGCGGGCGCTCCCGTACCCCGCCCGCGCGACTGGTCCGACTTCGCAAGCCCGAGGCCGGACGGATTACTGGGCTTGGACCTGGTGGTCGAGGGCATCACCTGCGCTGCCTGTCTATCGGTCATCGAGCACGGCTTTGCCGGGCTTCCCGGCGTCGCCAAGGCTCGGCTGAACCTCACGAACCGCCGTCTCTCGTTCGAATGGAACCCAGCCCTCATCAACGCCGGCGACTTGGTGCGTCGCCTCGAGCGATTGGGCTATCGGGCGCAACCGTTTGACCCTGGCCGGCGGTCGATGGAAGAGCAGGCCGAGGCGCGCGAACTTCTGCGGGCGACGGCCGTTGCTGGATTCGCGTCCATGAATGTGATGCTGCTGTCTGTTGCGGTATGGGCTGGAAATGTCAGCGATATCGATCCTGTAACGCGGGATTTCTTCCATTGGCTATCGGCTTTGATTGCGCTGCCCGCCGCCGTCTATGCCGGCCGGCCCTTCTTCCGCTCCGCATGGCGGGCGCTAAAGGTCTTTCGCACCAACATGGACGTCCCGATTTCCATCGGAATCATTTTGACTTTGCTGCTATCCCTCTGGCAAACCATGCGTTCTGCCGAGCATGCTTACTTTGACTCCGCCGTCATGCTGCTGTTCTTCCTGCTTGTCGGGCGCACCCTCGATCAGTCGATGCGGCGGCGAACGCGGGCGGTGGCGGAAGATCTGGCGGCGCTCAAATCGTCGAGTGCAGTAAAGATCTTGGCGGATGGCACGTTACGTGAGGTCCCGTTGTCACGAATTGAACCGGGTGACATCGTATTCGTGCGGCCCGGTGAGCGAATTCCTGTTGACGGTATAATCGAGGCGGGTGTCTCCGAGGTCGATTACAGTTTGATTACAGGCGAGACTATCCCTGTTCCTGTTGCCATCGGCGATCGCGTCTATGCTGGCACGGCCGATCTCATGGGCGCGCTCACGATCCGTGTCATGGCGGCCGAGCGCGGAACGTTGCTTGATGAGGTCAACCGACTGCTGGAGGCTGCTTCGCAGGCCAAGTCCGCGGCGATGCGCCTGTCGGATGAGGTTGCCCGTCGCTACGCGCCGGTGGTGCATCTTGCGGCACTTTCGACCTTTCTCGGTTGGATGGCCATGGGCGAACGCTCCGACGCGGCGCTGGTGACGGCGGTCTCGGTCTTGATCATTACGTGCCCGTGCGCCCTGGCGCTGGCGGTTCCGGCGGTTCAAGTCGTTGCGTCCGGTATGCTTTTCCGACGCGGCGTGCTGATCCGCTCCGGTGATGCGATCGAGCGCCTCGCGGCCGTCGATACAATCGTATTCGACAAAACGGGTACGCTGACTCTACCGGAGCCAGTCCTCCTCAACGCGGTGTCGCTCGACCGTTTGGCTCAAGGTCTGGACTCTGGAGCAATTCCTTGTCGATCGGATGGTCCCATCCGATCGGGAAATGCTCTAGAGGCCAGCGGCCGGCTCGCTGCGGCTAGCAGCCACCCCCTCGGCCGCGCGCTGGCCGCCGCGGCGGGCAATCCGATGCCAGAGCCGAGCGCGCGGGAGGTGCCCGGCCGCGGCATCGAGGCAACCGTCGACGGGGAGCGGGAACGACTAGGATCGGCGGAGTTTTGCGGCCTAAGCGGGACGGAAGTCGATGTTTTTCGCGCTGCTTATCCAACGGCCTCGATCGTCTATTGGCGGCGCGGCACGCAAGCGCCGGTCGCATTCGGGTTTCGACAGGGCTTACGGAGCGACGCAAAGCAAACGATCGCCGCGCTGAAGGCCGAGGGGTACCGTATTGAGATCCTTTCTGGTGATCGCGTCGATGCCGTTTCGGCCGCCGCGGTTGCGCTCGACCTCGATGTGTGGGCGGCCGAGCAGTCGCCGACCGAAAAAGTCGCGCGACTTCAAACCCTTGCTGGGCAGGGGCGGCGCGTTCTGATGGTCGGTGACGGGTTGAACGACGCGCCGGCGCTCGCGGCGGCTCATGTGTCGCTTTCGCCGATCACGGCGGTTCATTTGAGCCAAGTTGCAGCGGATGCGGTTTTTCTCGGCGATCGTCTCGCCGCGGTCGCCCATGCGCTGGCCATCGCGCGGAGGGCGCGGCGCGCGATGGCGGAGAACCTATGGATTTCAATAGTTTACAACGTGGTCGCCGTACCAATAGCGGTTCTTGGCATGGTCACGCCGCTTGTTGCGGCCTTGGCAATGTCCGGCTCGTCGCTGGTTGTGACAGTGAATGCCTTGCGCCTTCGTCTTGGAGACGCAACCGTGGAGACGTCGACTGCCGAAACAATCGAGATAAAGCCATGAATGTACTGGCGTTTTTGATCCCAATCGCGCTGTTTCTTGGCGGCGTGGGGCTCGCTGGTTTCATGTGGACGCTGAAGTCCGGGCAATATGACGACATCGAGGGTGCCAAGTGGCGTATCCTTTCGGACAACGACTTACCCAAGGCAGATGAAAACTAAGCTCAACCGCCCGCGCGGGCCACCGCGATGCGAGCCACGGCGGGACTATCCTCCGGTTTTGCTCCCAGAAGTCCTTTTGGCCCGGTAAGGGGCAGACAAAGGCGCTTCCAAACCGAGACCAGCGCGGCACTGAGTTCGTCAATCAGTGCGTCGGTGTGAAACGGCGTCGGCGTGATGCGCAGCCGTTCCGTTCCGCGCGCAACGGTTGGGTAATTGATCGGCTGAATATAGATCCCATGATCTTCCAGAAGCAGATCCGAGGCTTTTTTACAAAGGTCTGGATCCGCGATGAGTACTGGAACGATGTGAGTTTCGTTCGGCATGACCGGTAAGCCGGCAGCTGACAATACGGATTTGGTTCGCGCCGCCTGGCGCTGATGGGCGTCGCGTTCGACCTGCGAGTGCTTGAGGTGACGTATGGATGCAGTCGCCGCTGCGGCAACCGCCGGCGGCAACGCGGTGGTAAAGATGAAGCCCGGGGCGTAGGATCGCACCGCGTCGACCAGTGCGGTGTTGCCGGCAATATATCCGCCGAGCGCGCCGAAGCCTTTGGCGAGCGTGCCTTCGATCACGTCGATACGGTGCATAAGGCCCTTGCGTTCAGCGATTCCGCCACCGCGTGGTCCGTAGAGGCCGACCGCATGCACCTCGTCGATATAGGTAAGCGCACCATGACGCTCCGCTAAATCACAAACCTCGCGAATAGGCGCCACATCGCCGTCCATCGAGTAGACTGACTCAAAAACGATTAACTTCGCGCGGCTGCGGCCTGCCGCTTGCAGCAATTCGCCGAGATGCGCCATGTCATTATGGCGGAACACACGCTTTTCGCATCCCGAACGGCGAATTCCCTCGATCATCGACGCATGGTTCAATTCGTCGGACAAAATCAGGCAATTTGGTAACAATTTTCCGATGGTTGAAATCGCGGCCTCATTTGAAATGAAGCCAGACGTAAACGTGAGCGCGGCCTCCTTGCCGTGGAGATCGGCGAGTTCTGCCTCAAGCTCTACCAGCGGCCGGTTCGTGCCAGAGATATTGCGTGTACCACCGGCTCCCACGCCCATTGTGCGGGCCGCCTCGACCATTGCGTAGACAACGGTTGGGTTTTGACCCATGCCGAGGTAGTCGTTGGAGCACCATACGACGATTTCGCTGGTTATGTCGCCCCTGCGCCATTTGGCATATGGAAATCGACCTGCGATGCGCTCCAGATCGGCAAAAACGCGATACCGACGTTCACGCTTTAGGGCGTCAACTGCTTCATCGAAGATCGCGCTATAATCCATTCGCAAGGTCCTCGTGCCCCACATCGATACGCGGCGCTTGGCTCAACAAGCGGTGACGCCGCCGATTGGTAAAGTAGTTCTAGCGCGGACGTAATCCATGACCACGATCAAAATTCGACTGCGGCGATCCGTCCGAACGTAGGGTCTCATCTCGCGGTGAACCCGGCGTTATCAGAATTGTTGTATTTTATGGCTTAAACAGCACTTTCGCGTTTTTATCCCAGGCTGCTCACCCTTTCGCGTCGGTGGGGCAACGGTCAAAACGTTGACGCCAATCGAAACCGACCGAAGGAAACGTTACTATTCTGGATTAATTATTTTAGAAACGGAAATTTCATCACATCTTGGGACAGTCTTCCACGAAGGAGTCCTGCGTTGAGTCTGGATCTGTCATCGCTCACGTTCTTGGTTGTGGAGGATAGTGCCTACATGCGCACCATCCTGAGAACCATGCTGCAAGGCTTCGGCGCGCGTCGGATCGTGGAAGCGGAAGATGGAGCGTCCGGTCTGGAAGCCATGGACCGCGCTAATCCGGATATCTTGATCCTGGATTGGGTGATGCCGATCCTTGACGGCGCCGATATGGTGCGCATGATCCGTAATCCGCAAAATCCCTTTGCCTATGTGCCGGTCATCATGGTTACGGCACACACCGAACGCAGCCGGATAATCGAGGCGCGTCGCCTCGGAATTCATGAGCTTCTCTGTAAGCCAATTTCCGCCAAAGCGCTTTATCAGCGAATTGCCAGCGTGATCATGCAGCCCCGGGAATTCGTGAAAACCCCGAACTACTTCGGCCCCGCGCCGCGCAAGATCCGCAATCGGCAAAAAATATGGCAAGCCGGTCCGTCATCAACGATTTTCAACAGCGCGCCTTCCGCTGGCGAGGCCGCCTAACCTGACCAAACACCCAACGGTGACCATAACGGGAAAAACTATCGTTATTCGTGCATTGTCGACCATTTGTCACGTGAACAAACAAGCATTAAATGCAGCTAAATAAATATAATGCCTTTGAAGCAGGTGGAAACATTGTACAAAGAGCGAACAAAAAGTGACTACCTTCTGGAGTTGTAAGTATTCATGGAAACAACGAACGTATTTACCCCTTTCGGCGTACTCATCCGCCGCCGCCGTCGCTTTTTCTGGCTATCAACCGTGATTTTTTTGTAAAACACTAAAAAAATATTAGTATTAGTTTATTTGTGTTTATAAACAAATATGTGTCAGACGGCCATCGTTTTGGCGGGAGAGTATTTCAGCGAAGC
>JBEINZ010000137.1:0-8518 GCA_040377825.1 Hyphomicrobiales bacterium | reverse complement strand
TTCACCGAGCACGCGGCCCACCCGATCGCTGACGATCATGCTTCGACTGACGAGGCACGCCGCGTGAGCGGGCGAAGCCTCAGCGAACGATCTGACTACGGTCGACAAGAACCGTCCATGACCGCCTTCAACGTCGCGGCCCACACGGCGAGGGCGTCTTCGGACACGCCGACAGCGTCGACGCGCGAGTCGTTGAAAAGTCGTGCGCCTTCCAAGAATTCGACCGGCCGTGGCGGGGACACCGCGCTTGTGCCCCGCCGGTTGGCGCATCTTGGCGATGCCGGCTTCATCGATGTTTTGCGCCGCGCGAAAGAGGCCGGACGCATCGACATTTACTTGCAGCCGATCGTCACCCTTCCGCAACGTAAAGTGCGGTATTACGAGGCTTTGACACGCCTTCGCACCGACGACGGGGAAACGCTTCAGCCGGGGGAATTCATTCCCATGGCCGAGCGCTCAGGCCTGATGGGAGGCATTGATGGTCAGATCCTGCTTCGCGCCATCCAGATCCTGCGCCGATTGTCGAGCCGCTCTAAGGATATCGGGATATTCTGCAATGTTTCGCATGTGAGCCTATCCGACGGGGCCTTCATGGCCGAGCTTTACGGCCTGTTCGAGGGCCACAAGGCTTTGGCGGATGGTCTCATTTTCGAGTTCTCTCAATCCGCCGTGCGCGCCATGGGGCCGATCGAATTCGAGGGACTGCGGACGCTTCGCGATCTTGGCTTCCGCTTCTCGATCGATAACGTGACCGACCTGCGGCCGAGCTTCCAGCTTCTGGCCGAGCGCGGCTTTCGCTTCGCCAAGGTTGCGTCGGATCGCATTCTCACACGCATGGACGAGTTGGCGACCGAAATCCATCCCGCGGACTTGTCGAGCTTTTTCGCGCGGTTCGGAATGGAGTTGGTGGTCGATCGCATCGAAACCGAGTCGCAGGTCGTCGATATCCTGGATTATGGCATTCGCTACGGGCAAGGCCACGTGTTTTCGCTGCCGCGGCCGGTCAGAAACGAAGTCCTTCAGGTGGTGCCGGAACCAAAAGTCGAGACGCGCCCAATGGCGGCAATCGCCCGCCCCACGACCTTGGTCGATCCGCGCGTCTCGCAAGATACCCGCCGCAATCCCGCCGGACGCGCGATCAGCGGACGGACGTGATCGGCCGAAGGTCAATCGAACAGGCGATCGATCTCATCCTGATCGGATTTGGCGAAAAAGTCGTCGACCGCATTCTGGCTGATACCATCGCCCTTCATTTGTGGACCGTGCAGGATCAATTCGCGCATGCGCTGTTCGTCGACGTCCTCGACCGGTTCTTCCGCTGTTTCCGGGCCGACCATCTTCAGTTTGGACGCAAGCGTCGCGATTCGCTCCTCGATCCAACCGAGCGTCCGGATCACCTTGCGGATGCGCTGCCCGGTGATGTCCTGAAAGGTACAGGCCTCGAAGATCGCAATCATCTGCTCATCGACGAAAGCTCTATACGCGGCGGGATCGGAGCCGTCGGCGGCCATGATCGCTTCAGCCGCGGACATGATCGTTTGCGTGGCATCCTCGGTCGCGTCGACGACGGCATCCAACTCGCGGCCGGCCTGGGGAATCCGCTCAAAGCGGATGTGATCGGGTCGGAGCGCCGTGATGTCGCGCTTCAGCGATGAGATTTCCAATGCGATATTTCGGAATTCCTCGTGCAAGAGGGCATCCGTGCTGGCCACGGTCTCATCAAGCGAATGCGCCATGCGCTCCGCCAGATCCATGACATCGGCAAGTCCGAAGTCCGGACGTTCGACCTTCAGGAATTCGACAAGCTTCGTAATCTTCACGTGCGCGGTCGGCGCCATTGTCATGCTTCCTGACGAGGCTCTACCAAAGCCGAGCGCATGGCACGGTTTATGGCGCGTTGCCTTCGTCGCAATGAGAGAAAGGTCCGGTCACCGTGGCCGGACCCTATCGGGCACCATCGCGTCTTTTCCATGAGATCGCGTTTTGTGCGGTCGGCCTTCGATGCCGCTCTTTACCGAATTGTGCTTAAGGTCAGTCGTTGAAGACGGCCTCGATTTTGCCTTTCAACGTCTGCGCGTTGAAGGGTTTAACGATATAATTGTTCACGCCGGCCTTCTTCGCCGCGATCACGTTCTCGGTCTTGGACTCGGCCGTTACCATGATAAACGGCGTTTTGTTCAGGCTCGGATCGGCGCGAACATGCTTCAGCAGTTCGTAGCCGGTCATCGGCTCCATGTTCCAATCGGAAATGACCAAGCCATACCGCCGGTCCTTCATTTTCCCGAAGGCCTCGGTGCCGTCGGAGGCCTCGTCGACATCCTCGAAACCAAGCTGTTTCAAGAGATTGCGGATGATGCGGATCATGGTCTTGTAATCGTCGACGACGAGGATCGGCATCGAAAGATCGAGGGCCATCAGGTCTTCTCCAACACTCGGCGCGACTTATCTCGACGTCCCGCGTCATTATCCCATCAGCGGACGCGATCCGATCTTAGGACGGTTGCGCGCTTCACCTCTGCTAAACACAAACTAATTCGCATCTTCAGAAAATTCCGTTAATGGCAGACGTCGATATGTGAGATGTCGCGGATTTAATTCACCACGTCTAACGCGTCGAAAGACACAAGCCGGAGCGGCTTGACCGCGAGGGCGGCGCGCGGCAGGGTCCGGCGCGTTGGAAGTCATGGAAACCTGCGGCCTGATCATGCTGGAACACAGCGGCAACCTGCCGCGCGACTTCACCTTTGTCACCGGCGTCGATACCTTTCCGCAGCAACTGAGGAATGGAGTCGTCGCAATCGGCAATTTCGACGGCGTTCATCGCGGCCACCAGGCCGTGCTCGGCGAGGCGCTGGCGCAAGCGGGGGCGGCTGGCGGCGCGGTCACGGCCATGACCTTCGAGCCGCATCCGCGTGTGGTTTTCCGTCCCGATGTCCCACTTTTTCGGCTGACCTCGCCGGCGGCCAAGGCGCGGCTGATGCAAGCGCTCGGCCTGAACGGATTGGCGGTCGTTCCGTTCGATCGCGATTTGGCCGCGGTCACGGCGGACGATTTCGTTGCCCGGGTCCTGATCGATCGGCTCGGTATCACTGCTGTCGTGGTCGGCTATGATTTTCATTTCGGCCGTGGCCGCGGCGGATCGCCGGCTTTCCTCGCCAGCGCCGGACAGCGTTTGGGATTCGATGTCGCCGTCGTCGAGGCCTTTGCGGATGAAGGCGGCGCCATCATCTCCTCCAGTCGGATCCGCGACGCGCTTTCGGAAGGAGACCTTGGACAGGCCAATGGGCTGCTCGGCTATCGGTGGTTCGTTATCGGCGAGATCGTCGGCGGTGAGAAGCGGGGGCGCGAGCTCGGCTATCCCACGGCCAATATGCGGCTCGGCGACGACTGCGCGTTGAAGCACGGGGTCTACGCCGTTTACTTCACGGTCGACGGCGTCGCCCATCACGCTGTCGCGAGCTACGGCCGCCGTCCGCAATTCGACAATGGCGCGCCGCTTCTCGAAACCTTCCTCTTCGATTTTTCCGGCGATCTCTACGGCAAGACCGCGACCGTGACATTTGTCGGCTACCTCAGGCCCGAGCTGAAGTTCGACAGCGTCGCGACGTTGATCGAACGGATGGACCAAGACAGCGCCGAGGCGCGCGCGATCCTCGCCGCCGCCGGGCCGGGCAACGCGCTCGATCGGGCGCTCGACCGGCTGTCTTAAGCACGGCTTTCTTGAGGCCACTTCGGGGGCCTTTTCACGGGCGTGGGGCTCTGATAGAACCCCGCGGTCGTTTGCGTTCAATGGGATGAAGGCCATCATGGCACGCGTCTGCGCGATCTCGCGGCCAGAGGGCCGGCGAATTACGGGCCCGGCCTCCGCCGGGCGCGCCTGAACGCGTGCCGGCCGGGGTCCGGGTTATCCCGATCCTTGAACCCGCGGCCTGCTTCATTCCCGCCGATGCCGCGCCCCGACCGTCGCAATCCCCGAACGTGGACGCCATGACCGATCAGACCGACGCGCCGACGCGCGATTACTCCGATACGCTCTTTCTCCCCAAGACCGACTTTCCGATGCGCGCCGGCCTGCCCGAGCTCGAGCCGCGCATTCTGGAGCGCTGGCGGTCGATGGGGCTCTACGAGCGCTTGCGCGAGGCCGCGCGGGGCCGGGAAAAGTTTGTCCTGCATGACGGCCCGCCCTATGCCAACGGCAACCTGCATATCGGCCACGCGCTGAACAAGATCCTGAAGGACGCGATCACCCGCTCGAAGCAGATGGCCGGGTATGATTCCAACTACGTGCCCGGCTGGGATTGCCACGGCCTGCCGATCGAATGGAAGATCGAGGAGCGCTATCGCGCCAAGGGGCTGAACAAGGACGAGGTTCCGCCGGTCGAATTCCGCCGCGAGTGCCGGCAATTCGCCGAGCACTGGATCGGCGTGCAATCGGCCGAGTTCCAGCGCCTCGGCGTCACCGGCGATTTCGCCAACCCCTACACGACCATGGCCTACGAGGCCGAAGCGGTGATCGCGGCCGAACTGCAGAAATTCGCCATGAGCGGCCAGCTTTATCGCGGGTCGAAGCCCGTGATGTGGTCCGTCGTGGAGAAGACGGCGCTGGCGGAAGCCGAGGTGGAGTATCAGGATTACCAGAGCGATATGGTTTGGGTGAAGTTTCCGGTTGTTGCAGCTGACACTTCTCCAGCCTTCGCTTGGTTCAGAAATGAGAGCGAGGCGGAGAGCAAGACAAACGCGCGGTTGGAAACGATCGGACAGGTCGACAGCTACATCAGAAGCAAAGCGTTTATTGTGATCTGGACCACGACTCCTTGGACGATCCCCGGCAACCGGGCGATCTCCTTTTCGTCCAAGATCGAATACGGCCTCTATGAGGTTACGGGCGCTGCGGAAGGCAACTGGGCCAAGGTAGGCGACAGGCTCATCCTGGCCGACAAGCTCGCCGACGAAGTGATGAAACAGGCCAAGGTCGAGACTTACGAGAAGCGGGCGGCCGTATCTGCCGACGTTCTCGCCGCGATCGTCTGCGCCCACCCGCTCGCCTCAATAGGCTACGACTTCGCCGTCCCCCTGCTCGACGGCGATCACGTCACCGACGATGCCGGCACCGGCTTCGTCCATACCGCGCCCGGTCACGGCCGCGAGGACTTTGAGATCTGGATGAGTAACGGCCGTCACCTCGCCGAGAGGGACATCGACACGGCGATCCCCTTCACGGTCGACGACGACGGCTTCTACACCAAGGACGCCCCCGGCTTCGAGGGCCGCCGCGTCATCACCGACAAGGGCGAGAAGGGCGACGCCAACGGCGCGGTCATCGCGGCCCTAGCGGAGGCCGGCATGCTCCTCGCGCGCGGCCGGCTTAAGCACCAATATCCGCATTCCTGGCGCTCCAAGAAGCCGGTCATCTTCCGCAATACGCCGCAGTGGTTCATCCACATGGACCGCAACATCAATCAGCCCGGCGACACGCTCCGCCACCGAGCCCTGAAGGCGATCAACGAGACCACCTTCTACCCCCCGCAAGGCCAGAACCGCCTGCGCGGCATGATCGAGTCGCGCCCCGACTGGGTCGTGTCGCGCCAGCGCGCCTGGGGCGTGCCGATCGCCGTTTTCCGCCACCGCGACACCGGCCGCCTCGCGCCGGGACCCGACTTCGCCGCGAATGACGCGCTGACCAAGCGCATCTATGACGCCTTCGCTGCGGAAGGCGCCGATGCCTGGTTCCGCGAGGATGCCCGCGCCCGGTTCCTCGGCGATCTCGTCGAGGATACGCAAGCCTGGGACAAGGTCACCGACATTCTCGATGTCTGGTTCGATTCCGGCTCCACGCATGCCTTCGTCTGCCAGACGCGGCCGGACCTGAAATGGCCTGCGTCGATGTATCTGGAAGGCTCCGACCAGCATCGCGGCTGGTTTCACTCCTCGCTGTTGGAATCCTGCGGCACGCGCGGCCGCGCGCCTTACGAGTCCGTGCTGACCCATGGCTTCGTCATGGACGAGCACGGCCGCAAGATGTCGAAATCGCTCGGCAATACCGTGACCCCGCAAGAGGTCATCGCGAAGTCCGGCGCCGATATCCTGCGCCTTTGGGTCGCCACATCGGACTACGCCGAGGATCTCAGGATCGGTCCGGAGATCTTGAAGACCAATGTCGAGGCCTACCGCAAGCTGCGCAACACGCTGCGCTGGATGCTCGGCACGCTCGCCCATCACGACGCTTCGCTCGATGGCGGCCACGACGAGATGCCGGAACTTGAGCGCCTGATGCTTGCCCGGCTCGTCGAACTCGACACGGTCGTTCGCGCCGGCTACGCGGATTATGATTTCAAGCGGGTGGTCAGCGCGTTGATGACCTTCTTGGTCGTCGATCTCAGCGCGTTCTATTTCGACGTCCGCAAGGACTCGCTTTATTGCGATTCCTGGTCGTCAAAGAAGCGCCGCGCATCGCTGACCGTCGTCGAGCAGATCTTCCGCGCGCTCAATGTCTGGCTAGCGCCGCTGCTGCCCTTCACCACCGAGGAATGTTGGGAAGCCCGCTACGGCGCGGGCACGGCTTCGGTCCATCTGGAACTCTTCCCGGATATCCCGGCCGCCTGGGCGGACGCGGATCTTGTGGAAAAATGGCGGCGCATCCGCCAGATCCGCGCCGTCGTCACCGGGGCATTGGAACTAGAGCGAGCGGCAAAGCGCATCGGTTCCTCCTTGCAGGCCGCCCCGGTCGTCCATATCGCCGACGAGACGCTCATGGCCGCGCTCGACGGCATCGATCTCGCCGAGATCGCCATCACCAGCGCGATCACGGTCGTCGCCGGCGAAGGTCCGGCGGATGCGTTCCGCTTGCTGGACGTACCCGGCGTCGCGGTCGTGCCGGCGCTCGCGGCCGGCACGCGCTGCGCGCGTTCGTGGAAGATCTCCACCGATGTCGGCGCCGATCCGGAATTCCCGGATCTCTCCCCGCGCGACGCCGCCGCGATGCGCGAATGGGAGCGCCGCCGGGACCACGCGGCATGAGCCCAGATCCCGCCCCGCCGCTTTCCGCCCGAAGCCAGGGTCTCATGCCCCGGCTTTGGGGCGAGACCAGCCGGCTCGGGCTTGTCGTTGCGATCGGCGGCTTCCTTGCCGATCAAGCCTCCAAGTCGTGGCTGCTACACGGGCTCGATCTGGCCCGAACGGGGCCGATCGCGCTCGCGCCTTTCGCCGAGTTCCGCCTCGTTTGGAACTACGGCATTTCCTATGGGCTGCTTCGCCAAGAGGGCGATCTCGGCCGCTGGCTGCTGGTCGCCGTGTCCGTCGCCGCCTCGATTTTCCTTTGGCTGTGGCTTGCCCGGAACAAGTCGCGGCTCGTCGCGCTGTCCTTGGGATTGGTTCTCGGCGGCGCGCTCGGCAACGCGCTCGATCGGGCAGTTTACGGCGCGGTTGTCGACTTCGTGCACCTCTTCATCCCCGACGGATCCTTTTCCTGGTATGTCTTCAACCTAGCCGACGCTTGGATCGTTGCCGGGGTGATAGGTCTCCTGTATGACATGCTAAGGTCCGGCCCTAACGGTGCCACAAAGTCGGGCTCAACGTGAGCTCTACGGGGCTCACGCGGGTGGCTTCATGGCCAGATATAGAGTCCGGTTTCGCGACGATCAAACGCCAGGGCCGGTGAAGGGCGAGGACATTTCTTTGACGACGACATCGGATCTTCGGCGCGTTTCGCGGTCCTCCTTGGCTCTTGTCGCTGTTCTCGCTTTGGCCGGCTGCTCCAGTTCCACCAGCGGCTTTACCGATGAGGGCTCGGACGACAACGTCGGAATCGAGCAGAATTTGATCAAGGGACTCATGACCAGCATGGGTGCCATCGATCCGCGCGAAAAGCCGATCGAGTACAAGCCCCGGTCGCCGCTGGTTGTGCCCCCGCAGCGCAATCTGCCGACGCCGCAGAATCAGGACGCTCTCCTAAACGCGCATAATTTTCCGCGCAATCAAGAAGACGTCGACCGCGAATTCGCTCGGAACGCCGCTAAGAACGCCGGCGATCCAAGCCGCGCCATGACCTTGGAAGAACAGGCCCGGTTCCGCCTGCCGAGCGGTACTCAGGCGAAAATCACCCGCCCCGTCGACGAGCGGGAAGCGTCCCGGCCGCTGACGCCGGCCGAAATGGCCGGCCAGGGCGAAGCGACGCGGGCCGCGATGGCCGAGGTCGAGGGCAGTTCCGCTCCGCTCAATCAGCGCAAGCGGCGCTTGTTGACCGATCCGCCGGAGGCCTATCGCACGCCTTCCGATAAGGCCCCGGTAGAGATGGCCGAGGAGAAATCGAGCTTGAAGCCGACCTGGTGGCCGTTCTGACGCCCTATGTCCGGGTCATTCGAGTCGAGTATGAGAAATTGAATTGGTTCCGTCGCTGGACAATAGGTCGCAGTCCATAATCGCACGGAATGGGCTCTCTGCCTTAGACCCGCCTCATACCGCTGCCTTTAGATTTCACAGAACGCTCAAAATGTGTTGGACCTCCAGCAATGGACGTCCG
>JBEINZ010000340.1:0-2215 GCA_040377825.1 Hyphomicrobiales bacterium | reverse complement strand
ATGAGTGCCGTCATCGTTGCCGTCCCGCCCGTCTTGGCGAGATCGAGAACGAGCGAAAAGCCAAGGTTGGGTATGAATGGGAATGGATGTGCCGGATCGCAGGCAAGCGGCGTCAAGACGGGGAAAATCCCGGTTAGGAAATAGCTTTCCAGCCAACCGCGATCGTCCTTGTCCAGCGTTGTACCGTCCAAGATCACGATGCCCGCGGTCTCCAGCTCTCCCTTAAGCTCGCCCCACAGTCGCTGCTGATCGTCAGTCAATCGTGTTACGCCAGCGCTGATTTCGGCCAATTGTTCGTCGGGGGTAAGACCGTCGTCCGATCTCGTTTGGATGCCGGCTCGATGTTGTTCGATGAGCCCGGACACGCGCACCATAAAGAACTCGTCGAGATTATTCGCCGAAATCGACAAAAAGCGTAACCGCTCAAGCAGCGGATGATTGCGATTGGCCGATTCCTCAAGCACGCGATTGTTAAAGTCCAACCAAGACATTTCGCGATTGAGGAAGCGGGACGGACTCGTAAGAAGCCGCGAAACATCTTTGGCATCAGCACCGGATACCCCAACGTTCGGCGAGGCTTTTTCCCGGCGACGGTACCGTTTGATTGTTCCAGCTTCGGTGTCCATCAGATTCTCCCAATCATCGTCCGTTCGCTTTATCCACCAAAGCGGAAGGCGCTGCATTCACGCGGGTTATCTATAGTTACATGAATTTCATGACGAACAGTTTCCTGATTTCGCCCTGTCGTCGAGTTCTGGCAGCTCAGGTTCGCGCGATGAATGCTCAAGCAGAATCCGAGCTGCAAGCGAACGGGTAACCGGTGACTTTGCGGACAATGCGGCGCGATCGAGTGCATCCACCAATACGAGCGCCGCGGCATACGAACGTTCCATCCGGGTCGCGGCAAAACGGATCACGCTTGCCTCAACGACGGTCTGCCGGTCCGCAAATAGCTTCCCGAGAAGCGACTCCAGGAGCGGATCATCGGGTTCATGCAAATTGACAGGGGTCGCAGCGCGCAGGCGTGACAGTAGATCGGGCGTTTGGATGTTCCAACTCGCGAGTTCACGGCGGCTCGTGAGCAATACCGACCGTCGGGCCTCGGCGGCGGCATTGAGCAAATGGAAGAGACCACGCTCATCGAACCCCTCTCCGAGGTCCTCCACCGCCACATGTCCGGCGGCGGTAACGGCTGGTGGGTCCATGCTCGCCAAGGACTCAGATGAAAATACCCGCGCCTCGGAACGCTTAGCCCAGATCGCAGCCAAGTGGGTCTTGCCGGACCCTTGCGATCCGATGAGAAGCGTGACCGGAGAAGGCCAATCCGGCCATAGTTCGATTAGGGCAAAGGCCGCTCGATTTGCATCGCCGACCACGTAATGGCGAAGCCCGCGCCGGGCGGGCAATGGGAGTTCCAATGGGATTTGCCGTGATCCGCTCAGGTCCACGGTCATTGCGGCGTGTCCGATGGCGCGGTGTAAAATGGACTTTCGAGATAGCGATGCAATGCGAAGCGCGCGAGGACGCCGATCGAGGCGGCAGCCGGCACGGCAATGAGAGCCCCGACGAAGCCAAAGAGTGAGCCGAACGCGAGGAGCGAGAACATCAGCCAAACAGGATGCAGACCGACCGATCGTCCAACCCAAGCCGGCTGGAGGATATAGCCTTCAATCATCTGCCCGGCGACGAATATCCCGAGCACCACGAGCACCCACTGCCATTCCGGCCAGAATTGTATGAAGGCCACCCCGACCGACGAGATCAAGCCGACGATGACGCCGACAAATGGAATAAAGCCCAGAATGCCCGCCACCAAACCGATCACTAGGCCAAAATTCAAGCCGACCGCGGTGAGGCCGATCGCATAGAAGACCGCCATGGCGAGGCAAACGGAGGTTTGTCCGCGAACGAACCCAGCGACCACGCCATCCATCTCGCTGGCCAATCGCCGGACCGTGTCGCGATGGCGCAGCGGAAGCCAGGAGTCGATCTCCTCGACCATGCGATCCCAGTCGAACAACAGATAAAAGGCGACCACGGGCGCAATGATCATCAGCGAAATAATCGAAACGACCGCCTGTCCGCCATTCCAGAGCGACCCGAGGAGTCCGGTCGCCCAGCCCGCGCCCTGAGAAACGATGGAGCCGAGCTGCGCCTCAATCATCTTGTACTGCGCATCAAATCGCCCATCGGCGACCGACGTGACCAATGCCCT
>JBEINZ010000069.1:0-12280 GCA_040377825.1 Hyphomicrobiales bacterium | reverse complement strand
TTGCCGTCACAGAGCGCTTTTTTTGATACGACGCCAAAACTCTTAAAGTCGCGGCCCATTAAGTTTAATAATACATTTATGGGACCACACACACTTTGCATGCACATTACAAGTGCGGAGCCAAAGACGTTAAGTCATAATCCAACATAAGCGTTCGGCGGAGTCTCCCGTCGCGTACCGAGTACGCTCAATGTTGTCCGACAACTCACTAAAAATTGTGCACTGCTTACGAAAACCGGTTGGCGGCGTATTGCGCCATGTCGGCGATCTCGTGCGTGCGCAAGCCGCTGCCGGCCATCGCGTCGGGCTTATATGCGGCTCAAGCGACAATGATGAGTATTCCGAGGAAGCCATCGCGTCGCTCAAGCCCTACCTCGGTCTTGGCATTCTGCGCCTGCCGATCAAACGCACCGCCGCAATTGGCGAAATAGCCTCCATCTGCCGGATGCTTTATTGGCTTCACGGGCGTTCGCCGAATGTCGTGCACGGACATGGCGCAAAGGGTGGAGTTTATGCAAGACTCGTCGGCACTGCACTCGGCTTGTTCGGCGACCGCGCGGCGCGGGTATACTCCCCACATGGCGGTTCGCTGCATTTTTCTAACAAGCGGTTGGCTGGACGCATATTCTTTGCGGCCGAGTGGTTGCTAGAGAGGTTGACGGACGGCCTGATCTTCGTCTCGAAATTCGAGCAAGCTGCCTACGAGGACAATGTTGGGGTGCCGCATACGCGCGCATCGGTTATTTACAATGGCGTCAGCACCACGGAGTTCGGTCCCATTCGCCCTGCGGAAGACGCGGCCGACTTCGTGTCGATCGGAGAAATGCGCCGGCTCAAGGGTACCGATGTCCTGATACGCGCCTTTGCAAGCCTCGTATCGGACGGGTTCGACATACATCTCGCGCTTGTCGGTCCGGGCACAGAGCGCCCGGCCATGGAGGTGTTGGCATCCAAGCTCGGTGTCGCGAAACGCATCCGTTTTCATGGTTCGATGCCGACGCGGGAGGCCCTCACGCTCGGCAGAATTGCCGTTGTGCCCTCGCGCGCTGAATCGCTCCCTTACGTCGTGCTGGAATCCGTCGCGGCCGAGGTTCCGGTGATTGCCACGCGGGTTGGCGGTATTCCGGAGATTTTTGGCGACGATGCCTGGCGGCTGATCCGCCCGGATGATCCTTCGGCGCTAGCCGCCGGCATGTCGGCAGCGCTTAGCGATCCGGCCGGTACCGCGCGCCGCGCAAGTATACTGCGCGATCGAATCCGCCCGACCTTCTGTAGCGCAATGATGGCCGCCACGGTTGAGGCCACCTATCGTAGTTACATGATAAATGCTCAACCCAGTCCGCGCCACAAACTGTCGGCGAGGCCCGTTAGCCAACAGTGGCGCAGATGACCGTTCACAACGCTCACTTCGAACATGGCGCCATGGGAAACGACCGCGCGGAACTATCCGGCGGACGATTCATAAGCCCCGTCGGGGCACTCCGAGCCGCGTTACAATTTCGCAAATCGACTTTCTCTGGGTCGATCATCGGCGGCGTGGTCCGATTTGCTGAATTCTTCGCCATTGTCTGGATTGGCCTGCTCATTGCTTCTGTTTACGTCGATGATGCAGCCTTGGCTTTTGAAATTTACCCAGCCGCGATTCTGGCGGTCGCCACAATCTACTCAGCCGCCGCTGCTACAATCGGCAGTTACAGTTTGGCGTCACTGCGACGCCCGATCCGCACGATCCCGAGGCTCTGGCTGGTTTGGACCGCTGCGATCGCCCTGTTTGCGCTCGCTTTGTTTTTCCTCAAGCTCGGCGAGACGTTTTCGCGCGTCTGGTTCGGGATCTGGCTGGTTGCGGTCGCGGGTTCGCTAACAATCTCACGAATCATGTTGGCGAACTTAGTCAGAGGTTGGACAGCGGAAGGAAAACTCGAACGGCGCGCCGTCGTGGTCGGCGGAGGGGAAGCGGCACAGATCCTCATCCGCTCACTCGAAAAAGAGCGAGAAACCGATATCCGCATCTGCGGCGTGTTCGACGATCGTGGCGATGAACGTTCGCCACGGCTCGTGGCTGGCTATCCCAAACTCGGTACCATTGCGGAGTTGGTGGAGTTCGGCCGTATCGCACAATTGGATATGCTGCTTGTGACCCTGCCCATTACCGCGGAGGCGCGGGTGCTTGAGCTTTTGAAAAGGCTCTGGGTTCTGCCGGTCGATATCCGTCTTGCGGCGCATTCTAGCAAGCTAAAGTTCCGACCGCGCTCCTACTCTTATGTCGGAGCCGTCCCGTTCTTGGATCTACTCGACAAGCCGATGGCGGACTGGGACGGCGTGAACAAGCGCGCCTTCGACCTGCTGTTCGGAACAATCGCTCTTGTCGCGCTCTCTCCACTGATGCTCGCCGCCGCAATGGCGATCAAACTCGATTCGCGCGGTCCGGTTTTCTTCCGCCAGAAACGGTACGGGTTCAACAACGAGCCGATCAACGTTTGGAAGTTCCGCTCGATGTATGTCGACCGGACCGATGTCAACGCTAACCAACTTGTGAGCAAGGGCGATCCGCGCGTGACGCGTGTGGGCCGGATCATTCGGAAGCTTTCGATCGACGAATTGCCTCAGCTTTTCAATGTGCTTGCCGGTCAGCTCTCTTTGGTCGGCCCACGTCCGCACGCGCTTTCGGCGAAGGCAGAAAACCGGTTGTACGAACAAGTCGTTGATGGTTATTTCGCCCGACACAAAGTGAAGCCTGGGGTGACCGGTTGGGCGCAAATCAATGGCTGGCGTGGCGAAACGGATACCTCCGAGAAGATCATGAAGCGCGTCGAACATGATCTTGATTACATCGAGAACTGGTCGCTCGCCTTCGACCTCTACATCCTCTTCGCGACCCCGTTGCGGCTCCTTGATACGGGAAACGCCTATTGAGTACCGTCTTCGCCGGCACCGTCCCGACGGGCGCGGCGCTTGCGCCGATGGGGGCCAAACGCTTCTCGGCTGTTCGGCTTGGTGACGTCATCCTCTTTCTCGGCGTCATGTCCGGCAGCGTCGTGATGTTCGAACCCGCGCCCTACGAGGTCTTGATTGGCGTCACCGGGATATGCGCATTCGCGCTCGGGCTCAGCCTGCCGCGCGCGATCGCCCCGCTCTTCGTTCTGATCAGCCTTTTCAACATCGGCGGGCTGATAAACCTGACCGTACCGATGATCGAGGCCGACAAGGCACGCACATTCGTCGCGGTGTCGTTCTTCCTTGCATTCACGAGCCTGTTCTTCGCGGCAACGATCGCCGACGCGCCGCACCGACTTAACCTCTTCATGCGAGCCTCGATCACGGCGGCATTGATCGCGGCCGCCCTCGGCATCGTCGGATACTTTTTCGATATTGACGCTCTGACGCGCTATGACCGTGCAAAAGGCGCGTTCAAGGATCCGAACGTTTTCGGTCCATTTCTGATCCTACCGCTCCTCTTGCTCGCTCGAGATCTTTTGACCCGGCCTCTCTTGCGCGTTTGGGCGACAATGATCCCGGTCCTCCTGCTCCTTGCGGCGATCTTCTTTTCTTACTCGCGCGCGGCGTGGTTTCTGGCCGCCTTTGGTCTGATGGCGCTCGGCATCGTCGTCTTTCTCAATGAAAGGCGGCCATCGCAACGTATTCGCCTGATCCTGATTGCCGCCACCGGCCTCGCGACGATCGTTGTGTTGATCGCGTTCGCCGCCTCGATCCCGCAAATCTCGGAGATGCTGGAACAACGCGCCAAGCTCTTGCAGGATTACGACAGCGCGCGTCTTGGCCGACTTGCGCGGCACTGGATCGGGTTCCTTTGGGCAACCGAGCTGCCACTCGGCCTCGGACCGCTCGATTTCGCCAGATACTACCCCGAAGATCCGCACAATGTTTACCTAAAGGCGCTGCTCGGCTACGGTTGGCTCGGCGGTGTCGCCTATCTGACGCTCGTTTTTTGGACCCTCAAAAGCCTCTTCCCCTTGATGTTCAAAAGCCGACCCTGGCAGCCGGTCGCGCAATGCGTTTGGATCGCGCTCTTCGGCCATATGATCATCGGCTGGATCATCGATAGCGATCACTGGCGGCACTTTTTCCTGCTTTGGGGCCTCGCTTGGGGCATGATCGCGCTGGAAGCACGCCATCGCGCCGAACACAACCGGCAAAGCGCAAGCCTCGTGTTGTCGCTTCCACGCTAAATGTTTCGCCTGAGATATAGACCCTTGCTTGTCGACGGACACAAGTCGTCGTAAATTGAACAGCCAAGAGACGAACATTTGTCGGCAAAACTGGCTTTTGTCCCGATTTGTCAGAGACTTAGCTCGCATCGGCATCTGGGAACGCTGACCGCCTCCATGCGGCACCGGTCGCAAGGAGGTTATTTCGCGATGAATGTCAGGCCCGAGGTCGGCGCGACGCATACGGTCGGCTTCCTGCTCGTTCCGAACTTTTCGATGATCGCTTTCGCCTCGGCGGTCGAGGTCTTGCGGCTCGCCAATTACGTCACGCAGTCCAAGCTCTTTGCCTGGAAACTCTATTCTCCTGACGGCGCATCGGTCGACGCCTCCAATGGAATTTCGGTTTCAGTCGACGGGAGCTACAAGGATATCGGGCCGATGCCCGAGATCATCGTCTGCGCGGGCATCGACGTGCAGAAGGTCGACCACGCGGTCTTGATCGCCAAGCTGCGCAAGCTCGCCTTTTACGGCGTCTCGATCGGTGCCTTGTGCACCGGCACCTACGTTTTGGCGAAGGCCGGCCTGCTTGACGGCTATCGCTGCGCGATCCATTGGGAGAACTTCGATTCCTTCCGCGAGGAGTTTCCGGAGATCGAGGTCACGCAGGAACTCTACGAATTCGATCGCAACCGTTTTACCTGCGCCGGCGGCACGGCGGCCATCGACATGATGCTGGCGCTGGTATCCACGAAGAAAAGCACCGCCGTCGCCGCGTTAGTAACCGACGAGCTGATCCACCATCGCATGCGCGACAGCCACGAGCGCCAGCGCATGGAGCTGCGCGCGCGGCTTGGCGTTAGCCATCCGAAGCTTCTGGCGGTCATCGCGGAGATGGACAAGCGGCTTGAACGCCCGCTGTCCTGTGCTCAACTCGCCCGCTTGGTCAGCCTCTCCCCGCGCCAACTGGAACGGCTTTTCCAGCGCTATCTCGACGCAACGCCAACGCGCTATTATCTCGGCTTGCGCCTTGAACGCGCCCGCCATCTGATCCGCCAGACCTCCATGCCCATCCTCTCTGTCGGCCTCGCCTGCGGCTTCGTCTCCGCCTCCCACTTCTCCAAATGCTACAGCGAATACTTCAAGCGCACACCGTCGGAGGAGCGCAACGGCATGCGCGGCGAGCGAAAGGTGGCGGTGGAGGGAGATGCGTAGTCCAGCTTACGACATACAAAATCAACCCAAAGATCCAACGCGGAGCCGCAATGTCCCTCTTTGACCTCACGGGAAAAGTCGCTGTCGTCACCGGCGGCAATGGCGGCATCGGCCTCGGCATGGCGCGGGGGCTAGCGCAGGGCGGAGCGCGGGTCGTTGTGGTAGGGCGTGATCGCGCGAAGAACTCAGGCGCCGTTGCGGAGCTTGGCGGCGGGGCCATCGCGATTGAGGCGGATGTCGCGACGGAGGCCGGCGCTGCGTCGGTTGTGAAAGCCGCGATGGAGCATTGCGGGCGGCTCGATATCCTCGTCAACAACGCTGGCACCAACATCCGTAAGGCGCCGGAGGACTATTCGCTGGAGGAGTGGCGTTTCCTGATCGATGCGAACCTCACCAGCGCCTTTCTTTGCGCCAAGGCCGCGCATGCGGTCATGAAGGCGGCGGGTGGCGGCAAGATCATTAATGTCGGCTCAATGACCTCGTTGTTTGGCGCGGCCTTCGCGGCGCCCTATGGGGCTTCGAAGGGCGGCGTCATGCAACTGACCCAGTCGCTCGCCATCGCCTGGGCCGCGGACGGCATCCAGGTCAATTGCGTGTTGCCCGGATGGATCGATACGGACCTGACGAAGCAAGCCCGCAAGGATGTCTCGGGCCTTAACGACAACGTCGTCAAGGGCACGCCGGCCGGCCGCTGGGGCCTACCGAACGACCTCTCGGGCGTCGCCGTGTTTCTCGCAAGCGCGGCCTCGGATTTCGTCACGGGAACATCGATCCCGGTCGACGGCGGTTACGCTGCGCAGATTTGACGCGTCAGAAGGCCCCTCAATCCCCGGACGACGCGCGCCGCCTGCGGCGCTCGCCGCGCCCCTCCCCCGCCTCGCCCGTGCCCGTTCCACGATTGAACGCGTGGCCAAGCGCGGCTTCCAGATGCGGGAACGGGTCCGATTTGTGCGGGATCGCCATCGCGCCGATAAAATGCGCCTGGAACGCGGGCTCGAGCGCCGTTTCGATCTTCTCGATGCGGCGGACGACCTCCTCGATTTCCTTACGTGAGGCCCGATTGAGCAGCGCGATGCGCGCCCCCGTCCCGGCCGCATTGCCGGCGGAGCCGACTTTCGCAAGATCGCAATCAGGAATGAGGCCGAGGATCATGGCGTATTTCACGTCGATATGACTACCAAAGGCGCCCGCCAGCGTGATCCGATCGACGGACGCCACGCCATAATGATCCATCAGCAGGCGGATGCCCGCGTAGAGCGCGGCCTTCGCAAGCTGGATCGCGCGGATATCGCTTTGCGTCACCGCGATGCGCGGACCGGCGGCGCTCTCCTCGCGGATGACATAAGCGAAGGTCCGCCCCTCCGCGATGACGCGCGGGGTGGACGACGCCTTGTGTCCATCCACGATGCCGTCGGGGGTAACGAGGCCCGAAAGCACCATCTCGGCCACCGCCTCGATGATGCCGGAGCCGCAAATACCGGTCACTCCGGTCGACGCGGTCGCCTCGGCAAATCCAGGATCGTCGGACCAAAGATCCGAGCCAATCACCCGGAAGCGCGGCTCCAGCGTCGCCGAATCGATGCGGATTCGCTCGATCGCGCCGGGCGCCGCGCGTTGGCCGGAGGCAATTTGCGCCCCTTCGAAAGCCGGGCCGGTGGGCGAGGAGCAGGCGAGCAGCCGATGCCGATTGCCGAGCACGATCTCCGCGTTGGTGCCGACATCAACCAAGAGCGTAACGTCGTCCTGCAAGAATGGCCCCTCGGACAGTACGACGCCGGCCGTGTCGGCGCCGACGTGGCCGGCGATGCAGGGCAAGCAATAAACAAAGGCACCGGGCGCGAGCTTAAGGCCGACATCCCGGGCACTGATCGTATAGCCACCGTCGATGGTCAGCGCGAACGGCGCCCCGCCAAGTTCGGTCGGATCGAGCCCGAGGAACAGATGATGCATGATCGGATTGCCGACCACGGTCATCTCCAGGATATCCGCAGCCGCGATTCCGGCCTCAGCGGTGACGGCTTCGGCGAGATCCTGCAGCGCGGCGCGCACGGCGGCGGTCATTTCCAGTTCGCCGCCTGGTTTCATCATCACATAGGAAACCCGGCTCATCAGATCCTCGCCGAAGCGGATCTGCGGGTTCATGAGGCCGGAGGAGGCGACAACGTCGCCGGTCACGAGATCGCACAAATGGGCGGCGATCGTGGTGGAGCCGATATCGACCGCGAGCCCATGCATCGTGTCGCGAAAGCCGGGAAACACCGCAATGATATCTCCACCCGCGCGGACCGCGACGGTCACCTTCCATTCGCCCGCCCGAAGCACCTTCTGCAGCGTCTTCAGGACTTCGACGCCGGCGCGAACCTCCTTCAGACCCCACTGCGCGGTCAGCGCCTCGACAAGGCGCCGGAAATCGGACGAGGGGTCATGCATGTCCGGTTCGCGCACTTCGACATAGTGCAACTGCACCACGGGATCGATCGCGATCGGATGCGCCTCCGCGCGCTTGCGCACGACTTGCCGGTGCACCTGGCTGTCCGGCGGCACATCGATGACTAGGTCACCACAGATTTTTGCCTGGCAGCCAAGGCGCCGCCCCAAAGCGAGCGGGCCGCGCTTGTCAGTGTATCGAGCCTCGACCAAACTCCAAGGCGTGACATGGTCGGCCGCGCTCTTGATGCCGAGCTTCGGATTGGCGCCTTCGGTCGGCACGATCTGGCAGCGCCCGCATATGCCGCGCCCACCACACACCGAGTCGAGATCGACGCCGAGACGCCGCGCGGCTTCGAGCACGCTCGTGCCGTCGGCAAAGCGTTCGCGTTTGCCGGATGGGGCGAAGAAGACGAAATGATCGCTCGACAAAATCTTAATCTCACATGTGGATGTGGCTTAACCGCGCGCCCGGCGCCGGCCCTCGCGCTCGCGGCGACCAGCGCCACCCTCGGGATTGGTCGCGGTGCCCTCTGGGCTCGGCTCGCGAAACTTGCGAATCCAGCTCATGCAGTTCGGATCGTGACCCATGACAACGTCCGCGCCAAGGATCGCCTGAATATCTTCCAGGTGCAGCGGATTCATGATAGCCGACGTCATGCCCGCCCCGATCATCATCGGCAGGAACGAGGCATTGAGCCCGCGCCGGTTCGGCAGGCCGAAGGAGAAGTTCGAGGCACCGCAGGTGGTATTGACCTTCAACTCGCCCTGCAGGCGGCGCAAAAGATGCATCAGTTTTCGGCCCGCGTCATTGATCGCTCCGACCGGCATGACCAGCGGATCGACGACGATATCCTCGCGTGGGATGCCGAAATCCGCCGCGCGCTCAACGATCTTTTTCGCCACTTCATAGCGCACGTCCGGATCTTCGGAGATGCCGGTCTCGTCGTTTGAAATGGCGACGACCGCCGCGCCGTATTTCTTCACGAGCGGCAGCACCCGCTCAAGCCGCTCCTCCTCGCCGGTCACCGAATTGACCAACGGCTTGCCCTTATAGGCGGCAAGGCCAGCCTCCAGCGCTTCCACGATCGAAGAGTCGATCGAAAGCGGCACATCCACTGTGTCCTGCACCAACTTGATGCATTCGGCGAGGATCTTCGGCTCATCGGCGAGCGGTATGCCGGCATTGACGTCGAGCATCTGGGCACCGGCCGCGACCTGCGCCAGCGCATCCGATACGACGCGGCTGTAATCCCCGCGCGCCATCTCCTCGGCGAGCAGCTTCCGGCCAGTCGGATTGATCCGCTCGCCAATCATGACGAAGCGCCGGTCGAAGCCGAGGACGACCTTCTGCTTTTCGGAGGTGATAACGGTTTCGGTCATGGACTTGGCCTTTGGATGTCGAATGATCGGGCGACGCTAACGGTTCGGTAGACCCAACGCTATCCCCGATACGACGTGCTTCGCGAACGACGCAATGCCGGCTATCCACCTGCCCGCTCGAGGTTCTCAGTCAGGCGGTCGTCGAGATCGAAGCCCTCGGCCGTCAACTCGCGCCGCCACGGCTGCCGACCTTTCAGCACTCCGGACTCATGGACCATTTCGGCCACATATTCCTCCTGCCGATACGCCATCACGTGAACCCCGGACACTCCTACGATGTCGCGAACTTGTTGGATGATTTCAACGCAGATTCGCTTGCCCTCGGCCTTCTGGTCGGCCGCTCCTTCAAGTCGCTTGATCACGGCATCCGGGATATGAACGCCGGGAACGTTTGAGCGCATCCAGCGCGCCGTGCGGGCAGAGGCGAGCGGGCCGACACCGACCAGCACGAAGCACTTCTCGTGGAGCCCCATGTCACGCACGCGCGCCATGAACCGCTCAAGGAGCGGCACGTCATAGCAATACTGCGTCTGGAAGAACTGCGCGCCCGCAGCGATCTTTTTAGCAAGGCGCAATGGGCGGAAGTCGTAGGGCGGCGCGAATGGGTTTTCCGCCGCGCCCAGGAAGATACGCGGCGGCGTGGTGATCTTGCGGCCCGACAGGAAGGTCTTGTCGTCTCGCATGCGCTTGATCGTGGCCAGGAGCGAGGTCGAGTCGAGATCAAAGACCGGCTTTGCCTCCGGATGATCGCCGGTTTGCACGCCGTCGCCGGTCAGGCAGAGGATGTTGCAAACGCCGAGCGCGGAGGCGCCGAGCACGTTGCCCTGAATGGCGATGCGGTTGTAGTCGCGGCAGGAGATCTGCAGCACCGGTGCGTAGCCAATGCGTGTCATCAGGGCACAGATTGCCACGGAAGACATGTGGCAATTGGCGCCCGAACCGTCGGTCGCGTTGATGCCGTCGACCCAGCCTTCGAAGACTTTCGCACGCTCATAGACGTCGTCGGGATTGGCCGAATCCGGCGGATTGAGTTCGGCGGTCACCGCGAATTCACCGCGCCGGAGCACGCGCTCCAGCCGGCCGCGCGACGTATGGCCGGGCAGATCCGGCAGTGGATCCCAGGGATTTTCGCCGATGTCATGCGGATGAACGCGCGGGGCCATCGGCTCAGGCCTTGGGCTTGGGCGGAGGTGGCGCCGGCAGGCCCTTCTCGCGCATTACGGCAAGCCATGACGAGCGGCCCTTAAGCCGATGATCGACCGGCGGCTGGACGTCGCCAATGCGTGAGCCCTCCGCCATCACCAAGCTGCCCTCCCAGGCCTTCACCCAGACGCAGGGCATCTCCGGATAAACCTCGCAATTGCCGTCCGCGCGCACGCCGCCGCACGGGCCGTTCCGTAAGTTCTTCGGGCAATTCATCGGGCAGGACATGCCGGTCGACGAAAGTACGCATTGCCCGCACATCCGGCAATCGAACAGCGCGCCCTTGGTGGCGCGTTCCAATGCCGCGATAGGGCGCTCCAACCGTGCGAAGCCGATCTTGGCGGCAAGCGGCGCGAGGCTGACGATCGTACGCTCGAAGGCAGCATAAAAGCTCTCAAGGCGGCGTGCATGGCGGATCGACCAAAAGCGCAGCGCAAAACGGCGGCCATCGCGCGGCGACTTGCCGGCGGGCTCAAAGGCGGCGGGGACGCGCGCGGATGACGGCAATGGATCAGGCCTCCCTGCCGCCAGCTTCCACCAAGCGGCGGAGTCGTTCAGAATCATAAGCCGACTCAATTTCGGCGGCGGCGGCGGCTACCACCGTTTCTGCCTCGCCCTCACGGGTGCCCGATGGGACTTTTCGCCAATCCGCGAGATAGGCGTCCGTATCGCGCGCGCCGCCGCGCATCGCCGCCATGTCGATGGCGACCTGAAAGCGCTCGGGCAACTCGCGCTTCACCGCGCGCCGGCCCGAGCCGACCATGACTTGCGCCGGGATATCGCGCCAATAGATGATTGTAAGGTCCGGCATTCTGTCCTCAGGCGCGAAGCCGCGCGTTCTCGGGATCGAAAGGGCTTTCGGCAATGACGCGCGCTCGATGTGGCTTGCCGAGGATCGAGACATCGACCTCGACTCCGACCTCGCCGAGATCCGGCCGGATCATGCCAAGCGCGAGCGACTTGTCGACCCGCCAACCGAAGCCGCCCGACGTGCAGCGGCCGACCAACGCGCCATTGAGCAGGATCGGCTCGTTGCCGCGCGCATCGCAATCCGTGACGCCCTGCACTTCCAGTGTCACGAAGCGGTTCGCATAGCCCTTTTCGCGTCCGGTTACGAGCGCGTCGCGGCCGATGAAGGCACCCTTGTTGGGGTGCACGAAGCGGTCCAACCCGGATTCGTAAGCCGAGTACTCGATTGACATCTCGCGTCCGACGTTCCGGTAGGATTTCTCCAGCGCCATGCTCATCATGGCCCGTACGCCGTACGGCTTGATGCCGGCGGCGCGGCCGGCTTCCATCAGGAGGTCGAACAGGGTGTTCTGCATCTCGATCGGGTGATGCAGCTCAAAGCCGAGTTCGCCGACGAAATTGATACGCAACGCGTCCACCACGACATGGCCGACCGAGACTCGCTTCCCCGTGAGCCAGGGGAATGCGCCGCTAGAAAGGTCCGTGTCGGTCAGCTTTTGCAGCACCTCGCGCGAGCGCGGGCCGACCAAAGCGAGCACACCCCGGCTTGTCGTGATCGGGTCGAGCCGAACGCTGCCGTCAGCCGGAAGCAGTCGGCGCAGCACATCCTGATCGTGTCGCTCCAGGCCGCCTGCGGAGACGAGGTAGAACGTTCCCGGGCTCGACTCATAGAGCGTGAATTCGCTGAGCACGCCGCCCTTGCTTGTCAGCAAATGGCAGAGCGCGATGCGGCCGCGCTTCGGAATCCGATTTGCCAAGATTGAGTCGAGCCAAGCCCGCGCGCCCGGCCCGGAAACAAGCGTTTTGCCGAAAGCCGAGAGATCCTGCAGTCCGACTCCCTGGGCGGCCGATTTCACCTCGTTGCCGACATGTTCGAAGTAGTTGGAGCGTCGGAACGACCAGATTTCCTTGACCTTGCC
>JBEINZ010000131.1:0-8788 GCA_040377825.1 Hyphomicrobiales bacterium | reverse complement strand
CTCGGAAAAACTGCTCGAACAGGAAGAATTGGATCGGCCCCAGGGCAAGGAAAAGGATGATGCCGGTATAGCTGCCCAGAAGTCCCAGCTTATACATGACAAGATAGACCGGGATGACCAAGAGCGTCGCCGGATACATGATCGATAGTAGAAAACCGGCGCGGAGCAAGCGAAAGATCCTCGACTCTCGCCGGCGCGTCAAAGCATAGGCGCCGAGCGCGGAGATGGCGACCGCGAGAACTGTCGAGAGACCGGTTATAACGATCGAATTCGCTAGATACCGCCACAATGGCACGCCGCTGATGGTGGCAATCGCGGAAAGTCCAGCCATATCGAACCGCTCTGGCCATAGTCGCAGCGGCTCCGTCAAGACGTTTTCAGCCGACCGGAACGCACCGAGCAGCATCCACCAATAGGGATAAATGAACAGAAGACTGACCAGGATCGCAACGGCGTAGGCCACCGTCGCTGCCACGGGACGTGTCGAAGTCATCGCGCTTCTCTCCCGGCTGCGGCATTGATCCGAAAGGTCAGAGCGGCGAAGGCAGCCACGATCACGAAGAGAATCGTCGCCATGGCCGTTGCCTCACCGTAACGACCTTGGTCGAACAGTTGATAGGCATAGTAGCTGATGAAATTCGTATACTCGTTCGGCCCACCCTTGGTCATGACCACGATGACGGTAAATGTTTTCAGGAACTGAATCACCGCGTAGACGGTGTTGATCAGGATAGCCGGCCTCAGCTGCGGGAGAATAACGTAGAGCTGAATCTGCCAGGGCGTGGCGCCGTCGATCGCGGCGGCTTCTTCAAGGCTTTTTTCGCAAATCGCCAGATTGGCGAGGAAGATAACAATGTAAAAGCCCGCGTGATGCCAGAGCTCGGCGAGCAAGATCGCGATCATCACCGTGTTCGGGGAAGCGATCCCGCCGAAAGCCGGCAGGCCGACGAGAGCGAGGCCGGCGTTCAACGCACCAAAGCTTTGGTCGTAGATCCAGCGCCAGACGACGTAGCCGGCGACATCTGGGGTGACGACCGGCAAGAACACCGCTACCTTAAAGAAAGTTCGACCCCGCTTAAGCAGCGCGGAATGCAGCAGCATGGCGTAGGCGAGCGCGAAGCCAACGTTGACGGCGACCGCCATTACTGTATAGAGCAGGGTTCGCCAAAGCGAAGCAATAAAGATCGGGTCGGTCAGGACCGAGATGTAGTTGGCCAAGCCGACGTAAGTTGGCGACGGCCTCAGTGCGGTCGCCGAACTTGTGAACGAGACCTGGATCGACAGCAGAATCGGCCAGAGGCCGAACAAGATCGTCAGAGCGGCAAACGGCAACGCAAACAGGAAGAAGACGAACCTGCGATCGAGGCTCGCTCTTGGGGCCACGGAAACCGATAACGCGACTTCGGCCATGAAAAGCTCCCGAAACTCGCTCGCTTGCGTCCCGCTTCCAAAGGTTTGGGACTTAGAGCCGGTCCTTTTCGTTCGGGTCGCTTTGATCCGAACGAAAAGGACCAGCTCAAGTTCTTGAAACTGGAACAATTCCTTGTCGATCGGATGATTCTATCCGATTGAAAAATGCTCTAGGTCGCGAACGTCCGACATCATTGGAGAGGGCTGGCTCGCGTGGGCCAGCCCTTCGTCCGTTTATTTCGCGGCAAGCTTCTTGGCGAGGTCGCGCATTTCATTGGCGGTCTCCGCGATGAAGACCTTCCAGTCCGCGGGCGGATTCGTGATGCCCGATAGGAGCTTGCGGTGATAGGCCGCTTCAAGCTCCGCGTAGAACGGATGCACGGATTCCGGGAAGTCGTAGGCGGCGAGCGCCCAATTCGCCTTCACGAATTGCTGGCCGCGTTCGCTGAGCGCCGAACCGTCAAGATCCTTGCGCACGCCGGAACCGACGGTTTCCAGCGAAAGCTGCTGCGCCGGCTTGGACAGCATGAACTTGGCGAAATCAGTCGCCAATGCCTTGTTCGGCGAGTTGGTCGGCACCGCGATTCCGCGCATGCCGCCGATCACAACCGCATTCTGGCGGCTATCGTCGAACTTCGGCCAGGGACCGACGACGAAGTCGCCCTTGATGGCCACCGAGTCCCACTTTTTCACGTTCCAATCGCCGACACGGAACATCCCGCCGCGTCCGCCTTCGATCACCTGATACATCTCGGGGAACGAATGGTTGACCGTATCGGGCGCCACGTAGCCGTAGCTTGTGTAGGTCTTGAGGAATTCTTCCAGCACCTTCGCGTGCGCCGGCTCGTCGACCATGATGGTACCCGCCGGGTCAATCAGCGTGTGCCGGAGTCCGGACCCGAACATGAACAGATCGAGGATATGGATCAGATCGCGCGGCTTGGCGGCTTCGAGTGCCAGACCGAACGTATCGGCTTTGCCGTTGCCGTCCGGGTCGCCTTCGCGGAACTTCACCGCGACGCGCTGGACGTCGCCCCAGGTCGCTGGGAGGTCTCGCCGACCTTGTCGAGCCAACTCTTGCGCACGCCAAAGGCCATTTGGACGCGCTGGATCGGCAGAATGATCGTCTTGCCGCCGAAGGTCGCAACGCGCAGGTCGTCCGCGGAGAGGAACGCCTTATCGTCGATGCTGTCGAGCGCCGGCTTTAAGTCGGAAACCTTATCGGTCTGCGCCTGGATGCGGATCACACGCTCGTAATTGTTGAAAATCAGATCAGGCGCCGTATCCGTATTGAGGGCGCCGATCACTTTTCCAAACCACTGGTCGGTCGGATAGTTTACGGATTTTACAGTCACGCCCGGCCGAGTCTTGGCGAATTCCTTGCCGAGAGCGTCGAACCACTTGATGCCGTTGTCGCCAAGATCGTGCCAGACGACCAATTCCTGAGCGGAGACGGCGGCGACATTGGCAAGGACCGCGAATGCCGTCGCGGCCCCGAGAATTGGGGCTTTCCAGATCATGAGGCTTCCTCCCGTGCGTTTCCTCGGAGCGAGCTCGGGGCTCGCCTTGGATTGGGAAAACGTTTACCTTGAAAGCCTATCCGAGGTAGAGGAAGTTCGCAAATCGATTCCGTCGGAAGGAACCGATTTTCGAGCGTCGAGGAAGGCGATGACGGAACGAAATGCTCATCCCTTGCGTAAATACGCTACAAGGTCCGCATCCATTTCGGATGTTGCGGTCCGCGCTGGCGTTTCGATCGCAACGGTATCGCGCGTCGTGAATGGCGTGGCCAATAAGGCTTCGTCTGAAACCGTTGAGCGCGTTCATCGAGCAATAGCGGAACTGGGATACCGTCCTGGCAGCGTCGGGCGCGCGTTGCGGCGGGGCGAAAGCAGGTTGGTCGCCGTGCTTGCAGCCAATCTCGCCAACCCGGCCATGGCGGCGATCGCTGCGTCAACCGAAGCCGCTTTGCGCTGGGCCGGATTGGTGATGGTGCTGTGCGACACGCATGACCGCCCCGAACTTCAGGACGAGTATCTGCTTGAAATGCGCGCGCAATTCGCACGAGCGATCGTGCTTCTCGGCGCAGTGCCGAGCCGCGAGCTTTCCGCGTTTCGCAGCGCCGGCGAACCACTCGTTTTCGTCAATCGCCGCGCGCCGCCGGAGCCGAGCGCCGGTCCGGCGCCGTTCGTCGGCATCGACAACCGCGCGGCCGGCGCGGCCGTCGCAGAGATCGTGCGCCGGCGCGGCGCTCGCTTCGTTGGGCTCGTTCATTCGGCGCGGACGTCGTCGGCGACGGCGGATCGGATTGACGGCTTTCTGAACGCTTGGTTTTCGTCCGGCGGCGACCCGGCTTCCATCCGACGCATTGCCTCAGACGCGCTCGACCATCTGCGCATCGGACATGAGGCCGCCTCGAAGCTCCTCGCGGCAAACCACGGGGAACGGCCCGACGCCATCGTTTGCTTGTCCGATCTAATTGCCTATGGGGTATATCGGCGGTTGGGCGAGGAGGGTGTCAAGGTCCCCGATCATTGCCTCGTCACGGGGTTCGACGACAGTCCGCTGAACGATTGGATCGCGCCCTGGCTGACGTCGGTCGGCATACCCTATGAGGCTTATGGTGGCGCCATCCTATCGGCCGTCGAGCGATTGGGCGCGGGTTTGGCTGGCCTGCCGACGCTCCTGCCATACAGGCTGGCCATTCGTGGATACGATCTGGCAAAAGTAGATTGAGGCCGGACCCGCTCACTGCCTTTCTTGACTTCGATGTCCACCCTGTAAACGCCTGCGGCGGCTCTGTTTTCCAAGATCGCCGATAAGGCCGCGTCGGGCTCGGGGCCAGTCAAGGCGATCAGCAATGCTCTCGTAACAAGCGCGGCATTGATCGCCACTCCTCACAAAAGGCCGTGCTTACCCATGATCCTCACGGTGCTCGCCTGTGCTCCCTTCTCGCCTTCCTCCTCATGAAAGTAGACCCGCGCACCAAGCTCCAACGTCCGGAAGCCGTCATCGAGAACGCTGTGGGCATTGAAATAGATTTCGCGGCCATCGCGCGTTTGTAAGAATCCAAAGCCCGAGGCTTGGTCTAGTCGTACCACCGTGCCGACCGGGGAAGGCTCATGCGACTTAACCTTCCCACGCATGCGGCGCACATTGTCCTGCAGGCGGCGACGGGCGCGTCTGAATGCATCGTGGATGGCAAAATGGATGTCGGCATGCCGTTCGTCCTCGGTCGCGGTTCGCGCGACCTCCACCGCGCGACCACCGGGCAGTAGGAGGTGAATGTTCACTTCGTAGAGCCCGCCGCTGCGGTGATGCTCGCTCGGCGACTTCACCACCACACGGGCCGCGGTGATCCGACCGAAACGGCGCTCGAGCATGTCCAGTTCCTCATGCACGAGTTGTCGCGGGCGCGGTTCGGGTTCCATGCCCAGGAAGTCGATTTCGGCCGCCGTTTCCATCACGTTCTCCCGAATTAGCGCGAAGGCCGGCCTTGAGCCGGCATTTGACAATCGGATGTACACATCCGATCGAGAAATGCTCTAAGATCGGGTTCCCAACACGATCAACTTCGCACTGCTTTTCCCGGCCTTTGTCATGGGCGCTCTTCGCCTATTTCGGCGATGTTTGGCTCAAGACCGCGCGCCCTTAACAATGGCCCATCGCTCCGCAAGTTCCCGACGGCATTGACCGATACGATGGACGGCATAACGACCGGGGGCTTATCTCGGGCAAGACCCTCCCGCCCGAAGGCCGAGTCAAGTATTGAAAGTCTATACGGCATGACGCGAATGATACGGGGCAGGCCTGCGGCTGGCGAAATTCAGAAACTGGGAGTAGCTAACCGCAGAGGATAGTATTCGATTGCAATGAGATCCAATCATCGATTCCGTTGCAAAAAAATAAAGCCTTTCACGACACCCAAAAATGGCCCTTGCTATGTTCTACGCTTATTCATTGTAAGACAACTTGTAAGCAAAAAACATTCTAAGATTGAAATTCATAGCCTCATACCGCTGAACAGAGACAGGATTTGTGTCATGGCTCAAGCAACATCGACGCCGGGAAAATCGCTCCTCGACCCGAAAAACCACACGCTCATCATGATTGACCATCAGCCCCAGATGGCGTTTGCGACGAATTCGATCGATCCGGTTTCCCTACGAAATAATGCTGCAATGGTCGCCAAGGCCGCTGCGGGTTTCGGGGTCTCCACGGTTTTGACGACCGTGGCCGAGAAGACATTCTCTGGGCCGATGTTCGACGAAATACGCGAGGTATTTCCAACGGCGGAAATAATCGACCGCACGTCAATGAACAGCTGGGAAGACGGCCGCATCACCGACAAGGTCAATGCGATCGGCAAGTCGAAGATCGTCCTTGCAGGCTTATGGACGTCGGTTTGTATTGTTGGACCGGCAGTCTCGGCCCTTGATCAGGGCTTCGACGTTTACGTCATCGCCGATGCCTGCGGCGACGTTTCCAACGAAGCGCACAACCGAGCGTTGTAACTGAAGGTTGTTTCGCCGCAAATTCTACCGGTGAAGGTCTTCGCCGTGAAGCCAGACCATCAGATGGTCGAGATAAAGCGCCGCGCCATGTGGCGGGCCAAGCTCGTCGAGAACCATCGGCAGACGGAAAGCATCTAGCTTGTGACGTTGCGCAAATCGAGCGGCGGCCTACACGTGTCGACCGTCTATATCGTTGAAGAGGCGATTTGCCTCGGCTGGATCGATAGTTGCCGCGCAAGCTTGACGAGACCCGCACCATGCTCCGTCTCTCGCCGAGACGTTCGGGAAGTGCATGGTCCGCGATCAACAAGGCACGCGCGGAACGCATGATTGCCACCGGGCTGATGATGCCGGCCGAGATGGCCGCTATTGAGGCAGCCCGCGCCGATGGCACTTGGACCATTCTCGATGACGTCGAGATGCTGGAAGTGCCGCCGGATCTTGCGGCCGCGCTCGCCGCACGGCCCGAGACCGAGCGCTATTTCGCCGCTTTCAGTCGCTCGTCCCGGCGAGGGATCCTCGAATGGATAAAATCGGCCAAACGCACCGAGACACGCGCCGCTCGCGTTCAGGAAACCGCCCGGCTCGCGGCTGAGAACATTAAGGCCAATCATCCGGTGGGCCGCAATCGCGGCCGCGCGGATTGACTGTCTCAAACCGAGAAGTCGTCTCGCCAGCCCCAACCTTGCGCGAGCGCGCGGCAGGCATGAGCGGCTTCAACCGCGCCGATCGTCGACACCGCCCTAAGGCTGGCGGCGGCGGCGGCATGACCAAGCACGAGGCCATCGGAAAGGGCGCCACCGTCATGCAGCGTCAAGAGCAATCCGGCGGCGAAGGCGTCCCCGGCGCCGTTTGTGCCCTGGATCACGCAGGGCGGCACACGAACAGAGGGTTGCGCTACGGTGTCGCCATCGCGGGTGACGGCGATGGCCCCGCCGGGAAAATGCACGACGGCCAGATCGCGAACGCCGAGCGCGATTGTCCGCTCCGCCGCGCGCCGACAGGCGGCGGGATCAGCAACACCATCCCTCTCCGTCTCGATGCCCGCAAGCGCGCCGATCTCGTATTCATTGACGATCAAAAAATCGAGATGCGGCAGGCAAGGACCAACCACCTCCGCGATCCGTGCGCGGGAGACGGACGGGATCTCCATGTTTCGCTTCAGCCCCGCCGCGCCCGCCCGCTTCAAGATCGTGACCCAACCGTTGGGGTCCGTGCCGTTCGCGGCGTCAAGACGCCGATGGATGCAGGGCATGCCGAGATGGAGATACTTCGCCCGGCTGTCATCGAACTCAAAAATGTCGGGGCCCATCAGGGCATGCGTGCCTTGGGTATGGAAGAACGTCCGCTTGCCGGTCGCGCGAGAAGACATGACGTCGGTCGCGGCGGTCGGCGCATCGCTCGTCACGCACAGTTTTGCGGTATCTATGCCGTGGGCCGCCGCGGCGGCCACGAGGAACCGGCCTTCCGCGTCGTCGCCGATCAACCCCATGGCAGCAATCGGGAAGGTCGCGCCGAGGCGTCTTAGATCAACGGCCATGTTGAAGCCAGCGCCGCCGCCCTCGTGCCGTTCATCCAGGATCTCCGCGACGGTTTCTTCCGCCGGCCAAGCATCGATCGTCTTGTTACGATCGACCAGCCATGACCCAGCGGCGATGACGCCCGAGCGCCCCTTAGCCATGGGCGAGCACGGGATCGGTGATTTGCCGATCGTCCTCCAGCGCGCGGTCCGGCCGAATGCCGTGATTGGCAAGCGCATGATGATAGGCGTCGACCGCATCCACCGGCTTGATCGCGCCGGCGACGACCTGCCGCATCAGCGCGACGAGATCATCGGGTGATTCCGCCAAGTTGATTTTCCGCCCGAAGAGCGCGACGCGCGCGCCGTGACGTTCGGCCTGCGAGATCAACTCGAACGTGTCGCGCGTCGTTCCCTTCGCCCCGCCGAGAATGCCGACGATCAGGCCCGACGGATCGTAAGCGGCCAGTTCCTCCATGGCGCGGGGGCCGTTATAGGCGATCTTCAAGAAGGCCGGCCGCTCCGCGGAGACGACGCCGGCGAGCCCGCGCACGATGCAATCATTGACGTAGTTGCCGATTTCGCCGGTGGGTACGCCGATGTCGAGCAACGGATTCGGATTGAAGACCTCAAGGAAATGGCGCATTCCAGCCGCCGTCGCCTCTTGCCGGAATTCGGCATAGGCCTCGAGCGAGGCGAGATCGCGCTCCACATCGTTGGAGAAGGTGACCGAGTAAAGCCCGAGATCGGCGAAGGCCCGCGCTTGCGCCGGCCGGGCGGAGCGGAACGGCCGCGACGGCGCCGCAAGATAGCGCGTGTGCCGGCAATTCCAAATGTCGGTCGTGTCGTTCAATCGGATCGCTGGGGTGACCGGGCTTTCGTCATAGAGCCCCTCGCCCGCCAAGGTCTCGGCAACCGAGGCCGAGGTCAGCATGATGTCGACCGCGGCGGATCGCACCATGGCGCGCATGGCGTCGAGATACTCTGCCTTGGTTTTCAGATCATTGGTAAATGTGCCATGAGCTCCGCGTCGCGGCCCCGGCGCCGTCAGCCCGAAACCCATGTCGCCGTCCTTGGCGTCGGCGATGATGAAATCGGACGGCGTGTAAAGCCCGGCGCGAATGCGCTCCAGCTTCCGGTCCAGGCTCTTGGTCATTGGGAACACCGTGATGGAGGGATCGAGACGGCCGGAGATTGCTCCCGCCGCGTGGGAACCGCAAGGGAAAGAACAGACAGCGGGAGGAACTTATCCGCGCTGTCGGCCGGACCCGAAATGGCCGATGCGGCGCGGCGGACATCAAAGATGGGCTATAGCCACCGGCGAACGCGGTGCGTGTAGTCCTCG
>JBEINZ010000229.1:0-4926 GCA_040377825.1 Hyphomicrobiales bacterium | reverse complement strand
TCGACCGCTGCTAAGCTGATGTTTCCTCGAAGTGTGGCAGGAGATTGACCACGCGGGCCGAAGTCGTGGTTTCCATCCTCGAGGAACACCACGCGGGCGTGAGTCCCAATGTCATAGCCCTCGACTTCGCCGCGGTTGCCGAACTCGTCGCGCTCGCCTTGAAGGACCAGAGTCGGCAGGACCACATTGGCGAGCGGCGCGAGGCGCGGGAGTTCCGGCTGTCCGGGAGGATGAAATGGGTAGCCGAGACAAATCACCCCGGCCACGCGGTCGCCAAGCGGCTCGTTCGCCGTCATCGCGGCAACGCGGCCGCCAAGGGATTTGCCTGCGGCAAGAATGGGTCCAACGGCTTCCGGGGCGGCTGCAATCGCTTCGAGAGCGGTGCGATATTCCTTCACTAGGCGCTCGGCGGCGGGCGGGGGCGCGGCCTTTCCGCCCTCGGCGCGCCGAGCCATGTAGCCGAACTGAAAGCGGGCTACCGCAATCCCTTCGACGGCGAGCGCTTCCGCCATGCGCGTCATGAAGGCCGCGTCCCAACCGGCGCCGGCGCCGTGCGCGAGCGCGACGGTTGCCACGGCCGGCGCCGCCGGCAGGTTCCAACGCAATTCCGTCAAGGCTCACTCTCCCAATGATCCGGCGACATTCGCCCGCCGTGTGTATGGTTCTTGGCGCCGAAAAAAGATATAGGGCCGCAACATCCGCTCGGGATCTGCGCGAGCCATCGGTCGTGCGACGAAACCGGTTGGCCTCGTCAGTAATAGCCTATTGGGAAATATCGAAGGTAGAGCTCCGAAAGCATCCCGCTCTCGGCAAGCCGCGGCAATGCATAGTCGAGCGCTTGGCGGAGCTTTCTGTTGCCCTTGGCAACCGCGATCCGAAAACCGTCCCCAAAATACGCACTATCGAGATACAGATCGCCAAGAAAGCGACAGCAGCGATGGCTCGCTTCTCCAGCAAGCCAAAATGCCAGTCCGATCGCATCGCCGAAATGGACGTCGACAGTTCCATCACGCAGCGCGTTTCGGGCCGAGGCCTCGTTCGGATAAGCGACTAGTCGGGCACCGTCGAAATGATCGAGCATGAAGGCTTCATGTGCACTGCCGGACACAACCGATATCCAGCGCCCCGCCAGCCCCTCTGGCGTTGCTATCAAGCTGGTCCCATTTGGAGCAATGAACCGCCCTGGAGCGGTGAGATAAACGGATGAGATGTCTACCTTCGCTCGCAGTTCCGGTGGGTAGGCTAGGCCTGCTATGACAGCATCGCCGCGCCGGTCTGTCAGCGCGGAAACCAAATCCTCGAATGGGCGCATCTGGATTGTGCAGGTCGCCTTCAGCTCCTCACAAATGGCCCGAGCAAGGTCGACGTTAAAGCCAGTCAGGCGACCGCTGGAATCAAGAAAGTTAAATGGCGGAAAATCACCACTGGTCAAAAAACGGATGTTTCCAAGGTCGCCGGCAGGCTTTTCCGGCCGGGATCGGGGATCCCAGAAGTTTGGTAATGCTGGTGCGCTACTCTGTAAAGCTGTGGGCGCGGTGTTGCGTTGCTCAATTCTTTGAGCCACGGCCGGCAGCATGCTTGATACAACTAATACTACAGTGACACCTAGAAAAAATACCGATCGTGAAGTCTTGACGGCAAAAGATTCCGTCTTTTTTCCAGGGACTTTTTCAATCAAAACGGGAATCATGGTTGCGAAGCTCGGTCGTTTGGCCGCGTTTTCGCGGCCCGGTCGGCGCCGTCGAAACGAACTTAGGCGACGTCGACCGGGAGAGAAAGGCCCATGTCCAATCTGTCGAAACGAAGTCCGGCGGCCGTCGATTTGGGTGTCGAAACGATCGGTCCAGTGGACGCCCCAGTTCCGGCTAGGATTCCGATTGAGAGTGTTGGGACCGGGCTCTTGCGCTCGGTATTTCCAACGGGCCCGATGTTTAATGGTTCGGATGGGCGCGATGCCTTGCCGCTGGACGCAAGGATATTGCTGGAGTGCGGGTTTCCATCTCGTCTGCTTGACATGGCTCTCGCCAAGTCGCGAGTTCAGAATGTGGGCGTGGCTGATATCCTCATAACGGATCGGAGACTTGATCCAGAGTTTTGGGCGCGAAGTCTTGCCGCCGCCCTTGGGTTGCGGTTCGCTGCGGTCTTGCAAGTCGACGCCAACGCTGAAACGGACGGTGTGCCTCCCGTGGCATTTCTGAGGCTGCGCCATCTGGTGTTGAGCGGGCACCCATCGATTGTCGCTGTCGCCCCACGTGCCGATCAGATTGAATTTCTTTCTGATCAGATTGCTGCAAATCCCGACTTTGCCGAGCGCTTGGTAATCGCGACGCCGCAGGCAATTCGGCAGGCGCTTGCTAGGCGCCATGCCTCATCACTCACGCGATATGCAACCGGTGCCATTCGGGATAGGGACGCGACACAGTCAGCGGCATCCATTTCATTATCAATCCCGATGCTCATTGTAACATCGGGTCTGTTGATGTTGGTAGACTTAGTGCTGTCAGAGGGTCTGGGCGTTCCGGTCTTTGGCGTAGTGTTTTTGCCGATCTTTTTGGCGATTGGAGTGATCCGCCTTTCCGCCGCTCTTGAAGCTGCGCCAATCCCATCCGGACGACCACTGGAAGATCATGACCTTCCACGCTTTACGGTTCTGGTTCCGCTCTATCGCGAAGCCGAGAGCCTCCCTCTGCTCGTTTCATCGCTTTGTCGGCTCGATTATCCCACCGATCGTCTCGACGTGAAGCTGATCGTGGAGGGCGACGATCACGAGACGCGCAAAGCTGCGTCCGCACTCGCGCGGCAGGCAGGCTTTGATGTTGTGGTGGTCCCACCTTCGAGCCCGAGGACCAAGCCAAAGGCCCTGAACTTTGCCTTGGCGATGGTCGACGCCGACTATGTCACCGTCTTCGATGCCGAGGATCGGCCAGATCCGAATCAACTCCGCCGCGCGGCGGAAGCGTTCGCCAATGGTCCGGCAAATCTGGTCTGCGTACAGGCGGCATTGGTTATAGATCATCCGCCCGACGCTCGCCCTTGGCTCTCACGGCAGTTCTCACTTGAATACGCGATGCTTTTTGAAGGTCTATTGCCTTGGCTGGCCGCACGCGGTCTGTTTTTTCCAATCGGCGGTACATCTAACCACTTTCGGTGTGATGCATTGCGTGCGGTCGGGCCTTGGGATCCGCATAATGTGACCGAAGATGCCGATCTCGCGGTACGGCTCGTTCGCGCGGGCGGCCGTATCGGCGTTATCGCAAGCCGCACGCGAGAGGAAGCGCCTTTAAAGCTCGGCGCATGGTTTGGTCAACGGACCCGTTGGATAAAGGGCTGGTATCAGACTTGGCTTGTCCACATGCGTCGCCCCGGACAGCTCTTGGCCGAACTCGGCTTTGTTGATTTCGTACTCTTCCAACTTCTGATGATAGGTCAGGTCCTCTCAACATTTATTCATCCTACCAGCATGATTGGCCTTGTTTCAGGGCTACTCGGGCTACCGCCGCTGTTCTCTCCTCGTGATCTCATAGGTCAACTTGTTTTATATGCTTTTCTTGCATCATGGATTTTCGGTCTTTTGGGTGCAATCGCGCTCGCGCTCAGCATTCAACGAGCACCGCACATCGCCCGCCTTGCCGTAGACATACCAACGATGCCGTTTTACTGGATCTTACAGTCGATGGCGGCCATTTTGGCGCTCATCGAACTTGTTCGCGATCCGCATCGCTGGAACAAGACCGCCCACGGCATGGCTCATGGCGTGAATTCGACGACGGAGCAAGAGCGAGTTCAAAGGCCCAGACATCGCCGGACCGCGTGACAAAGGATGCACATTTGCTTGTGCGGTTGACAGCGTTGGGCTATATCCCGTGCCGAATGAGAGGCTGCAATCTTATCGGTTTGGCGGCTTAGGCGATCGCTTTGCGAATTGGCTTCGTCTAACGCCGCCACTCCTAGTTTGATGTCGTTGACCGAGGAAATCTCCTATGAAGCAGGGTATCCACCCCGACTACCACATGATCAAGGTCGTCATGACCGACGGTACCGAGTACCTGACGCGCTCGACCTACGGAAAGGAAGGCGAGACGCTGAACCTCGATATCGATCCCAAGGTTCATCCTGCTTGGACTGGTGGCTCGCAACAGCTGATGGATCGTGGCGGGCGCATCTCGAAATTCAACAATAAGTTCAAGGGCTTCGGGCTCTAATCGGCTGGGTAGTGCTCGGTTTGCAAGGACTAGCTTTCCGCTAATGCGACTATTCAATCCTCGCACGAATGGTCGATGGCTAAATCTGGTGTATCGGATCGGCCGTTTGATTGCGAAGCGTGGTGGACAGGTGGCAGCTAGTCTGCTAACTATCGATCACTGTCAGCGACGCGAAAGCGGCGCAGGGTTTTGTTTCGCCGACTGCAAAGCTGGCGCGTTGATTCAAAGCCCAAAACAACTCAACTCCAGATGTCATTCGACAGGGGATCGAACGCGTGCAGGTTCTCGTTCGCGACAATAACGTCGACCAAGCTCTAAAGGCGCTCAAGAAAAAGATGCAGCGCGAGGGCATCTTCCGCGAAATGAAGCTTCGCGGTCATTACGAGAAGCCCTCCGAGAAAAAGGCGCGTGAGAAGGCGGAAGCCGTTCGTCGTGCTCGCAAGTTGGCGCGCAAGCGGGCTCAGCGTGAAGGCCTCCTTCCGAGCAAGCCGGTTGCACCGAAGCGCTGACAGCGGTTGCTGTTTAGGTTTGCATGGATGAATATCGCGACCGTGCCGCACCATGAGCGGCGCGGTTTTTTCATTTTTTGCGGGCGATGTTCGAAGAGTTGGGAACTTGAAAAGGACGTCGCTCAGACCCGTCCGAATGATTTTCCACTCGTATGGGTCCATTCGGCGTCATTGTTCTCGTCCGGCATGATACTGCCTCAAAGGCATCCCCTAGG